>JAHFQC010000051.1 GCA_023259375.1 Alphaproteobacteria bacterium
TTCCCGTTCGGGAATAATTGAGCGTCTCAGACCGCAATTAGCCTTAATATTCCCGATCGGTAAAATTGGCCTCGACAAACGGGCCCAACCCTGCCATTTTTCCCGCTCGGGAAATCCGCCATGACGCCAAAAGACCTCGGAACCGCTATTCGCGCCGCGCGCCGCCAGCAGGGCCTGCGCCAAGATCAACTGGCAGCCGCCGCGAACGTCGGCGTACGCTTCATCGTTGATCTGGAGGCCGGCAAGCCGACCGCACAAATAGGCAAGACGCTGACCGTGCTCAAAGCGCTCGGCCTTGAGCTGGCCCTCCTCGGTGAGACTGCTCCGAAAGGCTCGTCATGAAGAGTGCTCTCTCCATATGGTGGGACGGCAAAACCGTCGGCCGGCTGACGCTCGACGAACATGGCGACATGGGGTTCAGCTACGACGCGGCTTGGCTTGCCGATCCAGAGGCGCGGCCCATCTCATGTTCTTTGCCCAAACGCGGAGCCCCTTTTAACCGGCGAGAGACACGACCCTTTTTCGCCGGCCTGCTGCCGGAAGAAAGCGTGCGTCAGGAAGTGGCCCGGGTCCTTGGGCTATCCGAACGCAACGATTTTGCACTTCTGAAAGCGCTTGGCGGAGATATCGCAGGCGCCCTGACGCTATGGCCGGAAGACGAGACACCGCCCGTCTATGACGGAGCGGGCACCCGTGAGCCGCTCGGTGACAACGCGTTGATCGATCTCCTGGACACCTTGCCCAAGCGTCCATTCCTCGCCGGCCGCGCGGGAATGCGCTTGTCGCTTGCCGGTGCGCAGACGAAGCTTCCCGTCGTCGTAATCGACGACCAAATCGCGCTGCCTCAGCCGGGCGAGCCCACCACGCACATCCTGAAGCCGCCGCTTCGGCACTATCCCGCCTCGACCGAAAACGAGGCCTTTGTCATGCAACTCGCGGGCGCGATCGGGCTCGATGTCGCGCCGGTGATCCCGCGCAAGACGAAAGACAGACCCTATCTGCTGATCAAGCGCTACGACCGTCACGTCGACGAACACGGGCGGGTCCAGCGGCTGCATCAGGAGGATTTCTGCCAGGCACTCGCCATCACGCCCGAGCGAAAATATGCTGCCGAAGGCGGCCCGACCTTCAAGACCAGCTTTGCCCTTCTGAACAAGGCGGCGAGCCAGCCGGCCGTAGAGATTTTAAAACTGCTCGACGCCGCACTCTTCAATCTGGTGGCTGGCAACGCCGATGCACATGGCAAGAACTTCAGCCTGCTCTATCGGCCTAACGCCGTGGCGTTTGCCCCGCTCTACGACTTGATGTGCACGGTCGCCTATCCAGAGATCGACAAAACGCTCGCCATGAAAATCGCCGGGGTCTCTGACTTAAAGGAGTTCGTGCCGAGGACGTGGCAGAAATTTGCCGTCGACACGTCCATCGGCCTTCCGTTCTTGCGCCGCCGCGTGAAAGAGATCTGCCAAGCCGCGCGAGACCACGCCGATCACGTGGCGCACTCGATCGCCGACCAGGGTTTCGACACCGAGGCGCTGACGCGCTATGCCATCATCGCGCGCGGCAGGGCGGAAACCATCGCGGCGTCCGTGTGATCATCTCTTGGGTTATGCCGGGATAACAAGTCGCGAACGGAATTTCCCGATCAACCCGCAGCATCCGGACGCAAGGTCCATCACAACATCGAGAGGCACTCCTCGCCGCCAAGCGCCTTTCGGAGCGGCTCGAGATAGCCAGCATAAGGTGCTGCACGCCCAACCGCGCGGGTGTAGATGGGTTCGCGCACCTGGGCGGCGCTCAACGTATGGACCACCCGCTTGGTCCGATGAAATGCGAGACAGGCCGGATCCCATTCGAGTCCGATATGCGCAACGATGCGGCGCGCCTCGGA
Organism: Alphaproteobacteria bacterium; assembly: GCA_023259375.1. Taxonomy (GTDB): domain Bacteria; phylum Pseudomonadota; class Alphaproteobacteria; order Micropepsales; family Micropepsaceae; genus Rhizomicrobium. Next base: position 1,889 of record JAHFQC010000051.1, read on the forward strand.
TTCGAAATTGGCGATCAGCTTTTCATACGTGACATCAAGGATGGTGCCAGGCGGCAGCACGCGATGCCAATGGGCCATCAAGGCCGCGTAGCCGCGATAATACCGTCCCAGTTCACCAAGGTCGTAGCTGTAGTCGATCTGCTGCGAGAACAAGTTGGAAAAGCACGACAAACAAGTATCGAGCGGATCGCGCTTGACATGGATGATACGCGCGCGGGGCAGCGCCAGATGGATCAGGCCCGTGATGACGAAATTGGTCGGCAGCTTGTCGATGATGCGCATTGCCTCAGGCGCGAGCGCTTTCAACCGCGTGACATAGAAGCCGGCAAAGCGCCGAAAGTCGTCGGGCTTCAATCGCGGCATGGAGTCGGGAAAATCGGCCCCAAGATGGCCCTGTGCCAAAAGCTGATGCAGATACATCGGCTCGCCAGCCCCGAAAGCCTGCGGGTGGCTGGCGAGAATCTGCTCGACCAGCGTGGTGCCGGAGCGCGGCATTCCGATGACGAACACCGGCAGGTCGGACGGGTTGCCCGCCCCCTCGAAGGCAGCGATCGCATCCGGCGTAAAGGCATCGGCCATCGCGCGCAGAAGTCCACGCGACATGGCTTCGTCGTATTGAACTTGGCGGCGGCGCACGGCGTTGCCGGCGGCAAAGTGCCGAAACGCATCATCGACGCGGCCGATATCATCGAAGGCCTTGCCGAGCGCGAAATGTAGTTCGCATTTCTCGAAATCCGTCAGCCGGTCGATGCCCTTCTCCAGCTCTACCAGCGCGGCGAGATGAGGATCACCGGACCCAAACCGCACGAGCTTCGACAATCCATAATGGTAATGCACCGTCGCCGGAGCGAGCGCAATCGCCCGTTCGAACGCGCTGCGTGCCTCGGCGATACGGCCGAGCTGCTGCAAGGCCTCGCCGGCCACGTGATGGTACTCCGGCTTTCTACTATCGATGTACTGCAGCTTTGCGCACATTGTCAGCGCGTCAGCGGCCCGCCCCATCGCGTTGAGGGTAATAGCGGCCGCCAGCATTGCATCGGGCTGATCGGGTCGTTGCGCGAGAATACGTTCAAACCAGTAGAGCGCAGCCTCGTATTGCCCGGCGTCGAAATAGCGTTTCCCGGTCATGAGGTCGTCGGCGAGGCTCATAACATTTCCCAAATGACTGCCATGAGCGATCCGCCCAAGCGTGTGGCCCATCATAACTGAAAAAGCCCCCCGGCGTCGCCGCCGGAGGGCTGATACAGGCAAATCTCAGCTCACCAGACTAGAAGAGCGAGCGGAAGACGACCGAGATTTTCCGATCGCCGGCGACCGTATAGGTCCGCGGGTGATAATCCGTATACCCTCTATCGCCATAGTATTCGGCTCCCGTGATGTTGGTAACCTGGAAGCCGACCTTGTAGTGCTCCAAGAAGCTATAGAAAACCGACCCATCAAGCTGGCCGTAGTTCTCCACCCACACCGGCAACTTGGTGTCGGCATCCGACGTCGATGACAGGTAATGGCTGCGCCAGTTCCACGCCAAGCGCGCATCAATGTCGTATTTCGCGTACAACAGCGTGAGGTTGTAGCTGTCGTTCGACATACCTTCGATCGGCAGCTTGCCGCTCTGCGCGTTGGCGGAGGAGGTTACGTTGCCGATATCGCCTGCCCCGTTGACGCCGCCCGAGTTGTAGATCTTGGTGTAGTTCGCCTGAATGCCGAAACCGCTCAAGAAGCTAGGCAGTTGATCGTAGAACTGGATGTAACCGAGTTCAAAGCCTTCGATCTTGCCTTTGGCGGTATTGATATTGGTCGTGTGCTGGAACTGCATCGTCTGGCCCGAGATCGGATGCGTGAAGCTTTCCGTCACGGTCGCAGAGTGGAAGTAATCAGACAGATCCTTGTGGAAGACCGACAAGGTCACATTGCCCGTCGGCGCGAAGTACCACTCCAGGCTGGCGTCATAGTTTCTAGCCCGCATCGGCTTCAGGCGCGGGTTTCCGCCGGAACCCGACGCATCGTACTCGAACAGGCCTTTCTGGTAGTAGTTCGCGTCGTAGAAGTTGTAGCCCAGTGAAGCGCTGGCGTTCATATCGGCGAAGGCCGGGCGCACAATGGTCTCCGAATATGCCAAGCGCGATTGCACCTTGTCGGTCAGATGCGCAATGAAGTTGAAGCTCGGTAAGATGTCGGTATAGCCGTTGGTCACAGCAGGCCGGTCGATCACCGCGCCTACGGCGGAGTCAATTAGGGCTTGTTGCGCTGGCGTGGCGGCCAGACCGTTAAGGTTCAAACCGGTGAGGTAATACACCGCCGCATCATAGTCGGCGCAACTTTCGACCGCCTTGTCAAGATCTTTAGGAGTAGCATGGATCTTGGAGGCTTGACCTACGTAGCAATCGCGGTTCAGGTAGGGCATGACCAACTTGCCGCTGCCGACCGAATCTTCGGTGCGGACGATGCGCACGCCGATGTTGCCTTCGATCGGAATGTCGTATCCCAGGAAGGTGTCATGGCCAAAGTTGAACTGCGCATAACCAGCGTAGGTCTGTTCCTGAGTCGTGTTGCTGCGGTTGCCTGAGCTGTTGCTGCCTTTCGCGTTCTGGTAAGCGGCAAGGCAGGTCGCATCGTCGCCCGTGCATCCGACTTCGGACGCAAAGCCGATCCAGCGCTTGTAGTTCTGCTCATTACCATTGGCAGCCAGTTCGACCGAGGAGAGCAATTTGTATGAGTCGACGGTATTCATTGCCGTCAATTGATTACCGGCGACCCAAAGGTTCGGCATACTGTTGCCCAGAATTTTTCCGAATTGGAAATATTCGGCCATGTCGTTGACCTTCGCCATGGTGCCGGTGGCGGACGTATACGTGACGCCGTCGGCGGCAGCAAACGGACAGCCGGAAATGGTAACATTGGTCTTGTTGCCCTGGGCGTCGAGCGCCTGGCAGGTGACGTGGCCGTCGAGATACGCCAAGCCATTGCCCTGCCAGGTTTGGGTCAAGGCGCCCCAGTTCCAGCCATTGGAGCGGGCGACCGCGTGCTTCTGCTCGGTGCGGAAGCCCGCATCAAAGCTCTTGAGGAGACCGAACAGTCCATTGCCCTGGAACTTGTACGTAGCGTCGAGGCGGGCGTTGATAGAGTGGCCCACATTGTACTCGATGTGGTCCATCGCCGCGCTCCAGAAGTAATTGGCTCGGCTCGCCATGGCAGCGGGGCTTACGAAGCTGACTTTCGGATCGCCGTTCGACACATCGATGGTGTATGTCGGCTTTTCCTGTGCCGTCGTGTTGATACCCATGTGCCGGAATGGCGAACTCGATTCGACAAACTGCACGTCGGCGGTGATTTCCAGCGCATCCGTCGGAGTGTATTTGGCGTTGAAGCTGAAATCGCTGTTGCGGTTGTGCCCCGAGCCGGCTTCGCTATCGAAATCGTTCAGCGACGCCTGGCTGGACATCCAGGTGCCGTTGTTCAATTTGCCGGCCGCAAGCTGGTCATGGCTGATATTCAGGGACACGTAATGCGCAGCACTCACGTTGTGGGCATAGGAGTTCAACGCGCTGAGCGTGAATTCCAGCGTGTCGCTCGGACGCCATTGCAGCACGAGGTCTTCGGCAAGGCGCTGCTGGTGTTCATCGATCTGGCGATAGTCCCAGCCGCTCGGCCCCATTAATCTGCCGGTCGTGCCGCTGACGTTCTGAGCCATGCAGGTACTATAGCCGCTGTCGCTGGCGCGATAGCTCGTCCCGGCCGCGTTCCAGCACTTGTAATCGCCGAGCCGGATACCAGCGGTGCGGTTGCGTTGATCCTGCCAGTCGATCGAAGCCAGGACCCCGATCTCGCCGATGGCGGTGCTCCAGCGATTGCTGTACAGCCCGTTGACCGACGGCGTTATGTGGTCGGAGAGTTCGCCGTAGGTTGCATCGCCGGAAATGGCGATCGTCTGTCCGTCCTGATCGAACGGTTTGCGGGTCTTGAGATCGACCACGCCGCCGACGCCGCCTTCGATCATTTTGGCGGTCGGGCTCTTGTAGACATCGACACCGACCAAAAGATCGGCCGATACATCGGAGAAGCTCAACGTACGACCGCCGGCTGCGGTGAACTCATCATGACCATTGACCAGCGACTTCACCCACGACAAGCCGCGAACCATGATCGACGTGTTGAGCGAGCCCATGCCGACCAGCTCGTTCGATGCAGTGGTGCGCGTGAGCACCACGCCGGGAACGCGTTGCAGCGCCTCGGCGACGTTGCGGTCCGGCAGCGCGCCAATATCAACCGCAGAGATCGAGTCGACCACCTGATCCGAATTTTGCTTGATGGATTGCGAAGACTGCAACGCGGCGCGAATGCCGGTGACAGTCACCGTTTCCATCTGTTGCTGCGCCAGCGCAGGGCTGGCCGCCATGATCGCCAACACACTGGCGGATAGCCAGAGCTTGGTACTGTTTGATACTGATAATTGAATCATTATTTCCCTCCCAGCCGGGCGACAGTTGCCGCCCTGTATTTGTCTTGCGACTACGTTCGGCATCGGCACGAGAAAACCACCGCGCGCGATGCCACTCCCTCAGAACAACAAGTCGGATGATTGACGAGTCCGGCGCGGCCATCACGGGCCAGGCCACGACTGCACAGATGCGGCCAATCAAAGCGACAAGCATGCCCCTGGTCTTGCGCCAAGCAGCATCACCCGTCCCGACACTCACTTCATTCCTTGTGCCCTCCCTCACACTGCCCCGGAGATAATTGCCAACAACGCGAGCACGTGTTTGTGCATAAATGTAAGCGCTGTCAGACGGGGGCGTTTTACTCTTCCAAGATCTCCATGCTCGTCGTGCTTATTTCAAAAATGTCGATGCTCATCCTTGCGATGAGTTTCGGCGTGCCGACGTTGATATGATAATTGTATCCACCGCTTCGGGTGTTTCGAAAAATGTTCCAGAGCGGATTGCTGCTTTGCAGGAAGGACTCTGTCCGGTGTAGAGCGGCGGCGATAAATTTGCTGCTCGCCAGAATCCAAAAAATTGAGAGTCCCACACCGTTGGTGTGCTCGCCGAGATCTCTCGAAGCGCTTTGTTTTTACATGGCGCAAGAACTCGCGCCTCAAATTCCTCATACAAAATCGGCGCGAACTGCATAGTCACCTAACCGCGCGGCGCGGAGAACACGCCAGGCGCGGCTCAAATTCGCAAAAAAAACGGGCTCCCGCTCGTGACGGGAGCCCAACAAACGCAAACGGGAGGGCCTATCCTACCGGCTTGCGAATTCTTGCAGCCTCGTTTGGCAGCAACCAGACCTTCTCTCGCCAGCGACCGGAGAGAGAAGATCTGTATGAACTATGTACCAGATTGTAAGGCTTTCGCGGCCGGCTCCGAAATATGTTGCACAGCGGACTATGTGCTTGCAAAACGGTCCAGACGAGCATCGAAACGGATATCAACCCTCACCGCTCGACCAGGTCGACGCCATACCGGTCGAGATGAATCGATTGTTTGTAGGTGGCGTCGGTCAGGATTCCGTGCATGGGATGCTCGATCGCAATGTCCTTCGGCTCGGTCGTGGTGTTGACATAGAGTATCCGGCCATCGACCTCGCGGGCATAGACGCCAGCCGGCGTCTGCGGACCCCGCACGATCCCGCGGTCGGCATACAGCGTGCGCAGAACCGGCCCGAGGATCGATTCCTGCGAAGCGGTGGCGACGTAGATCGCCTTGCCCTTACCGTACTGATTGACCGTGACCGCAACCGTCTTTTCCGGCGTGTTGGTGAACGTCGCCAGCGGTTTGGCGGTGTCGAGATGCAGTATCTCGTAGTAATTGTCCGTCAGCGGCAAAGCCTTGCCGGCGAACGTCACTTCCAGCGGTTTGGCGTTGCGGCCGAAGGCGCTGGTACGCAACCCGAAGACATCGCTCAAGCGGCCCGGAAGCGGGGTATCGAACCAGTTGGAGTTCTCGTCGGCTTTGGCGGAATAACCCGTCATCACCACCGTGCCGCCGTTCTTGATGTAATTGCGCAAAGCATCGGCGCTGGCCTGGTTCATGATGTAGTCCGCGGCGACTACGACGATCTTGTAGACCGACAGATCCTCCTGACCGACGTCGATGACGTCCGCATCGATGTTGTCGTTGAAGAACGGTGCGTAGGCGGCTTGGACCTGATCGGCATAAGGGATCTTGATGTAGTCCTTCACCATGCTGCCGTAGGACGGCGCCGAAGCCACGGCGCTTGCGAAGGAGTAGGCGATCGCCACCTTTGGCTTGTCCATCCGCGGGAAGCCGAAGGTCTGCAGCTTCTTGAACTCGGATGCGATGCGGGCGAACTCGTCAATTTTCCAGGGCGAGGTTCCGTCGTGCTCAAGAAGGCCGAACAGCGCCTGCTCCTCGCCACCGCGATGGCTATTGAAGGTCCAGGCAAGCAGCGCCTGCGCCCCGTCCAATAGACCCACATAGGCCCACATGCGGCTGCGGCCGGGAACGCCGTAACCGTTATCGTCGGGGACGGTGAACTCGTTGAGCCAGATCGGCGTGTCGAGACCTGCCTTCATCCTGCGAACATCGAAGCTCGCGCTCACCGGCGTGCCGGGATAGAAGCCCCAGGCGCCGTAAGAAACGTATTTGCGATAACTCGCGAGATAATCGAAGCCCTTGCGCGGGCTGGTATCCCAAAGGTTTGACAGAGCCGGCTTGTCGGGCGCGTTTTTCTTGCGCACCGCGTCCAAATCTTCGAGCGTCGCGACGGTCTGATCCGACCAGAAGCGATGCAAATCGAGATAGCGTTCCGCCGGACCGCCGGGCGTGTACTTATAGGGAATGGCGACCTGTTCCCAGTTGCTGAGGCGGCGCGACCAGCGCTGCGTCTGCCACGCCGTATTGAGTGCATCGAGCGTGCCGTACTTCTTCTTCAGCCACTCGACGAACCGCGTCCGTGTCCCCGCCGACCACGACATGTAGCTGTTGCCGATCTCGTTGTCGTAGCCGAACGCCAGCAGTGCCGGATGATGGGCATAGCGCTTGGTCATATGCTCGGCGAGATCCTTCACCTCACGCCGGTAATCCGGATCCGTAATGTCCTGCATGTACCGATCCGCAGGATAGAGCGTGGCGCCTTCCTGGTTGACGATATTCACGCCGGGATATTTCTGGTGGAGCCACATCGGTGCCGGCAGGCCGGGGATATCGAGGATCACCTTGATGCCTGCCGCGTGCATCTGATCCATCACCGAGTCAAACCATTCGAAAGTGTACTTTCCTTCCGCCGGTTCGAACGAGTCCCAGGAGAGATCGCCCACGCGTACGACCGTGAAGCCGGCTTTCTTCATGATGGCGATGTCGGATTTGATCTGTTCCGGCGTGCGGTCGATCGGCTGGTAGCAGGTTCCGACAAACAGCTCGCCCTTGCCCGGCCAATCGGAGTGACCGGCAGCCGACTGCGCATCGGCAGATACAAGCGGAGTGCCAAGGACGGCAACTGCCGTAAGCACACCAAGCAGCGACCGGATAAACCAGCGGCGTTTGCCTTGTTCCATTCTCATGATCAGATTCCTCGGTTGACAGTATTACACCGCTGCACCACCCCCGAACCGCAGCGCGAACGCCGGATCACATGACGGTCAGCGAACATATGGTCTTAGCGGCGTTGCCTTGGCACGAACGATAAGCCCCGCCGGCTTCAGTTTTCCATCCTGGGCCATGGCCGCAATCCGGATGCTTCCGGACTGTTTGGTGGATTGCACGATGACCTGCGCCAGACCGTTGAACAGCGAACGGGCGGGCTGCTTGTCGCTCTCCAGGCAGTTCGGATCGCCGTTGCCGACGCCGATCAGCTTGCCAGAGCCCGTGACCTGGAAGGCCAGCTTGTCGTTCGCCGTGGGAACGGGGCGGCCGTGGCTGTCGAGTGCCTCGACTTTGACCAGCGCGACATCTTCACCGTCGGCGGCAAGCATGGCGCGATCGGCGGTCAGACGCAGCGCAACGGCTGGTCCGGTAGTCTCACGGCGTTCAGTGAGAACGAGCTTGCCAGCTTTGTAGCCATGCGCCTCGATCACCCCGGGCGCGTAGACCGCCTTCCACTGGACATGGCCGAGACGCGGCACGTCCTGTCGGCCGAGGCTGGTGCCGTTCACAACGAGTTCCACCGCATCGAGATTGCTATAGACCCAAACGGGGATCTCCTGCCCTTCCTTGCCGGCCCAATTCCAATGCGGGAATAGGTGCAGCGACGGTTCCTTCCGCCACCACGCCTTGTAGTAATAGAAATAGTCTTTGGGAAACCCGCACATGTCGATGATGCCGAATTGCGAACTGATCGAAGGCCAGCCGTACGGCGTCGGCTCGCCGCGATAGTCGAAGCCGGTCCAGGCAAAACCGCCCGCCAGCCAATCGCGCTTGCCGTAGAAATTCCACCACGCTTCCGGCGTCTTGCCCCACGACACCACGCCGTCGAAACAGGTCATCACGTTGCGTTTGGCATCGGTGACATATTCGCCGCGCGTGGAAACAGCACTCGACGTCTCCGAACCGACGACCGGACGCGCCGGATGCGTCTTGTGAAATGCGTCCGGGTACTGTTCGTTGTAGTTGAATCCGATGACGTCGAGCGGGTCCGACACGCCTTGCTCGTTATTGTGGTTGACGGCGGAAGTTACCGGACGCGTCGGATCAAGTTCGTGGCAACGCTGCACCATAGTGGCTGCGACCTTGGCGCCCTGCTCGGCCATCTTGTCCTGCAGCAGATATTCTTCGTTGCCAATCGACCAGATGATGATCGACGGCGAATTGCGGTAGCGCTTGATCATGCCTTCGAGCTGCGCCAGTCCTTCCGGATTGGAATTCATCAGCCGCGTCTCGCACATCATCATCACGCCTGAGCGATCGCAGGCCTCAACCCATTCCGGCGTCGGCATGTTATGCGAGGAACGCACGGCATTGCAGCCCATCTCCTGCAGCACCGAGAGGCGGAAGCGCTGCAGCGCGTCCGGCAAGGCAGCGCCGACACCGGCATGGTCCTGATGATTGCAGGTGCCCTGGATCTTCAGCACCTTGCCATTGAGCAGGAAACCCTTGTCGGCATCGAACAGAGCTGTGCGCACGCCGAAGCTTACGACCTCGCCATCGCGCTGTTTTCCACCGGTCGAAACCGTAACGGTTGCCGAATAGAGGTTGGGCGTATCAGGCGACCACAGCCGGGGATTTGTGATCGTTGCCGACGCAGCGAATTGCAGCGAGCCGTCCGGGGAAAGGGATTGCTCTGTGCTCTGCGCTGTGGCGACCGTTACCCCTGCGGGGTCGCGGATAATCCAGGTTACTCTGGCCGTTTCCGGCTTGCTGTCACAGTTCTCCACCACGGTGGCAAGGGCCAGCGCGGCCCTGTCGCCCATCAGAGTTGGGCGAACGGTGCTCTCCCAGCGGCCGAGATGAACCGCATCGGTCTTGGTCAGCCAGACATGGCGATAAACGCCGGCGCCTTCGTAGAACCAACCATCGCCGAAACTGGCGTCGACCCTGAGCACGATGACGTTCTTGCCGCCGTAGACCAGGAAATCCGAAAGATCGAAGCGGAACGGAGCATAGCCGTTGGTATTGCGGCCGATGAAACAGCCGTTGACGAACACCAGCACGTCGCGAAATGCGCCATCGAACTCAATGGTAATGCGACGGCCGCGATCGGCGGCGGCGATGTCGAATTCACGCCGATACCAGCCGACGCTCGTCTCGGGATAGCGGCGCCCCAAAGGCTTATAGCCGTGCGAGCGCGTGAGGCTTTCGCCCTTGGCGTCGTCGTCCTTCACGAACGGCAGTTCCACCGCCCAATCATGCGGCAGATCGAGCGGCCGCCAAGCGGAATCGTTGAAGCCGGGCTTGGCAAACGCAAATTCGCCGGTCTTGGCGAAGTCACCCTGCCCCATGCCAAAGCCGAAATCCTTGGTGGGATCGCTGCCGTGGCCAAGCGCGAACTTCCATCCAAAGTCGAACAGAAGCCGCTCGCGCGGCGCGACGGACGTATCGGAAGCGGAAGGCAAATCAACGGCTGCGCCGGTTCCGGCAAACGACACACCGCCCAGCACGATGGGTGCCGAGAGCGCTGCTCCGGTGGTCACAAGATCGCGGCGAGTGATTTCGACCATGATACTCTCCTGACAAATTATTGGGCGGGCTCGGCCGGCAGAACGCCGATTTCGGCGATACCCGCGGCGGTCCCTTTGGCCAGCTTCAAGGCCGTGAAGCGGAAGAAGCGCACAGTGACGGGGCTGAATGCGACTTCCTGCAGGATCGGGCTGTTCTCGATATTACCAAAGCGGCCCTCGGCGGACATTGTCCAAGTACGCCCATCAACACTCGTTTCGAAGCGATAGGTGTCGACCGCGCCGGCCGCATCGCTGCTTGGCAAATAGGAAAAGCCGCCGAGCGCAAGCGTGCGGCCCAAATCGACCGAGATCGAACTCGGCAGAGATTTGCCTTGCCACACCGTCGCCACATCGCCGTCAATAGCTTTGGCCGCGTCGGCGAGATTGCCGTCTGCTGCCACCGGCTTCCACCCGGCAGGCGCGAACCCTGAGAACCGCTTTGACGCCATCATGCCGAGGCGCCCGTCGCCCGCCACACAGGCGGCATTGACGACACCGCCGCGCGCAAGCGTGATCGGAGCACTGTAAAGGGGCGACTGCGGTGTGGGGACCGAGCCATCCGTCGTGTAGACGATTTTGAGACCCTTGGGGCTGGCTATGGTGACGGCTCCGTCGATGCTGCGTTCGGAAATGACGGGCGACCGCACCAGGTCGGCCTGTTTGAACAATCCGATCTCTGCCAGCGACGGCTCGAGACGCGCACCGGTGATGCGGATGCGGACGCGGTCGCTGGTCACGGGCGTGTCCCAGCGCAACAGACGCTTATGGCCGACAGTCGTCTGCACATCCATCTGCTTCCAAGCCGAGCCGTCCCAAATATCGACGGCAAAATCCTCGATCCGCTGACCGCGATGATCGACGGCCTCCTGCAACGAAACGACATCGAAGGTCACCGGCGCCTGAAGCTGCAATGTCAGTGTCGCTTGCTTGCGGCCATGGGCGGCCTCCCACCAGGTATCGCGATTGCCGTCCAAAGCTTGCATCGCCTTGTGCCCCTTCGCCGAACTGTCCGCGGAAAGCGTACCGCCATCGGCGAGGTTCTTCGCGAAGGTGTCTTTGACGACCTGCGCCATCAGCCGCAGCGAGGCAACCTGGTCGTCGGGGATCAGCCCGCGCGTATCCGGCGGCAGGTTCAGCAGCATATTCCCGTTGCGCCCGACGGCCTGATAGTAGACGTCGATCAATTCCGACGCCGTTTTCACGCGCTTCTTCGGATGCCAGAACCAGCCTTCCAGGATGGAGGTGTTGACCTCCGCCGGATACCACCACAGATGCGATCCGGGCACGAGCTTGGCGCGGCTGCCGAGATCTTCGCCCTGCATGTCGGGCCAATTGAACGCGGCCGGCGCTTTCGGCAGCGGAATGACGCTCCATTCGGCGGTCCGTCCAACGCCGCTTTCGTTGCCGACCCAACGCGCATCCGGCCCTTTTCCGAAGATGACAGCGTGCGGCTGGAGTTTGCGGATCAGATCGTACCACGCCGCATAGTCGTAGGTTTCATGCACGCTCGGATCAGGGTTGGCACCGTCGAACCAAACCTCGTCAACCGGTCCGTATTCGGTCAGCAGCTCATAGAGCTGATTGAGGAAATACCGGTTGTAGTCGTCGACCTCGTAGCTGAAGCGGCCGTAACCCGGCGACGGAGCCCTTGCTTTCGACGGATCGCTGGCAAAGCTCGCCGGATCGGTCGGAATAGTCGAACGCTGTTTGGCGCTGCCGTTGCCGTAATAGCCGGCGGGATTTTTCGGATTGGTCTTCAATTGCCACAAATCTGCGGGCGACAAATAGATACCGAGCTTGACGCCGTGCTTGCGGGCTGCGTCGGCAACCTCGCGTATCAGATTGCCCTTGCCGCCGCGCCACGGGCTGGCCGCAACCGAATGGCCCGAATAGCGCGTCGGCCAAAGATTAAGGCCGTCGTGATGCTTGGCGACCAGAATGAGCATGCGACCGCCGGACTCCTTCACGGTGCGGATCCATTGCTCGGCATCAAGCGCGGTGGGATTGAAAACTGCCGGATCTTCTCGCCCGTCGCCCCACTCCAAACCCCGGAACGTGTTCGGCCCGAAATGGAGAAAATAGGTGTTCTCCAAATTCATCCAGGCCTTTTGGTTTTCCCGGGGCAGGACCTTGGCGGCCTTTTCCGCGATCACGGCTTCGGAATCGCCGGGCGCGATCACCTGCACTTCGGCATAGCCAATGGCTTTACCGGTCGGCTGTCCATAAGCTGCCGCAACACAGAGCGCCGCGAGAGCCGTAACCAGAGACGTTTTAAGCAGGGACATCGCGAGTAATCCGAATGTGAATGAACACGAAGGGTGGCGTCAGACCAGCCCCGTTCCCATAATCTTGAGGGCAATACCGTAGGCGTGACTGGCCGCCAACGGCACGTCGACATGCAGGCCGGCCCCGTCCTGCACAAACGCAAGCGGCGCATTGGTCCCGACAACCTCGACCCGCACGACCTTGCCGTTCGTCACAGCAGTCAAGGAGATCCGGTCAGCGGCCGGCCTTCCCAACGTCATCGCATAGAGAGCATTGCCCTTGGTGGTGTAGCGAATATCGGCCGCCGTGAAGGGTTTGGTCTTTTGTTCGCTGAACTGACCGGCAACGACTTCCGTCGGCCCCTCGCCCGCAATCTTCCACGGACGCGTTCCGTAAATCGCCTCGGAGAAGCGCGCCATCCACGAACCGATGCCTTCGACGATCGCAACCTCTTTCTCGTCGATGGAACCATCGCCGCGCACCGGAATGTTCAGGAGAAGATTGCCGTTCTTGGCAACCACATCGCAGAGTTCATGGATGACGTATTCTGCCGTGCGATATCCGTTGCGCTCATAAAGCGGACGGCTGTAGTGCCAATCGCCGATGCAGGTATCGGTCTGCCAGACATGCCTCTCGATATCGGCGCGCAGCCCGAGTTCCATGTCGTTGACCACGCCGGCGCATTGCGCTGCCGTGAGGTTCTTGCCGGTGACGACAACGTCGACTTTGCCGTGCCGTTTGAGGGAGGCATTGTAGTAATACGCCGTGATGTCGAGACCGGTTTGCCCAAGAGGCAGGCCGGTGTCGTCGAAATAGAGAAGATCCGGCTGATAGGTATCGAGCAGATCCTTGCAGCGCAGAAACCACTGCCGCGTGAAGTACGGATTTGAAGCCGGGGCGCTCTCGTCCCAGACATAATCGTGGCTTTTGTGCCATGCATCCGCGGCGGCAATCGAGGTGATGCCGTCCGGCATGGGCATGACGGGCTTGCCGTAAAGCTCCTGCGGATCAAGGCCGTCCCACCATGTGCCTTTGCCCATGCTCTTTTTCAGCTTGAACGCGTCGTAGCGCTGTCCCCGGCGCGGCCCTTCCGCGTCGTAGCCATAAGCCGGCTGAAACCAATGCCAGGAATGGCCCGAGTGATTTGAAACCCCGAAACGCATGCCGCGAGCGCGTGCCGCCTTAGCGAAAAGGCCCACGATATCTTTCTTCGGGCCAATCCGCGTGCTGTTCCAGGCGTGAAACTTGGAGGCGTAGCAGTCGAAGTTGTCGTGATGGTTAGCCATTGCGACAAAATACTTTGCGCCGGCACGGGCATAGAGGTCGAGCAACGCCTCGGGGTCGAAGTTTTCACCCCTCCAGCGCGGATACATTTCCATGAAGCCGGTGTCGGCGGGATGACCGAACCGCTCCAAATGGTGCTGATAGCAAGCCTCGCCCTGCAAATACATTTTGCGGGCGTACCAATCGCCGAACTCGGGTACGGATTGTGCCGTCCAATGGGCCCACATGCCGAACTTCGCATCACGGAACCAGTCCGGCGCGCTATATCCCGCAATCAGGGAGTCCCAACTCGGCGAAAACGCCGCCGCGCCTGCGCCCGCGCGGACCAGCGGAGCGCCTGCAACGCCAAGCGCCGCCGCTTTGATCAAGGTGCGCCTGCCGATTTGACCTGTTGCCATGACTGCCTCCCTGCGCACCATCGGGTTGGCCGACCACCTCAGGGTTCGGCCGCTACCGTGGGCTCTCTTCCAATTTGACGAGGATCACGTCGTTTTGCCGCATCGCGAAGCTGCGACGGAACGTCCCGTCGGCGCCCACGGTTACTTTGAGGTCAATGTCCGGTTTGTCGGCCGACTGCTTCTGCAGTGTCGCGATCTGGTTCGCCGACAAGTCTTTTGGCATGCCCCATTTCAAGTACTGGGTATAAACGTCGTTCGCCTCGTAGCCGGTGCGATGAAGGGTCAGCCGGTAGGTCCCGGGCGTCAGCTTGGTCAGGTTCAATTCGACGGGTGCTACCGCCCCAGCGGGTCTCACTTTGCGGAAGAACGGGCGATTGCTCTCCTTCTGATCGGGGGTGGTATAATCCCAGAACAGCCCAGCGAAGCCGTTCTTCGTTCGCGTCAGGATCGACCGCGTATCGCTGCCGGCGAGTGCCTGCGAACCCAGTTCGTTGAGATACTTGTATGCAAAGAACGCGGCCTTGCGCAGGCCCTCCCGATTGACCAGGCCAAAGCCGCCATGGAACGAGGACGGCGGCGGACCGGCCTCCTCGAACAGATCGGTGTAGGTCCAGTAGCTCATCGACTGAGCCCCGTTTTCCGTCTTCTTCAACTTGTCGAGGATGAACGCCGCGCTCAGATAGTCGTCGTGGATCGGATCACGCGGATTGTAGCTGGTGCTCCATTCCGTGAAATAGAGCGGCAGCCCGGGCCAATCGGCTTGCATTTCGCCGCGCACTTTCCAGACATCGTTGCTGATCGAGCCTGGCTGCGGCGCCAGCTTGTTGTCGCCCTCGCCTTTCTCGTCCAGGAAACCGCCATTGACGCCATAAGCGTGCGTCGTGACGAAATCGACCGGGGTACCTGACGCTTTGGCATATGCCAGGAACTCCGGCACCCAAGCCGCACCGGCGGTCGACGGACCACCGACCAGAAGCGCGGGATCGACCGCCTTGATGGCCTTCGCCGTCACCTCATAGAGCTTCAAATAGGTCTTCTGGTTGCCATCCGTCCAGAACCCATCGAGATTAGGCTCGTTCCACACTTCGAAACGCCACGACCGCACCTCGGCGACACCGAAACGGTCTTCGAGATGGCGCGCGAAGGCGGTCATGAAATCGGACCACTTGCCCCAGTCCTTCGGCGGCGACCCATTGCCTTTCCAATAGAAGATCGTCTTTGTTCCGCTGGCCAGATCGTGCGGCATGAACCCGATTTCGACGAACGGTTTCATGCCAGTTTTCAAGATGGCGTCATAGACCGCATCGATCTTGTCGAAATTGTAGACCGGCTTGCCGTCCACTTCGCGATAGGCCTCCATGTCATCATGCAGGATGCCGTGAAAGCGGATGAACTTGAATCCGAGTTCGTCATGCACCAGCTTGAGCTGGGCGAGATTGTCCTGCCGCAGCAAAATGCCGGGATGATCGGCGCCGACGCAATCCTGCCACGCCATGTCGCGTGGTCCGGAAACGAGCGTCATATCGGCAGCGATCGGACGCGCCGACTGAGCCAATGCAGACGAAGCGACAAAGGCGGCAATTGCGCCAGCAGTAACCAGTCTGCCAATGCGGTATGACATAGATGACCTCTTTTCAATTCTGCTATGCGAGTGTCCAGACCGCTTCGCGGATGCCGTCCGACACTCAGCCGCCATGGCGGCGAAACCCCACTACGCATTGTCGTACTAAGTGTGAAGCCCCCCGGCTCGTGACACCGGGGAGCTTCTGGAGTGTGAGGGTTCCCGGCTCGTGACACCGAAAATCCTCTGGGAGGGCACTTCACCTACGAGGAATTTGTAGAGAGAAGTGCAAGGCGGGTAGCACCGCCTTTCTCGGATAACTCCTATGCTCCTTGGAGGCGCTGAGGAGTTTGCGGGCCCAGGCTTGCACCCAGGCCCAAGCGCTTCACGCAAGCGTTTGTAAGCGCTGTTAAAATCAGGTATGCGACAAGCTTGTCTTCCGGGCTACAGCGCCCAACACTTCCATCCCATTCGCGCGCCTGGACCAACAATGGTGCGACGCATTTCTATGCGTTATCGGTTATATCGACAGTTCGGAGCGCTTCCGGAAAATGTTCCAGAGAGGATTGCGGGGTTGCAGAATGGATTCTGGCCCGAGCAAAATGGAGCCGTCATCGGCTCTGCCATAGAGTGCTTGTGCGTTCGCTGTTTACAGAGACTGACCGAGACGCTTTTCAACCTCAGCGCGGTAATTCCGGCTCAGGATTAAGCGGCTGCCGTCGCGCAGCAGCACCTCGAATTCGCCGTGAGTAATCGGCTCGAGTTGCACGATCGCCTTTATGTTCACAACACTCGACCGGTGTATGCGTACGAAACGAAGCGGATCAAGCCTTTTTGTAACGGCTGCCAGAGACGATCGATAGACGCATTCCTTGCCCTGGAAATGCAGATTTACATAGACACCGGCCGCTTCGATCCAATCAACTTCGGAAGCCATCACGAGCTTGGTGACCCCACTGCCTTTGATGACGATCCAGTCCCACAACGTACCCGGCGCGTCCCTGCGGGAGACAAGCTCAAGGACATTCGGTCCAAGGCCCTTCCCTCCCGCGCCGCGCAAACGCGATTTGGCGCGAGCAACGGCAAGCTCAAATCTCTTGTTGCCGAACGGCTTCAAGAGATAATCGACCGCATCGGTGTCAAAGGCCTTGAGAGCGTATTGATCGTACGCTGTGACGAAGATCGTCAATGGCATGCGATCAGCCCCGATCGCCTCGATAACGCCGAAACCATCGATTTCCGGCATCTGCACATCGAGAAAGACGATATCGGGGTGCACGGCTTCGATCTTGGCAACGGCGGCTACACCATTCTCCGCCTCATCGACGGTCCCGATGTCCGCATCGTCCGCGAGCAGGTCCCTAAGCCGCTTGCGGGCGGGGGCTTCGTCGTCGACAACGAGAACGCGCAGCGTTCCAGACGTTTTCAGGTCCATCGCCTATGCTCCGGCAAATCTTAGCGGCAGGCGCATCATAACTTCCACCCCGCCTTCGTCGCAGTTTCTGATATCAAACGGACAGACAATTTCCGGATAGAGCCCGGTCAAGCGCTCGCGGGTGGCCCGCACGCCGAGGCCTTTGGTGTTTTCCGGATCATAGCCGCTCGGCAATCCGACACCATCGTCGATGATGCGAATTTCCAGATGCTCGTCATCGCGAAGCGCGGCAACGATGACGCGGCCTCCCGCCATCCGCTTGCCCAGTCCGTGCCTGATCGCGTTCTCGACGATAGGCTGCAGCAGCAGGCAAGGGACCAGTGCATTCATGAGACCGGATTCGACTTGTATCTCGGTCTGTATCCGATCTCCAAAGCGCACCCTCTGGATCGCCAAATAGTGTTCGAGAAGGACAAATTCCTGAGACAGCGGAATTTCCTGGTTATCCTTGTAATCGAGCGAGAGCCGCAACAGCGCGCCAAGGTCCTCGATCATGTCGCGCGCAAGTTCGGGGTTCGAGATAACCTCGGACGAAATCGCATTTAGCGCATTGAACAGAAAATGCGGCTCCAGTTGCATGCGCAACGTGTTCAAGTGGGATACCAGCAGCCGCTTTTCGACCCGCTCCAACGCCATCTGCCGCGCCAGGGAAGTGCGATAATACCGGAGCGCCTCCAGCGTACCGATGATGGCAAAGCTCATCACCCAGCCCCCCAGAAAGTAATAGGTGACGAACTCCGGCGTCCGCAGCGGGTTCCACCAAATCTGCGGGTCAAGATAAAGCAGGATCGCCGTCACATAGACGTGCACGAGGCTGAACGGTGCGCTCAACAGCAGAAAGATGCCCACCCGCACGAGCGGCTTGTTGTCGAACCGCGCCAGCTTGCGGTCGATATACAGGAATCCCGGTGTCAGAATCCCCCAGGCCCAGTATTCGATCAGCTTGTTGATGACATTGGGCCAGTCAAATCCCACCAGCACGTGCGGCACAGCCAGGAGGAGGCCGATGACAGTCCAGCCCGCAAAGACAAGCAGCGCCTTGTGACTGCGCGAAAGAGGATGGCTCAGCATTCCACCATCCGTCGCCGGCGATAAGTGAGACAAACCGACGTTTGCAGTTGCCTTGGCTTCGTTCATCTCGAACACCTGGGTTCCGCGAGGCCCGCAGACTAGCGCGACCGGATACTCGCCCAAAATTTCGTTTCGTCGCAGGACTATCCAGCGATCTCCTAATTGGCCGGCCTACCTACCATCAGCCCGCGTGCGCCCGGTGCAACATAGACGACGCCCGTCTGACGCCAATCTCCCGCGATGTTGTCGAACAAGTTCGGCGTCATCAGGAAGAGCGAAATAAAAAGGACCATACGAAGTCAATATCTTCATCTCGCCGCTCGGAACCGCCTGTTATCTCAGCATTCATCCACTCCCGGATGCCGTTGGCATCCAGAATGCAGTTACGGCACCTCCCAGGTGCAAAAATGTTGCGAAACGGATTCAGGCTTTGCAGAACGGACTTAGCGCGCGCAAAGGAGGGCGGATGGGCGCCCATCCGCCTTTGCTTCCCGTCCCATCAAGCTTTATGGATCCTAAACGAATAGGCATACCGGCAGGGCGGTCGCCTCGGCAGTTGGATTTTCAAACTCTCCGTGTCCCGTTTCCACCGAAGATCGGCACCGGACCCCAGTAGTTCAATTTTCCCGATCCGCCCAGGGTAGTGGGCCGAGTTTTCGGCGAGCGAGGCAATCCGAAGCTCCCCATTGGGCGGCCATCCCAACGCGATGGCATAGAGCACGTCGCCCTTGGTCGTGAAGCGGATATCGGTGTGGTCGAACTTGAGCTCTGAAAACTGGTAGGCGCCCAGCTTCTTGGCGCGTGTCGACGGACCTTCGCCGTAGACCGACCACGGACGAGTGCCTCTGATTGCTTCGTTGTTGACCTGCTGCCAGTCGATGAGCTCGTGCAAAAACGCCATTTCGTCGCTGTCGGGTTCGCCATGCCCCGGCAGCGGGATATTCAGCAGGAGATTACCGTTCTTGCTCACAATGTCCACGAACATGGGGATGATCACCGAAGGCTTCTGATAACCGTGCTTAGCCGGCAGTGAGCGGTCGTAATGCCAGCCGCCGATGCAGGCATCGGTCTGCCAGGGGTCCTTCTGGATCTTGTCTTCCATCGCCGCTTCGAAATCACGCGTAATGGTGTCCCAGACCGGCTCTGGAACCTGTTTTAAATTGAGCACGCCGTCGAGCCGGCCGCCGTGGCGCCGGATGTTCCCGTTCAGGAAGTAAGCCATGATCTGCGGCGCCAAATCGGGCATTCCGAGCCACACCTTCAAATCCGGCGCAAAGGGGCCGCCAGCATCGAAGTCGAAGCTCGCGCTGTCGTCGAAATAGAGCAGATCCGGATCGTAACTATCCAGCAGATCCTGTAGCCGCAACAGGAAGTGCTTCACGAATTCAGGCGATGGCGTGTTCTTCGCGTGCGGCCTGCCATTGAGCAGTTGCGGGTCCATCCCCTCCCACCACTTGCCTTTCCCGTCGGCAATCGTCTGTAGGCCGTCGTAGGGAACGCCGGCCAAAGGCCCGGTCGTGTCGCTCTTGTATCGGACCGGTAGAAACTCGTCCCACACGCGATGCGGCGTGGCGTGATAGCTGACACCGAAGCGCAAGCCGTGCGCCCGCGCCACCTTCGCCCACGTCCCCACGATGTCGCGCTTGGGACCAACATTGACGCTGTTCCACGGCTGATGCTTGGAATTCCAGCAATCGAAATTGTCGTGATGATTGGCGATCGCGACGAAATACCCGGCTCCAGCACGCTTATACAGTTTAATGAGTGTCTCCGGTTCCCACCGCTCCGCGTTCCAGAGATGGCAGATATCCTTGTAGCCGAACTTGGAAGGATGGCCGTAGGTTTTGACGTGGTATTCGTACTGCGGCATGCCCTGGATATACATATTGCGGGCGTACCAATCCCCCTGCTCAGGAACGCATTGCGGCGTCCAGTGCGCCCAGATGCCCAGCTTGGCATCACGAAACCAATCCGGTGTCCGGTACGCCTTCAGGGAGTCCCAAAACGGCAAGAAAGGTCCATCGGGAACGTCGCCCGAGAACAACGAACCACCCGCTGCTCGAGATATTCCGCCCAATGCAGCGGCAGCAGCAGCCCCCGTCAGCAATACTCTGCGGTTTACCATTTTGCGTTTCCCTCCTGTGTACAAGCCGGCTGAAAACTCTATCGCCGATCATTTTATGGTGCACTGGTGTAGCTGATGTCCGAAAAGCGCACGGTAATACCATCGCCTCGCGGAGACTGCGTCAACAGGCCGGCTCTAAGCTGCGAAACGTCGCCATTGAGCGTGAAATCACGCAACATGGTCCAGTCTTTGCCATTGTGCGATGCAAAGAACACAAACGCCGGTCCCTGGCGGCTGGCTTTGAGGAAAATCGCGTTGTCGGGCGCGCTCATCGCGGTGTAGCTGTCATCAGAGGCCCCTCGATTGACCACCATCACCACCGAGAGCCGACCGTCGCCGAGCGAATTCTCAAAGCAGATCTTCGCCCAATTATCCTTGTCGATATAGAGCGCGAGGGCACCAGAATCCCAGCGAGCCTTCGGCTGCAAAGTGATCTTCGCCTTGAGGTCGAAATTGCCTTTGGGACGAAACAACAGCGTCGGCGCCGTGTCCTCAGCCGCAGAGTCCCAAGGGGACACGAACCAGTTGGTCTTGGGACCGGCCGTCATCGTGATGGCGTCGGGAGCCGTCGCTTGCCACACCACCGGAGGGTTGCGCGTTTCAAGCGGACCAGGCAGGGCGGTTAATGCAGGATCCGCCGCAGATGCGGATGAAACCAACGCAGCAAAAAGCACAGCAGAACGTATCAACATAAAGTGTCCCCTCGTCTTCCGGGTGCTTGGTTCAGTTTCCATGATCAAATTCCCATGAAAATGTCGGCCGAAGCGCTAACTTCGGCCGACGAGGAGAGGCAGATCCGCTCGTGAACGGACGTTGGTTATCAGTAGGTGATACGCGCCGTCAGGCCGATACGGCGGTCACCCATTTCGACGTTACGCGGCCGGTTCTCGATGCCGAAATAAGTCCGCACCAACGCATTGTTGATGTTGCGACAATCCAGAGCGAGCGCGATGTGCTCGTTGAGATCGTAGCTGATGGACCCATCCAACTGACCATACGGCTTATCCATACGAGGAAGATTGCCGACGCCGCTGTCGTTCGGCACTTCAAGGAACTTACTGCGCCAATTGTACGCCAAGCGAGCAGACCAACCATTGAGCTCGTAAATCGCGACCAGGTTATAGCTCCACTTCGACAGGTTGATGAGCGGAAGCATCGTGACCGGACCGGAAGCGGCCGGGCTTGGCGCTTGCGAGTCGACAAAGGTGAGGTTTGCCTGCACGCCAAGCCCCTTAAGCGCACCCGGCAGGAAATCGAAGAACTGCTGATAGCCGAGCTCGAATCCTTTGATCGTCGCATCCGCAAGGTTGCTGTAGGAGGTGACGTGATAAAGAACGGTGTTGCCATCCTGGAACGTGATATTGCGGTCCGACAAGCCGCTCTGAACGAAGCCGTCGACGCTCTTGTAGAAGCCGGCCAGCGTCAGAGAGCTGCTCTCGTTAAAGTACCATTCGATAGACGTGTCGAGGTTCAACGACATCATCGGCTTCAGGAACGGATTGCCGCCCGATGCCGTATGATAGAAGCCCAACTCACTGCTGATCGGTTCGTTGATGCTCAGGCTCGGATTGAGCTGATCGAACGTCGGACGCGCGAGGTTTTCCGAAACCGCGAAACGCCACTGCAGCTCGTCGGTAAGATGCGCACGCACGTTAAAGGACGGCAGCACCTTAAGGTAATCCCGCCCCAGACTGATGGGCGACGTGACCGGCGCACCGAGCGTCTGCTTGCCATCTACGATGACTTGCGATGCCAACTGGTAGTATCCCGCCGCGCTTTCGTCGGTATCGACAATGCGCACACCGACATTGCCGTCGATCGAAATGCCTGCGATTTCGGTATCGAAGAAACCGACGGCATAACCGGCCATTGTCTTGAGCGTGACGTAGCTATTTCCGGTCGTCAGCCAATCACCCGGAGCGGAAATGCCGTAGGCGGCTGAGGAGGCCCCGAAGCTGCGCATGATCAGGTGATCGAATGAGACAAAGCCCTCACCAACGTCCGCGCGCCCGCGCATGAAGTCGCCGGTGCTGTACACCTCCGGATCGGTCACAGGGCCGCTTTCCGAAACATACTGGAACTGGCTCGACGCCCCGTGGTTATTGCGTCGGGCGTAACGCACACCGACCTTGACGGACTTCAGGATGGAATTGTCAAACTTGTACTCCGCGTCGGCGCGGATGGTCTTGTCTTCACCCGCTTGCGTCCCGAAACTGTCCATAAAGCTCGAGTTGGTGTACAGGGCCGTATTGGTGGCAGACCCACCGCCGAGCCCAATGTGCATCGTCGCGAAGGGACCGCGGATGTCCTGATAGAAGGTGTTTCCGGCCCCAGGCACCGCGTACTGCGTCAACCAGAAGGTGCTTGCAGCGCCGGAGTGGCCATATTGCAGGTCGGCCGTGAGCGTGAGCTTGCTGGTGACATCCCACTTAAAGTTCAACGTCGCATCGTCGTTTGTCGACTTTGTCCCGTTACGGAAGTGGTTGTCGCTGATGCTAACGTTCGTCCACGTGCCGCTGGTGAAAGTGCCGGTGTCGTCGAAGGTGAATGCGGCACCAGCCAGCGGCTGCATGGTCCCGTTGTAGATGGACGAGCCGTTCGCGACGGGCTCCGCGAAGAACGACGTGCCGATATTGGTATAGCGGAAGTCGTTGTGGAACCACTCGAAGGTCGCTTCCATGTTGTCCGCCGGCCGCCACTGCAACACGGTATCGACGCCGATGCGCTGGCGGGGTCCCCAGTTGTCGTTGAACCCGCCGCCATGAGGAATTGTGGTGACCTTCCCCGTCCGGCCTAAGGTCGCCAGAGTGGCGGCATCGGTCGCGTTGGTCGGATCAAGCGTATAGAACGGCTCGGTCTGGTCCTGCTGGTTGCGGTAGGCCGTCTGTTGGAAGACGACGCTCACCATACCGCCGATCTCGCCGATCGAGGTGTTCATCCGGTCGCTGAGAAGAAGCGTCGCCGACGGCTTCAGCTTCTTGGCGAAGTCGTAATAGTTCTCGGAAAACGATGCGGAGAATTTCGCTCCATCGAAATCGAACGGCTTGCGGGTTTTCAAGTTGACCGTACCGCTCAACTGATCTTCGATCATGTCGGCCGACGGGTTCTTATAGACGTCAACGCCGGCGAGAAGTTCCGACGGCACATATTCGAGATTGAGCGTGTTGACGCCACCGGCCGTGAAGATGTCGCGCCCGTTCAATTCGGTACGAACCTGAGTCAGACCACGAATGGCGATCGAGCTGCCTTCGCTCTTGTTGTTCTGGATTTGAATACCAGTGATGCGCTGCAGCGCTTCGGCGATGTTGCGGTCAGGCAACTTGCCGATATCGTCGGCGACGATCGAGTCAACGACCTGCGTCGCATCTTTCTTGATCGACTGCGCCGTCTGCAAGCTGGCGCGAACGCCAGTGACCACGATGGTCTCCATCGCCTCGCTGTTACTCTGCGCCGATGCACATTGCAGCGTGGCCAAAGCCATCGCCAGCCACGATACGGATCTGGCGAGTTGAGATTTATACCTCATTGTTTCCCCTTCGTCGTTACAGACGTCTCGTTCTTGTTTGGAGGTGATCATGATGATCCCTCCTGCCGTGCGACTGACCATCAGATCAGTCCCCTTGAGCATCATTTCGAGAACGGCAATAACGTCGAAGGTACCTTTAACCTCAGGCGTGACGACGGTTTGGAGCAACTCACCCGGACCAATGATCGGCACGCCTGCTTGGCGAGCTAGTTCAGGTACCGACTTTGTGGCTTCTTCTTCCGGGATACTGAAGGGTTTGACTTGCGCATACCCAGGCAACGCCTCAACCATCCCGGCAAGCGTAATGCAATACACAGCCGCGATTTTGAGACTATGGGCTCTCACACCCACCCCCAACCGTTTCCGCACCCCGCGGACGTCGTGCCCTTCTCTGATGAAACTCACGCCAGTAGACGAGCACGCACGAATTTTCCCTGACTATGTTCTTATTATTCAGCGAACGATCCAAACCTCGTTTGCTTCGACTTCTACATGCAGATTGAGAACTGTCGCGGCCACCCTGGCAAATCCAGCGGGATCGTTCGTGGGGAACATGCCTGTGATCGTGTGATTGGCAACCGCCGGATCGACCGCAATCTTGGTATCGCTATAGCGCGCGAATTCCTGTGCTGCGTCCGCAAGCCTTACATTCTCAAATGAAATCTGGCCGTACTGCCACGCCAGATTTCGTTCCACCTCGATCCGCGGAACGGCTCGGACAGCAATCGATGCGTCGGAAGCAATAACGGCCTTGGTATCCGCTACTGCGCGGATCTTGCCAACCCGCAAATCCCGATGTGAAACCTCGACGACCCCTTCCCGAACCAACACCTGGACCGGCTTTTCCGGCAGAGCACGAACGGTAAAACTGGTGCCGACAGCGCGAATGACCGCATCCGAAGCCGTCACGACAAATGGCCGCGCCTTGTTCTTCGCGACATCGAACAGCGCTTCGCCGTGCTCAAGGTGGATATTCCGCACCTTGTCCGTGAATCGCACCGACACTGTGGAATTGGTATTGAGCGTCACAACCGAGCCGTCCGCCAGACGAACCTGCCTTGTTTCGCCCCGGCGCGTCGCGAAGCGTTCGACCGTGTCGACTGGTGCCGTTCGACGCGAGCGGCCGCTCCAGATCAATCCACTTCCGAAAAAGCCGGCAAGCGCCAGCGAGGCCGCAGTGCTCCCGGCCAGGATCGCACGACGACGGGTTATCGTCGGAAACCGCCGCGGCGACGGAAGCACAGATTCCAGACCCGCAGCCGTACTGACTGGAATGTTCACGTCCGGCGGGACTTCGGTTTCGATTAACGTCGGCGGAACCTCGGGAACCGAGGCACGCAGTGCAGTACCTCCAATCGCCCGAAGCCTGTCCATCCGCAGCAAAATCGCCTGAGCCCGCGCGAATGCCCCGGCGTGCCGGATGTCGGCCGCCAGCCACCGATCAAGGCAGCACTGGTCGTCCGGCGTCAACGGGGCACCGGCCACCTTCGCGGCCCACAGCGCCGCCAGAGTTTCAATTCTATCGCTCGACTGAACCATCGATCTTGGTCGCTTCAGGTTCCTCACCACTAGACGAACGAACCCGGGATTTACCCCCACGGCCGAACACTTTGCTCAATACCATAATGCTTCTGGCCAAGTAGTATTCGGCCATCTTCTCGGTTACGCCCATCCTCTCCGCGGTCTCCTTCTGAGACAACCCCTCGACGCGGCGCAAAATCAGTGTTTCCCGATAGGTCTCCGGGACGTGCGCCAGCGCATTGGCAACGTCTTGGATCTCATCCCGAAATTCCAGGCGTTCTTCGGGGCTCACATCAGGCACGGCAACATTGAGCTGCTCGAGACTCCCGGCGGAAACGATTGATACGACGCGCGAGCGCCGAAGATGATCGATGATGATGCCCTTCGCTGTCTGAATGGCGTACTGGCGCGGATATTGGATCGTTTCCAACGCAGGAGAGGACAAAAGCCGGGCATACATCTCCTGAATCACGTCATTGACATCCAAATCGGCAACGTAAACGCGCGCCAAACGGGCACGGATCAATGTCTCGTGCGGCAACACGTTATTTGCCAGCCATTGCGTCCGCTGCTGTGCGTTTAAGGACATAAGTCAGTTACTCAGCGGTATAATCATACAAATGCAGGAAAGCACTTATCGCAGCATTTGCAATCAACTTTTGGGCACGACGCTCACTTTTTGCGCCGATTGTGCTTTTGCAAAAAAAATCGTCTGCCGATCAGGGAAATCGCTCGACCAATCGTCAACCTAACCAACGAGCTTGTCCGACGGCAAATCCTTGCCTTGTCGGATGCTGTCGCTTGCGATCGTCGTGGACGTACTCTGCCGGACATGAGACCGCCGCGATTCCGGGAAGGGGAACATCATGAAACGCAACTATTTGATGGCTGTCGCCGGGGTTCTCCTCCTAGTTGCTGACGCACACGCCGGAACGCCCAGCCTTAGCGAAACGTCTCAGCCCACGCACGCCGGCTCGTTCGTCGGCACCGACGCCTATGCTCAGGTGCGGGAGATGGGTCGCGGTCTGAACGTTTTGGGCGAGGATCCGGGTTGGACCAACCCGGCCAATGCGCGTTTCAAGCCGGAGCATTTCAAAAAAATCCGAGGAGCCGGCTTTCATACGGTCCGCATCATGATGAGTGCCTTCTCGCACATGGACCAGTATTATGGACTGGAAGCCGGCTGGCTGCAGCGGCTGGATCTAATGGTCGATGCTGCGCTCGACGCCGGCCTCGTTGTGATTCTAGACGAACACGACAACTGGGAGCCGTGCGGCAAGGACGCGACCGTCTGCGGGCAGAAGCTTAATGCCTTCTGGGCCCAAATTGCATCGCGATACAAAGACAAGTCGAACAAGCTCGTCTTCGAACTGCTCAACGAGCCGAACAGCGTCATGACGCCTGCTGTTTGGAACGCTCAGATCAAGCAGACGCTCCCCATCATGCGTGCCTTCAACCCGGTTCGTAATATCGTCGTTGGCCCGGCGATGGCGTATGCGCCAGGCCTTCTGGACAAGCTGGAGCTTCCGTCGAGCGACCGTCACATCATCGTGACCGTTCACTACTACGAACCGATGGCATTCACCCACCAGGGCGCTCCATGGGCACCCGAGGTCAAATACACTGGACGCAGTTGGGGGTCGGACGCCGACATCAAGCAGCTCGATACGACTTTCGATGCCGTCAAAGCTTGGTCGATCACCTGGAACAGGCCGATCTGGCTCGGCGAATTCGGCGCCTTCGAAACGGCACCGATGGAAAGCCGCGTGCGCTACGACTCTGCCGTGGCCCGCGCTGCCGAAGCCCGTGGCTTTGCGTGGTGCTATTGGCAGTTCGACAAGGACTTCATCGTTTACGACATCGCAAACGACGCGTGGGTCGAGCCCATTCTCAATGCGTTGATCCCCACGACCGAAGCAAAAAAGTAGGGATACGGCTTCGATCTAGGCGCAGCCAGCCATCATTCCGCTGGCCACTGCCTTCCGTCTCCAGTCGTCGCACCGACGGTGCCCGCCTTCGTCGGCCGCCGCCCCAAAGGTGGCGTGTTCGCCTGTTCGGCTAGCGAGGACCACGTTGGAATTTTCGCGCCAACGCGAGGGAGGTTCTCCCCCACCTACGCGGCCATCAATGAACGTCATACCAACGCGCTAGAGCGAGAGTGGCAACGACGGACTCAAGCCACAGACTTTATTATCTGGCCTCGGAGCTTTGTTGCCCAGGCATCAGGCTTGCTCGGTACAAATCAGCCTTAAAACGTTCATCGCGCAGACTCTGCTTCAAAGTGTAAATCGGACGTTTCTATGACATTGGTTGGCGGCCCCCAAAACTTGGTCGCCATACCTGCCGCTTGGCTGGGTCGCGCGGCCGACAGCGATTTACGTGGTGTGATGGATGCGACTGAGATTGGAAAAGCGTGAATTCTGTGCTGCACTATGAGTGTGAGAGGCCAGCGAGAATGGTGACCGTCGTCGACAATAAGCGCACTTCCGCCGAACCCCGCTGCGTCCGTGGACGGACGCGGTTTGGCGAATCGCCGCTCGCCCTCGCCCGCTCCGCGGAAGCGGGATCTCACGTTTCGGCCCTGGATAAGTTCGCGGGCGAACTTTGCCTGGACGATGTGCGCCACTTCACCTGTTACTTCCGGGCCCTTAAGGTCGGCGATGCCGTGCGATCAGACACTCTGAGCCCATCAATCGGCCATGCACAGGCGCCAGGATCACCGCACGAACAAGGCCCGCCGATGCTGTCGCGCCGACGGGCCCTGTCTCGTTCCGGTCTGGACTAACGCCGTGTCAGTGCATCGCCTGTTGGACGGCGACGGCAACCGCCACTGAGGCGCCGACCATCGGGTTGTTGCCCATGCCGATCAGGCCCATCATTTCGACATGCGCCGGTACAGAAGACGACCCGGCGAACTGCGCATCGGAGTGCATGCGGCCCATGGTATCGGTCATGCCGTAGGAAGCCGGACCGGCAGCCATGTTGTCGGGATGCAGCGTGCGGCCGGTGCCACCGCCGGAAGCCACCGAGAAGAACGGCTTGCCCTCGGCCAGACGCTCTTTCTTGTAGACCGCCATAACCGGATGCTGGAAGCGCGTCGGGTTGGTCGAATTGCCGGTGATGGCGACATCGACCTGTTCCAGATGCATGATGGCGACGCCTTCGCGCACATCATCGGCACCATAGCAACGCACCGCGGCGCGCTCGCCCTTCGAATAGGGCTTGGTCAGGACCACAGCCACCTTGCCGGTGGCATAATCGAACTGGGTCTTCACATAAGTGAAGCCGTTGACGCGCGAGATGATCTGGGCGGCATCCTTGCCCAGGCCGTTGAGGATGACGCGCAGCGGCTTGGTGCGCGCTTTGTTGGCCGAGCGGGCCAGACCGATGGCGCCTTCTGCCGCGGCGAACGATTCATGGCCGGCGCAGAACGCAAAACAATCCGTTTCCTCGCGCAACAGCATCGAGGCAAGATTGCCGTGGCCCATACCGACCTTGCGGTCGTCGGCAACGGAGCCCGGAATGCAGAACGCCTGCAGGCCTTCGCCCAGCGTCTTGGCAATATCGACGGCGGCTTTCTGACCGCGGTGAATGGCAGCGGCCGCACCGATGAGGTACGCCCAACCGGCATTTTCGAACGCGATTGGCTGCACCGACTTCACGATCTTGCGCACGTCGACCGAGCGATCAAGGCAGGCCTTTTCCGCTGCTTCCAGCGAATCGTACCCGTTAGCAGCAAGGAATTTGGTGATCTGGGCGATACGCCGATCATACCCTTCGAACGAAACCATATCGTACTCCTATTCCTTGCGGGGGTTGATGGTGCGGACGGCTTCGGCAAAGCGCCCATAGCTGCCGGACGCCTTCTTCAGCGCCTCGCCGGCATCCATGCCTTTGGCGACGTTGTCCATCATCACGCCCAGATTGACGTATTTGTAGCCGATGACCTCGTTATCGGCGTCGAGCGCCAGTTCGGTCACATAACCTTCGGCCATTTCCAGGTAACGGACGCCTTTGGCGGAGGTGCCGTACATCGTGCCGGTCACGCTGCGCAGACCCTTGCCGAGATCCTCCAGGCCGGCGCCGATCGGCAGCCCGCCTTCGGAGAACGCCGTCTGAGTGCGGCCGTAGACAATCTGCAGGAACAGTTCGCGCATCGCGGTGTTGATGGCGTCGCAGACCAGATCGGTGTTGAGCGCTTCGAGAATGGTCTTTCCAGGAAGGATTTCCGCGGCCATGGCAGCCGAATGGGTCATGCCGGTGCAGCCGATGGTTTCGACCAGCGCTTCCTCGATGATGCCATTTTTGACATTGAGGGTCAGCTTGCAGCCGCCTTGTTGCGGCGCGCACCAGCCAACGCCATGCGTCAGGCCGCTGATATCTTTGATTTCTTTCGCCTTGGTCCACTTTCCCTCCTGGGGAATCGGGGCCGGGCCGTGATTAGGCCCTTTGGCAACGAAGCACATGTTTTCGACTTCATGTGTCTGAGACATTGGGAAAAACTCCTCTGCGCCAGGAAATGGCAACTGTCGTAGGGGAAGGAAATAGTGCCGGGACAAAGCGCGCGTCAAGCATTTGGCAGCTTCGCCAAACGCGGCATGAGAACTACGAAAACTGTTCGTGTTCTCTGAGGATTAGCAAATTTCCGTTCCCGGGCATGGGACGCACGAAGCCGATTTCTCGCAGAGATCGCGGCCGACGCCTAAACGCTCCGCTCCGCCTGATCGGCGGCGAAGACGTCGGCGAGTTCCTGCATGGCGTCCTGCGTGCTCTGGACGAGCCGCTTCTCGTCACCGGAAATCTGCTGGGTGGCGACAAGGGCGTTCTCGTCATGCTCCTCGAACAGATCGAGCGCGCGGCGGACGCGGTCCTTGGGAACGGCAAGCTCATCGAGAACGAGTTCGGTCAGCTTGAGGCTGGAGTGAAAAGTCTCGCGCACGATCCCGGCGACGCCGATCGACATCAGACGATGGGCATGGCGGCGATTGCGGGCGCGCGCAAAAACCCGGACGTTGCTGAAGTGGCGCTTGACGGTCTCGACCACCGCCACCGTTTCTTCCATGTCGTCGAGCGCCACCACGATGATCTTAGCGGTTTCGGCGCCCGCCGCCCGCAACACCTCTTCCCGCGTCGGGTTGCCGAGATAAACCTTCATGCCGAAGCGCCGCACGACGTCGACCTGCCCGATATCCTTCTCCAGCGCCGTGAACGGAATTTTCTGCATCAGCAGCACGCGGCCGACGATCTGACCGACACGGCCGAAGCCGCAGATGATGACCGGCGGCTCCGCGTTGTCGATCTCATCGTGCGGCAGCTCTTTCGGCTTGTTGCACAGCCGCGCCACGACGAACCGCTCGGATGCCGCAAACAGCGCCGGGGTCAGGACCATCGACAGCGCCACCACCACAGTCGCCAAGTCGGCGAAGTCCCGCGATAGCACGCCGGCCGATACCGCCGCCCCGAACAACACGAAGCTGAATTCGCTGCCTTCGGGCAAGCAGAGGCTGAAGCGCAGCGCCTGCGCCGCGTTGCGGTTCTTGATCCAGGCGACGACGAAGGCGACCACAATCTTGACGATCACCAGCGCGACGAGCGCTTCGGCGACCACGAGCGGCTTCGCCATGACCAGGCCAAGGTTGGCCGACATGCCGACGGAAATGAAAAAGAACCCGAGCAGCAAGCCTTCGAACGGTTGGATGTCGGCCTGCAGTTCATGGCGGAATTCCGAATTGGAAAGCAGTACACCGGCCATGAACGCGCCGAGCGAGACCGAAAGACCGGCCCAGTTCGCCAACGCCGCGGTGCCGACCACGAGGAACAGCGCCGTCGCGGTGAAAATCTCCGGCACCTTGGCGCCGCCGACCAGCCGGAACAGCGGGCGGATCAGAACGCTGCCGCCGACCAGAATGACGACGATGGCGAGAACGCTCTTCCCGACCCAGGCCCACGGCACATCGGTGAGGACCTGGCTGCCCGACAACAGCGGCACCAGCGCAACCAGCGGAATGAACGCCATGTCCTGAAACAGCAACACGACGAAGGCATCGCGGCCGGCGATTGTGGGCAGAAGATTGCGCTCTCCCAGCATCGGCAGAACGATGGCCGTCGAGGACAATGCGAGACCGGTGCCCAATGCGATCGCGCCCGCCCATGGCACGCCGGCCAAGTGGATCAAGCCCGCAAGTAAAGCGGCCGACGGAATCATCTGGCCGAAGCCGAGACCGACAATGTCCTTGCGCAAGGCGCTGAGCCGCTGCGGCCTCAGCTCGAGACCGATCAGGAACAGCAGCATGATGACGCCGAGTTCCGACACGCCGGAAATCTGTTCGACGTCCGTCACCAGCCGCAGTCCGGATGGCCCGATGGCGATACCGGCCACGAGATAACCGAGAATGCTGCCGAGTCCGAACCGGCGAGAGAGCGGAACCGCAATCATGGTCGCAGCCAACAGAACGACCAGGGTCTCAATCACAGAATTGATCCTCTCAAAGCGCATGGTGAGCGGAACGCGCGCCGCAAACAAAACACCTAGCAAACTATCGTCACCCGACGAAGGCTGCCGTTACGTCGCTCTATTCAATAAGACACGGGATATCGCCGGGATCACCGATGCGGGCTGGCGCTCTATCTCAGCGGCGGCGTTGCCACCATGCGATGATTTCCCGGACCAGAGGCTTCATGTGAAAGCTCGCAGCGGGCGCCAGAGCCGCCCTGATCCCATAGCGGGCGAGATTTGCTTCCACCACCGGCCCGACCGCGGCGACGGGCGTATCTGCCAGAGCCTTCCGTAATGCGGCTTCCTGCCCAAGCTGCCCCGCAACAGCGATCATGCGGTCGATCTGCGGCGACGCCGTGAACGCAATGAGACCGATCTGGTGCGCGATCACCGCGTCTATCGCGGCCAGCACCAAGGCCGTATCGGCATCCGAGGCATAACGGTACGGCGTAATCGTCGTCACCGATGCGCCTTGGCTTTTCAATCCATCAACCAGCCGCGCGGCGCCGTCGCCTGGATAGAGTTGGACCGCGATGCGTCGCCCATTCGCTCCCGACGCGATGACGTCAAGCACGCTGTCCGAGGTCGGCTGCGGAGCGGCAACGTCGGGAACAAGCCCCAGTTCGCGCAAGGCTCGAGCGGGCTTGGGGCCTCGTACGATTTTGCGCATCCGGCCGAGCGCCGCCACGAAGGCTTCTTTGCGGGGGCCGGCGTAATTCACCAAGTGGCGCAAGCCCTCGCCGGTCAAGAATACGATGTCCTGAAATTCGCCGGCGATGCAGCGGTCGATGAAGACGTCCGCCTCGCTTGTGTCATCCAGCGCCAGGATGCGGACCAGAGGACAGCGCAAGGTCGAGGCGCCCGCCTCTTCCAGCATGGCCGCAAACAGATCGAGTTCCCGGCTCTCGGGCACCAAGATCCGCAAGCCTTCGAGTGCCGCCATCAGTCCACCTGCACAGGGTTTCGTTCCAACAGCAACTTTTTCAGCTCCGGAATGCAAGAGCCGCAATTGGTCCCGGCACGCAGATGCCTGCCGATATCTGCGGCCGTCGCATGACCGTGCTCGGCGATGGCCGAACGGATGTCCGCTTCCGAAACGCCAAAACAACTGCAGACCATGCGGCCGGCCGACTTAGCTCCGGATCTTCCGGCCAGTAAAGCGAAGCGCTCGTCCGCGGACAACTGTTTGCCGAGCGAATGCCGCGCCATTTCCGCTTCCGGCAATTCGGAGTTTGCCGGTCCGAAGAAGGCACATGCCAGCAGCCGATCGCCATTGAAGGCGGCAAAGCGGTACACACCGGCGCGGGGAAAAGACATTTGCACCAGCTCATCGCGATCCGAAATTCCGAGCAGCGCGCGCAAGGTTTCCTCAGAGGAAACGGTGTCCGCAAGAGCCGACCAGCCGGCGAGCTCGAACGCAAAGCCGGCCTCCATCGGCGCCTTCGACCACCACACGTTTTCGCGCCACAACGGCAGGCCTGCGTGCGTGCGAAACAACAGTCCTCGCCACGCCGCGATGAT
This sequence comes from Alphaproteobacteria bacterium, assembly GCA_023259375.1. Taxonomy (GTDB): domain Bacteria; phylum Pseudomonadota; class Alphaproteobacteria; order Micropepsales; family Micropepsaceae; genus Rhizomicrobium. The sequence continues at coordinate 35,206 of JAHFQC010000051.1, forward strand.
CGCCGACAGACGCGCCGGCGTTCCCTTCAAATCGGGTTGGCCGGACATGCGATCGGGACTCGCATGCGCCAGCTTGCCGACCGGACCGCTGGAGGTGAACTGGTCGGTCCAATGCATCGCGGCATAGACGCTGCCCGGCTGCAGGGTTTCATCCAGTGACGCGCGCATCACGGCCGAGCCAAGCCGGGTTTCGATGCGGACCAAGCCGCCATCGACAATGTTCTGCACAACCGCCGTCGACGGATGCACGCCCAATACCGGCACCGGAGCGTGCCGCATCAAACGGACGACGCGCCCGGTGCGGGTCATGGTGTGCCACTGGTCGCGCAGTCTTCCAGTGTTGAGGACGAGCGGAAACTCTGCATCCGCGGGCACATCTTCGAGGGTCAGAGCCACCATTTGCGCCCGGCCACTGGCGGTCGGAAACCCGCCGCGGGCAAACAGGCGTTGCGACGTCCGCCCGTCCTTACGCACCGGCCATTGCAGCGGCGACAAGGCCTCGTAGGCAGCATCGCCGAGCGCGGCCAGTCCGCCCAGATCGAAAACCCGTTGCCCGTTGTTCTCGAAAGCCGACAGCGCGGCATGGTCGCGAAAGATGTCGGCCGGCGTGCGATAGGCGAAGGCTTCCGGCCATCCCATCCGGCGCCCCAGTTCGGCGAACATCCACCAATCGGCACGCGCTTCGCCCGGCGGCGCACGAAAGCGACGCTGACGCGAGATGCAGCGCTCGGAATTGGTGACCGTACCGTCCTTCTCCGACCAAGCCGCCGCCGGAAAGACGATGTCGGCCAAAGCCGTGGTGTCGGTCGCCCAGGCATCGGAAACGATCACCAGCGGGCACGCCGCCAGCGCCTCGCGCACCAGACTTGCTTGCGGCATCGAGGCGGCGGGATTGGTCGCCGCGATCCAGATCGCCTTGATCCGGCCGTCGCGCACCGCCTCGAACATGTCGACGGCTTTGAGCCCCGGCTTTGCCGCGATGCTGGGCGCGTTCCAGAACCGCCGCACACGATCAACATCGGACGCCGTGAACGTCATGTGCGCAGCAAGCGTCGTTGCCAGCCCGCCCACTTCCCGCCCGCCCATGGCGTTCGGCTGTCCCGTCAACGAAAGCGGTCCCATGCCGGGCCGACCGATCC
>JAHFQC010000124.1:0-2643 GCA_023259375.1 Alphaproteobacteria bacterium
TCCTTGCCGCGCTGCTGAGGCCGCCGCGTCGCACCAATTCTTTCCTCCCCCGCGGATCGCAAATCCGCGAGCCGCACATCTGTCGGGATAGCGGGGGAGCCTTTGCGAGGCGGAGGGGGGACCGAAGACTGCCTCAGCCGCCACGCCATTCCCCCCTCCGTCGCCTCACGGCGACCCGCTAAATCAGCGTCGTGCCTCTTCGCGCATCAGACACCGCGGGGGTTGAAAGACCAATCGCATGTCTCGGCTCGACCGCGGCAGACCGGCGCACTCTGAGAATATTCCTGCCATTAATCGCTTATCGCGTGCCTTGAAGCGCGAGCGAGCTTTCGCCTGCGCCTCTCTGCAAATTTCTACTTCAAAACTAGAGATTACATGAATAATATACGACACACGGTGTTGAATTACACGATTAACACCAAAATAAATGTGTAAATGGAGCGATGACCATGGCCGAACCTGGATTTGCAACACGCAGCATTCACGCGGGCGCCAAGCCCGATCCCACCACCCACGCCCGCGTGACGCCGATCTATCAGACGGCGTCGTATGTGTTCGACAACACCGATCACGCCGCCAACCTGTTCGGGCTCAAGGAATTCGGTAACATCTATTCGCGCATCATGAATCCGACCAACGATGTGCTGGAACAACGCGTGGCGGCGCTCGAAGGCGGCGCGGCGGCGCTGGCGGTCGGCTCAGGCCACGCGGCGCAGCATCTGGCGCTCTACACGCTGCTCAATCCCGGCGACGAAGTGATTGCGGCGCGCCAGCTCTATGGCGGCACGGTCAACCAGTTCAATCACGCCTTCAAGAAGTACGGCTGGAACGTCAAATGGGCCGACGGCACCAAGCCGGAAACCTTCAAGCCGCATGTCAGCGACAAGACCAAGGCGATCTATGTCGAGAGCATTGCCAACCCCGGCGGCGTCATCACCGATATCGAGCCCATCGCCAAGATCGCGCATGAGGCGGGCGTGCCGCTGATCGTCGACAACACCCTGGCGACGCCGTATCTCATTCGTCCGATCGAGTGGGGCGCCGATATCGTGCTGCATTCCGCGACCAAGTTCCTCGGTGGCCACGGCAACTCGATCGCCGGCGTGATTGTCGACAGCGGCAAGTTCCCGTGGAACAACGGCAAGTTCCCGACCCTGACCGAGCCGAACGGCTCCTATCACGGCCTGAAAATCTGGGACACGTTCGGCGCCATCTCGTTCATCCTGGCGACGCGCGTGCTCGGCTTGCGCGATCTCGGGCCGGCGCTGTCGCCGTTCAATGCGTTCCTGGTGCTGACGGGTATCGAAACCCTGCCGCTGCGCATCCAGAAGCACAACGAGAACGCGCTCGAAGTCGCCAAATGGCTGCAATCCCATCCGCAGGTGGCGTGGGTGAATTACGCCGGATTGGAAGGCAATCTCGGCTATGCGCTGGCGAAGAAGTACAGCCCGAAAGGGGCGGGCAGTGTTTTCACGTTCGGCGTCAAGGGCGGCTTCGAGGCTGGCAAGAAACTGGTGAACTCGGTCAAGCTGTTCAGCCATCTCGCCAACATCGGCGATACGCGCAGCCTGATTATTCATCCGGCCTCGACCACCCACAGCCAGCTTTCGAAAGTAGAACTGGAACAGGCGGGCGCGTCCGACGATACCGTGCGCGTTTCGATCGGCCTCGAAGATGTCGCCGATATCATCGCCGATCTGGAACAGGGCTTGGCATAAGGCTTTTCTGCAATCTCTGCGCGAGCACGGATGTCCTGCATCCGTGCTCTTTTTTTGTTACAGGCACGCCGCAACGGCGTACCGGTTCGCGACGTTTGGCAAGAGGTTGGCGGGCGGCGAAAATATCTATAGTATGTAAGTAGAGTAAATAGACAAAGGCAGGCCGCTTGTGAAACTGTTTTATTGCGACGTGCCCGCGGGCAATTTCGGCGATGACCTCAACACCTATCTATGGCCGCGGCTGTTGCCGGATGCTTTCGAAGGTTTGGTCCGGTTTACGCCGCTTGAATCTGCTGCTGTCGATCATGAAGACGCGCGCGACACGCTGTTTGTCGGCATCGGCACCCTGATCCACAACAAGGTTCCCGAAACCGGAAAGAAGGTCGTGTTTGGCAGCGGCTGCGACGGCTCCCGGTTGCCCGACCTCAATCGTCAGTGGGACATCCAATGCGTGCGCGGTCCGCTGACGGCCGGCGCCCTCGGGCTCGACTCGACGCTGGCGATCGCCGATCCGGCGATCCTGGTGCGGTTGTTGCCGCCGGCGGCGCCCGAATCGGCGCATCGCGTCTCGTTCATGCCGCATTGGTGCCAGGCGCAATCGGGCGCGTGGCAGAAGATCTGCCGCATGGTCGGCATCCATTTCATCGATCCGCGCTGGCCGCCGTTCCAGGTTCTGGAGGCGATCGCCGCCAGCGGCACATTGATCTCGGAAGCACTTCACGGCGCCATCGTCGCCGATGCGCTGCGCGTGCCATGGGTCGCGGTCTCATCGAAGCACCACATTCAGGACTTCAAATGGCGCGACTGGTGCGCCTCGATCGGACAGACTTACGAGCCCGTCACCATCCCGGCGATCTGGGCGCCCGGATCGGGCCTGCGCAGCCGCGTCGCGATGGCCGTGAAAATGGCGCATGGCGCGTCGGTG
>JAHFQC010000124.1:2653-10621 GCA_023259375.1 Alphaproteobacteria bacterium
CGCACGACAGCGTGATGGCCCGCCTGACCGACCGGCTTGTCGATGCATTGCAGTTGTTCGCGCATCGCCGCAGCATCGCGGTGAACCTCGCGCCGCAGTATTAGCGCGCGGAGGCGCCGAGCCGCGGAGGGCAGAACCAATTGTGCCGCTTACTCCTGCGCTGATATCTGAGGATCTTTCCTCCGCGCCTCCGCGTCTCCGCGTGCCGTCGGGCTCGAATTGAGCCGGAACCCGCGCTCTTTGCAGAATGCGCCCAGCACATCCAGCAGCCGCTCGATACGGTTTTCCAGTACGCCGTCGCGGCTCAGCAGCGGACGTCCGGTCTTCATCAGATACGCCAGCGTCGTGGCGGCCTGCAGACGCTTGGCGCCGTTGATCAGCGCGCCGACATGCGGGCGCGGGCGCCAGAAGGTCGGGACGGTGGTCGGCGCATAGGTGAGGCCGACCGAGCCGCACCAGTCGTGCCATTTGATGTCGAGAATGGTGTGTTTGGACGACACCGGCAGCCACGGCACCCGCAGTGCGTCGGCGACGATGGCGCCGTGCAGGGCCTCGGTGATCAGCGTGCTGGTCGCTGCGATGTCGGCGATGACTTCGTCCGGCGTGCGGCGCGGATCGATGTAGTGGATACCGGCCAACTGGCAGACGGCTTTCCAGTCGCCCGAGATCGCCATCTCCCAATGCGGAATGAAGGAAACGCGGTAGCGTTTCTCGCGCACAGGCCGCGGCAACAGGCGGATCAGCACGGCCGGATCGACAATGGCCTTGTCAGGTTCCAGGCCGAGCTTGGCCGTGGTCAACGGTCCGCGGACGCAGTGGTAGTGCCAGTTCGGATCCTCGGGCAGGGCACCGTAGCCGTAACCGCTGCCGAACACATGCTTGATGGCGCTGGCGGGCAGCTTGTTGTGGATCAGGGTGCCGATGCCGACGAACAGCTCCTCGTCCGGGCGGGTCAGGGGAATGGCGTGGTTGTCCTTGGGCCGGTACTCGACCGTGCCGTCGAAGGCATTGGGCAGGAGGCGGGGCCAGAGGTAGGGGTTGAGATCGTCGCCGAAATTGCCGTCCGGGATGCGGCAGAAAAACAATTTCATGGGTGATTCCGGTGGCTTCGGGAAGCTCCTAGCTGCAGCGACGCGGCGGCATTCAAGCAAATTCCCCCCGGCTGACCGAAGAAACGGTATCTGCTTGTGCGCAAACCGATAATTCCTCGCATCAATAGACAATTGCAATCATGCAACGATTTACCCGTAAATGCGATCTGTGCCAAACAATCGCATTGCTAAGTCGTAATGTTTCCCTATCATCCTGGGAAATAACGTTATTCCGGGGCACACTACATGCGATTGCGGGCTCAGATCGTCATCGACATCGACGCCGATGATTACGTAGAGGCAGCCGATCATCAGAACGCGTTGAAATGCTACCTGAAGGAGATTCAGGCGCGCTATCCCAATGCCGAGATGTCCATGCGCGAGCGCCGCGAACGCCGCCACGACAGCCTCGTGCTGGAAGGTGCCGAACCTTCGCGGGTCGGGCCGCGCTGAATAGATGGCCGCCGGACCGGGCTCTTGTGCGCGCTTGCTGGCCTTGATCGATGCGGTGCGGCTGTCGAGCCGTGACGTGTCGCTGCCGGGCGTCGTTCTGTTCCTGCTCGTCTGCGAGCACGACGGCATCTCGATCAAGGAACTCGTTTATCTGTCGGGCTACGGCGAAAGCCTGGTCTCGCGCGCGATCGAGCGCCTGCACGGCGCCGAAGACAGCAGAAAGCTCGCCGATTTCGGTGGTGCGCTGGTGACGGTCACCCGTCACCCTGAAGACGGCCGCCGGCGCCTGGTGTTTCTCACCGAGGCGGGAAGGGCGCTGAAGAAGCGCATCGATCGGGCCTTGGCCGGGCTGCCCGAAGAAGTCTGAAACCTCTCCATTACTGGGTCTGCAAGGCAGCGGGCATTGCCGCGCGCAAAAAAAAAGCGGCGGACCGAAGTCCGCCGCCGAAAGAGATATGCCGTTACGAATTACATCTTGAAACGGGCGCCGAGGAAGAAGCGGCGACCGATAGCGTCGTACACGTCGGCAACCGTGGTGGTGCCGGTCGTGGCATAAGCGTTCGGAACGAACGGCGGGCGGATGTTGAGCAGGTTGTTCACACCGCCGAAGAATTCCAGTTCGTCCGTCGCCTGATACGACAGCGACAGGTTGTGCAGGTAGTACGGACGGATGGAGGTGTCTTTCTCAAACGCCGAGAGATAGACGCGGCTCTGGAAGTCCGTCTCCCACTGCACCGACAGCGGGCCGTTCTGGTAGATGAGGCCGAACTGGGCCTTGTGCTTGGGAGCGCCGATCACACCGTTGTCGTTGGTGACTTCACCGAAGGACTCATCCGAGAACCCGTTGGTGTAGGTCCAGTTCAAACGGGTGGAGATCTGGCCAAGATCGTCGAGGCCGAGACCGCCCTTGAGCCAGCCGGCTTCGTTCAGGTCGAAGTTGTGCGAGATCGCGATGTCGATGCCGTTTTCCTTCAGGTAGCCCTGATTGAAATAGCCGGTATTGACTTCGGTGATGGCGCCCTTCTGGAAGTTCCCGCCCGTCGATTTGCGGACGATCATGCCGCAGAACGCGTTCGGGTAGGAGTCGCCCTTGTAGCAGAGGTCGAGAGCCTGCTGCCGGTCGACTCTGGTGATCACGTTCTGAATGTCGATGTCGTAATAATCGACCGACAACATGAACGAGCCGTATGAACCGAAGTCATGGGTGAACACGGCACCGAGGGTGTAGGTATCGGACTTTTCAGGTGACAGGTTCTTGTTGCCGAGGCCCGACGTACCGCCCGTGCCCTGAACTTCGGCGAGCGTCAGATCGAGCGCTCCGTTGGCCGCAACGCGCGCCGCAACGTTCGGATCGGCCAAGCAGTGCGCCGCGGTGGTGCCGGTCGATGCAGCGGTCACGCCGTTGCAAGGATCGTCAACCGAAGCGAAGTCTTCGCCGCCCGGAGCGAACATTTCGTTGATGTCCGGAGAGCGTACGGCCTTCGCATACTGGGCGCGGAAGCGCAGATCGTCGATCGGCGACCAGGACAGACGGCCGGTATAGGCATTGGTGATGGTCGTCGAAGAACCGGTGCCGTACTGCGACCAACGAATTGCGCCACCGAGCGAAAGGTCCTTCGCCAGGAACTGGTCTTTCAGGATCGGAACTTCCGTTTCCGCGAAGAACTCGAGCACATGGTAGCTGCCGATGGTCTCCGGCTCTTTGTTGCCGGCATTCTGGCCCGACTGCGAAAGTGCATCCGGAACGTCGGACGCGAATTCACGGCGATACTCGAAGCCGACGACACCGGAGACGTCACCGGCCGGCAGCTTGAACACCGGGCCCGCGATCGAGCCGGCAATCACTTGCTCGTCGATATTGTCGATGCGGCTCTGCGGCGCCATCACGTATTTGAGGGCGTCGGGGGTGACCGAGTTGAGACCGAACAGATTGATTGGAACGCAGCCCTCGGCCTGAGCATACTGGTTGTCGCAAATGATGTCGCCGACTTTGGCGGAACCACCGCCCAGCTTGGCGCCGGTCGCGATATCAGCCGCCGTGGCAACGTGAGCCGACACTGCTTCGCGCAGGTTCGGGATGTTGATCTGGCCGGTACCGTTCTGGGTGTCCAGCGTATGACCCCAGTTGAAGTACAGATCCCAGTTATAGTCGCTGAAAAGCGTGCCCTTGGCACCAACAACGAGGCGATAGAGATCGCGGCTGGCGTCGTAGTGGCGCGGCCCGAACTCCGTCAGACGACGGCGATAGGTGATGTAATCGTCCGAAAGGCCGAGCTGGTTGAGCGTGTCGGCTTCGGCCGACCACGCGTCGGCAAGGTCCGGATCGGTTGCGGCAGCGGCGAGCGCCAGAGCCGCATCGCGTCCGGCGTACAGATTGGACTGTGCCGTGAGAGCAGAGTTACGGATCGAAGTCGGGACATAGGGATTGTAGATCGAAATGCCGCCGCCGCCGCCGGCGCTCGCCGGGATATTGTTCAGGTCGGCGCTGTCATGCGGATACGGTTCGATATTGGCCGACGACTTCGTGTTGGCGAAGGTCGTTTCCATATAGAATTGGAGGCTGTTGGTCAGGTTGTAGTGACCATTAGTCGAGAACACCAAGCGGTCGACCGGCGTTTCGATGGCGCGGTAGGGCTGACGGTCGAAGCCGTACTTGCTGCCGTACGGGGAGACTGTGCCGTTGGGGCCGACGCCGGAACCGACGACATCGATATCACCGCCACCGACGGCGTTTTCGATATCGCCGGGCTTCGCGGGATCGAGCGTGCCAAGGACGCTGGTGTCGAAGTCGGCCTGGACCGCCAGACGGCCATAGGCGCTGTAGCTCGACTTACCGCCGCTGACGGTATTGTCGGTACGCCACAGACCGCGGTTATTCGCCCAGGCGCCTTCGTTGCGCGACCAAGTGGCCGACACGACGAGGTTGCCCTTGTTGTTGGCAAAGTTGCTGCCGAACATGGCATGCACTTTGTAGGTGATTTCGTCGTCGTATTCCGTACGGCCGCTCTGGACGTCGGCAGTCATGCCTTCGTAGTCGGTCTTCAGAATGACGTTGATGACGCCGGCGAGGGCGTCCGAGCCGTAAATGGCCGACGCGCCACCAGTGATGACTTCGACGCGGTCGATCAGGTCGGTCGGAACGGTGTTGAAGTCGACGGCGCTCGATCCGGCAACGCCAGCGACGTAGCGGCGGCCGTTGACCAGCACGAGAGTGCGCGTTTCACCGAGGTTGCGCAGCTCGAGGGTGCTGATACCTGCGCCCGCGGTCTGGAAGTTCGAGTTCGTCGCCGAAATGCCCGAAACGCCGAAGCTCGGGACCGAACGCAGCATATCGGACACGTTGACCGTGCCGGACATCTGCAGGACTTCCGACGAGATCGTGGTCACGGCTGTCGGTGCTTCGACATTGGCGTGCGGGATGCGGGTACCGGTGACGGTCACCGTTTCCACGTCGGCTGCCAACGCGGCACTGGAGAGGCTCATGATGGCTGCTGAAGCCAGCAGGGCACTGCTAATTTTTCTTAACATTGGTTTTACCCCCTTGTTCGCAACGGCAAATCCCTTGGCCTCTAGCGCTGCGGTACACCGCAAAGTGCCAACAGCACGGGCAAGGACGGATGTTGGGCAAGACTGCCCGATGGGGGGTGAAGTCGGGCTAAAGTCATTTGCGACCGGGCAACTAAATAACTATACATTAGTAATTAGTTAGCTAACGGATAGCAAAATGCCCAGGAACCGCGCGCCCATGTATATTCGTTAATTTGGCTTACCAATACGCGCTCAGGAATTAGGGATTTGACAGATCCGTGACGCTAGATTGCTGAAATATCTTAAACTATTTGCTTTGCGATACATGCATACGAGCATCTCGGGAATGTCACGCAAGGGCAAGATCGGTTCGCACTTTGGTGTCAAATTGCACAAAGATTGGGATGTTTCTGGTGTCTTCTGCTAATTTTATAAGCGTGGCAAAAACGTCTCGCTTTTCCGGAAAGTGACGCTGACGTACGTGCCGATCTTCAGGGTGTGGACGATTTTCCCGAAATGATCGCCATTAAGGATCATGCCCTTAACCGAAATGCCTGAGGCCCGGCGGGGCGGCAAACTCCCCGATTCCGGCGGCGCGCCGGTCATCTCTAAAACGCCTGACGCTCCGGACGTCACGGCTCGCGCTTTCAGCAGCAGGAAGATTGCGCAAAAAAAAAGCGGCGGACCGAAGTCCGCCGCTGGATGAAGCACTGATAATTACAGCTTGGCGGTCAGCGCGACGTACATGGTACGTCCGAGCATATCGTAGCTGTTGTAGGCGTTCGGGGTACCCGAACCGGTGATCGTGTTCGAGATGATCTGCGGATCGAAATCGAACACGTTGTTCATGCCGGCGCGGAGCTCCAGCTCCTTCGTGACCTGATACGACACCGCAAGGTCGAGATAGCTCATGTCGTGCAGGTGCGAGTTGAGCAGGTCGGGTTTTCCGCTGACGACCGGCTGCGTCGAGTTCTTTTCATTCTCGCCGCCGCTGTAATAACGCCACGTCATAGCAAGGCTGACATCCCACGGGGTTTCCCAGTTGACGCGGAAGTGGTGACGCCACCTCGGCAGCGGCGAGCCGCAGGTATTACCGAACAGACCGGTGCAATCGTACATCGGTTCCGAATCCAAGGACCTGTTCTTCGCTGTGGCCGCATAGGTTCCGGTCATATGGACGCCCAAGCTGCCGTAATCGGGCAGGCCGATATCCGCCAGGGTGGTGAGGTAGTCGGTTTGAATGTCGATGCCGGACACGTTGGTGAAGGCAACGTTCATGCTGTTGCCGATGATGTAGCCGCCACCGTTGATCGTGGTACCGAACAGCGTTCCCGACGACGTGCGCTTGACCAGATTGCAGAGGGTCCCGCTATTGAGGCAGTTATTCAGAGACGTTTCCAGCGGGATGTTGCTGATCACGTTGTACACGTCGATCTTATAGTAGTCGAAGCTGGCGGACAGGCCCGGAACCATGCTCGGGGTAACGGTCATGCCGACCGAGAAGGTCTTCGCCTTTTCCGGGCTGAGGCTCGTGTTGCCGCCGGTCAAGGTCGCGCACTGGTTCGACGGGCACTGGATGATCTGGCTGGTATTGAGCCCGTCGCCATATTGCGCAGCGGTCACGCCGGTACGCAGGCACTGAGCAAGCGTGGCAGCCGCAGCATGTTTGCCACTGTCGTCAGTGGTCGGTGCGCACGGATCGCTGGAGACATCGCTCGTGTTGGTCACCGATTCCGGCGTGTAGGTCTCCAAGATGCTCGGAGCGCGAATGGCGACGTCGTACGACGCACGGAAGCGGATGTCGTCGATCGGCGCCCACTGCAAGCCGAGTTTCCAGGTCGTGGGACGACGGTGGTTGGAGTAGGCCGAGAACCGGATACCACCATCCAAGGACAGATCCTGGATGAAGGGCAGGTTCTGCGCCAGCGGAACACGGATTTCGCCGTATTCTTCCGTGACCGTCACGCCATTGTTGATCGGAACCGTTGCGCCGCCGAAGCCCATCAGGTCATTCGACGATTCAGCCACGTCACCGGCGTAGGTCATGTGGTCTTTGCGGTTGGACGCGCCGAAGGAGACCTGGACGCCGTCATTCGCGAACGGCGACTTGACGCCATAAGGCGTGAGGTCGCCCGTGATGTCGATTTCGAGGACGTGTTCGTACAACGTGCCGCGCGACGTGCCGTAGGTGGACAGATAATCCGTCTGCGCTTTGTTGATCCCGCCTTCCGTGAAGATGTTGTACGGAACGCAAGCGGTATCGAGATTCTGGTAGACGGAACGGCACTCGGGCTGGCCGGCGAACGGATTCGGCGTTTTGCCATCGGACAGCAACGCCGGCCCGGTGATCACGTCGATCGCCTTGTTGACCTTCTGATTGCTGAGATAGTTGCCGTTGTTCTGGTCGACCGTCACGTAATAGTACGAACCGTAAGCGTCGTAATGCCAGTTGTCGGTGATGTCACCCTTGACGCCGATCACGCCGCGGAAGCTCTGGTGCTCGTAGTCGCTGGTGCGTCCGCCGCCTTCGATGTTGCGGCGGCCGACGGCGAGTTCGGTGAACTCGTTCGAGGCCAGGCCTTGCTGGGTGCAGAACTTGCCGACCTGGTCTGCGCTCATGAGAGGGTTGTCGCAGTTCACGTAGTAATTGCCCGACCCGTCAGCGGAGAACGCGTTCGAGCCGTTGAACATGGCGCTCGGCGCGATCTGCTGGAACGACTTGTCGTCCATGAACTGGAATTCGGTGTACGGCTTGGCGTACTTCGAAATGTCATAATGGCCGAAGAAGCCGCCGCTGAAACGCGTATCCTGACGGGACAGCGTCTCGAAAGCGTTCGAGTTGAACATGGCCGGCGGGTTCGACGGGCCGGTTCCCCATTCTTGAGCCGAATGGCCA
>JAHFQC010000154.1 GCA_023259375.1 Alphaproteobacteria bacterium
AACGACGCCCTTTACGGAAAACGCAGGGAATTTGTCGCCAACGGTCAGCACGGGGTATCTCCTTGAAAATCTCGGTGAGTGACTGCGCTTAAATTAGAAGAATTCTAAACTGAAGTCAAAACCAAACTGGCGGCTGCGGCAATTTTGACCAATTCTAAACTTAAGTCGTTGATGCCATTTGGTTAGATGTGTGCTTGCGACGCATTCGCAAGTATAAAATGGAGTGCCTGGGCGTGCCTCACAGCGCTCTATAGCCCGACGGTGCGCTCCCCTTCAGTTCCGCGCGGGCACGGATCACGCCTCCCCTTTCTGCCCCACGCGGGCGCAACGCCACCGGCACTAAGACCGCGGGGGGAAGTCCCGGCTCGCATTAGCGAAGCCGGGGAAGGGGGGCTTACCGAGAATCGAGGGACCTCATCGGTCGCGTTCGCATATCGCCGGCCCGATCCTCGCATCCAACCGGAAGGGCCGCTCTGCGCCATTAGCTGTCATTCGCGGGGTCAGCTAATATGGCTGCGTTGTTGGAGACGGCGGTGGTCAAACGCGTACACGAAGTTTGGGAGGATCACGGCCAAATCTCGATGTTTGTCCGCGGTGCTAAGAGCTGGCGGGCGCTACTAAGCCCTGACGCGCGCCTGCTACGCACATTTGAGGCTGAAAGCACATTTGAAGCATTCCGCACGCACAATCGACTGATGGGTTTCGGGGAGTGGACGCCCCCAGAAGGAGTTCCCGACACCCTCTATACAGAGACCTTCCCACCGTCTGACGACTCTCAGGAATGGCCGTTCCTGGCGCATATCGGACCTCGCAGGAAATAGTCCGCGCCCGGGTGATCGTTTTCGGCTCTGCGTTTCGCACGACCGCCCCCTTCAGCCACTAATGCGGCCACTTCCCCCGTGAACAACGGGGGTGGTCTGTTATGCGCCAGGAGCGGACTTCACCCCTTTCCTACTCCTGCCGCCGCAATTGCGCCAAAGAACAAGCCAACGATTGGTAATCGGCTGGGGGGAACCAATGAAACATCTATGCGCGTTCATCCTGTTGGCGGCAGCGGCCGTTGCCAGTCCTGGACCGGCCGACAGCGCGCCGCACCGGGTTCGGTTTGTCGAAGTGGAAAAGGGCGTTTCCCTCGAGGTTCTCGACTGGGGCGGCCGTGGCCGGCCATTGGTGTTCCTTGCCGGACTGGGCCGCACGGCGCATGACTTCGACGCCTTCGCCCTGAAATTCACCGCGCACCACCATGTCTACGGCATCACGCGCCGCGGTTTTGGCAATTCGAGCAAGCCCGAACCCATCGAGGCGAATTACTCGGCCGATCGTCTGGCAGACGACGTGGTGGCCGTGATTGCCGCGCTTAAGATCGACAAGCCGTATATTGCTGGCCACTCCCTCGCGGGTGAGGAACTGAGTTCGATCGACAACCGCTACCCGGAGAAAGTCTCGGGACTGATCTATCTCGATGCAGCATGGAGCTATGCCTTCTACTCCAAACCGATAAATGGTGACGTGGTAATCGATTTGAACGATTTGCGCCGGCGGCTTAACCGCTGGGACTTTGTCGCCAGCGCGGAAGAGGACCGCCAGCAAACGACCGATCTCCTCAATTCGGACGCCTTGACTGTGCTCCAGAAGGGACTTCCTGAGCATCTTAAAGACCTTGATGCGCTGCCCGCGGCACAGCACGGTCTATCGCGCGCGGACAGAGCGCCCCAATTGGCAATCGCCAATGCCGTTTTTCTGGGCGAGCGGAAATTCACTTCGCTCAAGGGCAATATCTTGGCGATTTTTGCGGTGCCGCACGATTTCGCACGCAATCCCACGCCGGAAGTGAGAGCGGAAGCGGAAGCCGATACGGCGGCATCAACCGCTCAGGCCAATGCCTTTGAGACCAACGTTCCCAGCGCGCGCGTCATCCGCCTGCCTTATGCAAGCCATTCCGTGTGGCAATCGCATGAAGCTGAAACGCTCAAGGAAATGAACGCCTTTATGGATCGGGCGCAATAGCCCTCAACCGGCCTCTCGCGCCGAGCGTTTGGGCCACCGACAGCCTGCCTCTTGGCTTCGGGCCGGTTTTACAGCCGCAGAACCATGGCGCGTTTGCGCACGTCGTCGAGGCTCAGATCCTTCTTCCACACGAAGCAGGTGCTGAAGGCATGTCGGTCGACTGAGCGCAGGTTGTTGGTCGGGCCTGCGGGCGCGGCCGGCTCATTTGGTGCGCCCGACGGCATCGCTCCGCTCATCCCGCTGGCGCTCCAGTTCCACAGCGGACTGATCTCGATATTGCCGCCGCCGAGGATGGCATCGCTCATCGACTGGCTGGGAACGACGGGCAAATCCAATTCGCCGAGCACGAAATCGCGGGCGGCCGGGTCCTTCTTGCGCCAGCCGTTGCCGTCGGCTTTGACCAGCCGCTCCGGCGCAAAGGCGAGGGTCAGGAGCAGGAAGCGCATGACGCCGGTCGCCTGCTTGGTCGCCTGGGACGTGGCGACATAGGTCGATTGCGATATGCCTAAGCCGAACGTGAGCCAAAACGTTCCGCCTTCCCACAATGTGAAGAACGCCTCCCTGGCGCAGGGCACTTTCAGTCCCCCGCCGTAGTCCAATATGGTCGGCTTGCCTTTGATGATGGTCGGCTGCGGCACGCTTTCGTCCGCTCGTGCCGGCACACCGGCGAGTGCCGCCGCGCCGAGCAGCGATTGTACGACGATGCGTCTTGTCTGCATGGTTCCCTCCCGCTTGGGAGCGCATTGGAAACCATCCCGAGCCCGGCCGGCGAAAAAGTTCCGAACGGGGCGATGGCTGATGCGAAAGGCCTCTGCGTGTTGCCAACAGCGGGCGCATTCGTCATGGCCGGGCGTTCGACCCGGCCATCCCGGCAGTGTCGACGTTTGGTACATCGTCGAAAGCCACGCCGGTTGAAAGATGGATGGCCGGGTCAAAGCCCGGCCATGACGAAAAAGGAAAATGCACCAAGCAATTCCTCACGACACCCGCCTCATCCTTAACGCCGCCGCCGCAACTCACTCTGAGTATTGCGCGAAGATTCGCACATGGACAAAACCTATCCTGTGCAAAATCCGTCCGTAGCACTGCATGTGATTATCGCTGCAATATCAGTTCATTTTGCGATTGCGAGTGGATGCAAACAAAGCAGCGATTGCCGCAGCCCCTTGAAGGTTTGTTGTGCGTTCCCCACATCAGACTCGTGTTTTTTGACAACAGGAGTGCCCGACAAACCAGCGGCGATGGGCGTTTCGCGAATGCTCCGATCCGCAACAACACGCGAGACATAGCGAGACACGGACGTAGTTTCGCGTGCTACGTCTGTGGCCAAGGCCGGCGAAGGACCGACGTAAGCCCGTATAAGCCCGCGTAAATCCGAGGAGGTGGCGGCAGCGGCGGCGGCAGA
>JAHFQC010000052.1:0-1870 GCA_023259375.1 Alphaproteobacteria bacterium
ACGTAGGTCTTATCGCGGGCGAGCCCGGCCTCGGCCAGGGCCTTGTCCAAGAGTTTCCCGGCCGTCCCGACGAACGGCCGCCCCGCCAGGTCCTCATCATTGCCGGGCTGCTCGCCGACCAGCATCAGGGGCGCTCGCGAACCCTCGCCGGGAACCGCCTGGGTCGCCCCGGCATAGAGCGGACAGCGCCGGCAAAGGGCCAAATCCCGGGCGAGAGCGCTGAGACTGCGCGGGTTTGGGGCAAAAGAGGGGTCGGTGAGGGGTGGCATATGAAGAAAAACCGCTGCGCGACAAGACGGTTGCAAGGGGATGATTGACAGCGAGAGGGGGCACTTCCTACATACGCGCCCCATCCCGGCCGCACCTAGCGTCCGGGGACCCGGCTAAGGGGCTGTAGCTCAGTTGGGAGAGCGCTTCGTTCGCAATGAAGAGGCCAGCGGTTCGATTCCGCTCAGCTCCACCAGCCTACGCTCGCGAAGTGAGCGGAGGCTGCCACGCCGAAGCTCCCTCAGCGAAGGCGGGCTGTCTGCCGCGAGCTTCGGCTCGGCAAGCCAGCCTGATTTCTCCTTACCATCCTTTGCTTAACCCCACCGGTTGCCGCTGCTTGCGGGGGGAGGGCGAAACAGGGTAGTCCGCACGGGCCCACTCGGAGCCCCCGCGATGTTCTATCCCCCGATCAATCCCGTCATCTGGCTGATCGTCACCCTGCTCGACATCTATTCCTGGATCGTTCTGGCGGCGGTGATCATGAGCTGGCTGTTGGCGTTCAATGTGGTGAACTATCACAACAACATCGTGCGCAGCATCGTCCGCTTCCTCGATGTCCTGACCGAGCCGGTGTTCCGCCTGGTGCGCCGCTTCCTGCCGACCTTGGGCGGTCTCGACCTGTCGCCGATCGTCGTGTTCATCGCCATCATCTTCCTGCAGAAACTGGTGGTCTGGCTCTATTACAAGTTCCCGTTCTGAGGCTATGGCCGAGCGCGTCCGCATCGCTGTCGGTGCCGTCAGCTTCCACGTCCGGCTGACGCCCAAAGGCGGGCGCGATGCGGTGGAAGGGTGGGAAGCCGCCTCGGACGGCTCCGAGCACCTCAAGGCCCGGGTGCGCGCGGTCCCCGAAAACGGCAAAGCCAATACGGCGCTGGTGGCGCTTCTGGCCGACAGGTTCGGCGTGCCAAAATCAACGATAAGCATTGTATCGGGCGCCACGGGGCGCTTGAAACGGGTGGAAATCGCGGGCGATCCGGCCGTACTCGCCGCCCGCCTGGAAGGGGTGTCGAAATGACCGCTGCGCTGATCGACGGCAAGGCTCACGCCGCTAAGCTGAAGGGCCGCCTGATCGAGGAAACCGCCCGTCTCAAGGCCGAACATGGCTTGGTCCCGGGGCTGGCGACCGTGCTGGTCGGCAACGATCCGGCGTCCGAAGTCTACGTCCGCAACAAGAACAAGACCGCCGAAGCGCTCGGCTTCAAGTCGGTCCATCACCATCTGCCCGAAACCGCCAGCGAAGCGGACGTGCTGGCGCTGGTGAAGGATCTCAACGCCGATCCGTCGGTGCATGGCATTCTCGTCCAGATGCCGCTGCCCAAGCAGATCCGTGAACAGGCGGTGCTGGATGTGCTCGACCCCGCCAAGGACGTCGATGCCTTGACGCCCACCAATGCGGGTCTGTTGCTGTCCGGGCGCGCCAAGCTGGTGTCGTGCACGCCGGCCGGCATGATGATCCTGCTGAAAGAAACCATCGGCGCCGTCGCCGGACTGGAAGCGCTGGTGATTGGCCGCTCGCTGTTGTTCGGCAAGCCGGCGGCGCAATTGCTGCTGGCGGCCAATGCCACCGTGACCATGGCGCATTCGCGGACCCGCGATCTGCCGG
>JAHFQC010000052.1:1880-35721 GCA_023259375.1 Alphaproteobacteria bacterium
TTCGTTCGCGGCGACTGGGTCAAACCCGGCGCCACCGTGATCGACGTTGGTATCAATCGTGTGCCTGCTAGTGAAGGCAAGACCAAGCTGGTCGGCGATGTGGCATTCGACGAAGCGGTGACGCGTGCCGGCCATATCACGCCGGTGCCGGGCGGTATCGGGGCGATGACCATCATCTGCCTGATGCGCAACACCTTGATCGCGGCGACGGCGCTCGTGGGGCTTCCCACCCCGGCGGTGTGATCGCAGTTACGTCTGATTTGCAGTCGCGGACTCCGGGGCGCCGCTTACCACGACGGATAAAATCCGGTTGCTTTCTGTGTTTATGACAGCGGTGGACACAAATTTGCCAGTTTGCCGCACTAAAGCCCCCACCGCCCCGTCCGGTGTTGGGCCGGAAGTGGGCGCATTTCGTCAGCTAAGTCGTGCGGATCATTACGTATTGCACTTAAGGTCGCACCTCAGGCTGATAGGGGCATGGAAGACATGTCGCAGACCGCAGAGACGCCCGCCGGAGAACAGCCGCGGGCCTTGCCCATCGCTCCGGCCTCAGCCCTGCGCGGCCGAGTGCGACTGAGAACTCTTACCAATCTAAGGTGGATGGCGACCGGCGGTCAGACGGTGGCACTTTTCCTGGTCTATTTCGGCTTCGGTTATTCCCTGCCTATCGCCCAGTGTCTCGCCTGCGTGTTGTTCAGCGCCGGGCTCAATCTGGTGCTGGCGTTTCGCTATCCGGCCAGCCACCGCCTCACCAATCGCGAAGCCACGGTCTATCTCGCCATCGACGTGCTGCAGTTGGCGGCCCTGCTCTATCTCACCGGCGGCATCGAAAATCCGTTCGCGCTGATGTTCATCGCGCCGGTGGTGATCGCCGCCTCGACCCTCAACCTCGGCAACACCATGATCCTCGGCGCCATCGCCTTGGCCGCCGCCTCGGTGATCGCCGTGGTGCACGAGCCGCTGCCGTGGGGCATCAATCAGCAGCATGTCGTGCTGCCGCCGCTCTACCTCGCCGGGACTTGGGCCTCGCTGCTGCTCGGGATCGGCTTCACCTCGGTCTATGCCTGGCGCATTGCCTCGGAAGGCGCCCGCATGTCGGCCGGTCTCGCCGCCACCCAATTGGCGCTGTCGCGCGAGCAACGCCTCTCGACCATCGGTGCACTGGCGACCGCGGCCGCCCATGAACTCGGCACCCCGCTCGGAACCATCGCGGTGGTGTCGCACGAACTCGAACGCGCTTTGCCGTCCGGCTCGCCCGAAGCCCAGGACGCTCGTCTGTTGCGCTCCCAGGCCGAGCGCTGCCGCATGATCCTGATGAAGCTCGCGCGCCCCGACGAACCGATGCTCGGCGGCACCGCCCGTCTGCCGATCTGCGCTATGCTCGACGATCTGGCCGACCAGTTCCGCGACGAGGAACTCGAGATTGTCATCACGGCTGTTCCGTCGGACCGCGAAATTCCGCAACCGCAAGTTTGGCGCGCCCCGGAACTTTTGCACGGCCTCGGCAACATCATCGAGAACGCCGCCGATTTCGCCCGCTCGCGGGTGCGGATCGAAGCGTCGTGGTCGCCGACCGCCCTGAAAGTCACCGTCGAGGACGATGGCCCCGGCTTTGCCCCCGACATCTATGAAAAAATCGGCGAGCCCTACATCACGTCCCGTCCCGGCGACCACGCCGTGGGCGAGACCGAAATCGGCCCGTCGGTCTCCAAGATCGGCAAGCATGAAGGCATGGGTTTGGGCTTTTTCATTGCCAAGACCCTGTTGGAACAGACCGGCGGCAACGTCAAAGCCTTGAACCCGCCCGGCGGTGGAGCGCGCGTCAGCGTTTCCTGGCCGCGCGGCTCGATCGACGGCGAGACGACACCCGAACGGGGCGAAGAGGATTGACCAGGCCTGCAACCAGGCCTATGTGCGACAGGCGTAAGGAAGAAGAACAATGATGGAAGATAAAACACTTTTGATTGTCGAAGACGATCGCCCCTTGCGCGAACGTCTGGCCCGCGCAATGGAAACGCGTGGCTTTGTGGTGACGATCGCCGAAGGCGTGGCCGACGGCAAAGCGCGCGCCAAAGAGACTCCGCCGGCCTATGCGGTGGTCGATCTCAAGCTCGAGGACGGCAACGGTCTCGACGTGGTCGAGACCCTGCACACCGTTCGCCCTGACAGCCGCGTGGTCGTCCTGACCGGCTTCGGCAATATCGCGACCGCCGTCGCCGCCGTGAAATACGGTGCCATCGATTATCTTCCCAAGCCTGCCGACGCCGACGACATCACTGCCGCGCTCTTGGCCGCGCCCGGCTCCAAGCCAAAGCCGCCGGAAAATCCGATGAGCGCCGACCGCGTCCGTTGGGAACACATCCAGCGCGTTTACGAACTCTGTGGTCACAACGTTTCCGAGACTGCCCGCCGCCTCAATATGCACCGCCGCACCCTGCAGCGGATCCTGGCGAAGCGCAGCCCGCGGTAATTCTCCGCGTGTCCCGGAGGAGAGCGTTTTTTCCTCCGCCAGGTGCTTCGCACCTTCTTCCTTGCAGCCCGCCCCTGCGAGCACTTGTACAAAGTGCTCCGGCGGGCTTGCCAGGACCCGCCGGTTTCTAAACCACGCTATTGCGCGACCAGTGCGAGATAAGTCCGGAAATCGGGGAAGCTCCCGCGCGCCTTGATTTCACTCTCCGTCCCCAGAACTTCGACCGTTGCCGGGGTGCCGTCGAACGGCTTCCAGGCCGGCAGGCCGTTGCCGTTGGGCCCGTCACCATTGGGATTGCCGGTTTTGGCGAAATTGGTCCAGTAGCCGACCATGCGCGCGGCGATCGCCTTGTCGTCGGCCGTCCACGGGCGCGGATCGAGCGCCAGCTGATCGAAGGCAAATTTGATCTCGGCACCATGTCCTGCCTTGCAGCCATAGCCGCACGGTGTCACCGGTTCCGCCGGCCAATGGACGAAGAAGTAGCTGTAGACCGGCTCGGTCTTGCGGGCGGCATGCAAGCCGGACCAGCGGAAGGCCGAGAAACCCATGATATCGGTGACGAGGCGCTCGGCTGAGACCTTGGCTTCGGCATCGCTATTGCCGGGATAGATCTGACGGATCTGCGGCGCCAGCTTGGGCCCGACGAACCGCTCCACGGCGGCGTTATAGACGGCCATCGTGATGGTCTTGCTGCCGAGCATTTCCGTCGCCAGATCGACGCCTTCTTCGGCGTTCCAGCCCGTCATCATCGGCACCCGATTGTACGCTCCACTTTGATAGACCGCGGCCATGTCGGCGGGCCAAGCAGTGCCGTCATTGTTGACGAAATTCTGCCAGGGTTGGCGGATCAGCGTCTCGACATCCTTGTTGCGCAGACCGGCCAACGTCGGGGCGCCTTGCGCCTTGGCGAAATCGGCGCCGCGTTTTTCCGCAACCTCTTTCGGTTCGAGCCCATCCGCCGTGCCGCTTTCGGCGATGGCGCGATGGAAGAGACCCTTGGCCTTGGGCGACATCGTCAGCAATGCCACCGCAGAACCGCCGGCCGACTCCCCGAAAATCGTCACTTTGTTGGGGTCGCCGCCGAACGCCGCAATGTTCTTCTGCACCCATTTGAGCGCTGCGATCTGATCGAGAATGCCTTGGTTGCCGGATCCCTTGTCGGGCGATTCCGCCGACAATTCGGGATGCGCAAAGAAGCCCAAGAGGCCGAGGCGATAATTGATCGACACCAGGATCACGTCATGGGCAACGATGCCGTTGCCGGCGTCAGGACCCATTTGCGAGCCCGAGCCGCCGCGAAAGCCGCCGCCGTGAATCCACACCATCACCGGATATTTGCCGGGCTTGGCCGGCGCCCAGATGTTGAGGCTGAGACAGTCTTCGCTTTGCGGTTCCTTGATCCAGTCGACGGTCTGGCGGCACACCGGTCCGAAGGCGTCGGCCTTGCGCACACCCGTCCAAGGTTTCACGGATTGCGGCGCCTGCCAGCGCAGAGTGCCGACCGGCGCAGCGGCGTAGGGAATGCCGAAATAGCGATTGATGCAGTCGCGCGTGGTCCCGGCGACGAGGCCGCTGTCGATGCGTACCGGCGCCAATGCGGTGTCGGCTGCTACCGCAGCAACGGCGCACGCGGCAATGACCGCGGCGGCGGCCACGATCCTCTTCAAACCTGTCATGGTTTCCTCTTTTCCCTCGTGCGGTTGTTCCCGCATCGAACGGCACCATACCACGCTGAAGCGCGGCCGCTTCGGCATCACGACTGTGTGAGGTCTAGGTCTGTGTGCGTTTTTTAATGGTCTTCTTGGCTGCGGACTTTTTCACCGGCTTGGCCGCGCCGCTCAGAAGTTTCTTCGGCGCGTTGGCGGTCCAATGGCGTTGCAGCATGCCGCGCAGGGTTTTGTCATCGAGCTTGTCGAGCCGCGCCAGCACGATGGGATAATCCTTGTAGTGGCTGGTGACGTGGAAGATCTCCGGCTCCACTTCCATCAGCATTTCGCGCTCATCCAGCGAGCCGACGAACAGCACCGCAGAATTATCCTCCGCCCGGAACCGGGTGAAGAACTTCTTGGCAAGGACATAAGCGGGATGGCCATACGAGGTGCCTTTCTCGACACCCTCGAACGACAACACGATTTTCTCAAACTGGGCTTTAGAGAGCATTGGCGGTTTCCAGGATCTGCGACAGGCGTTCGGCCGCCACGCGGGCAAAGGACAGCGTCACCGCTTTGCGCCGCGAGGGATGCAGCACCGCGCGTGGGCTCGGGCGCACAATGGCGCCGCCGAAACGGTCGGCAACGATCAGCCCGGTGGATTCGGGAACCAGTTCCTCAGGAAAATCGGGCGGGATGGCGAAATAGAACAGCTCGCAGAATTCCAGATACTCGGGCCATTTCTGATCGCCCTTGAGATCGGCGGTCGCGACCTTGATCTCGACGCCGACCATGGTGCCGTCAGCCCCGAGCGCCGCCACATCGAGCCGCCGCCCATTGGCGAGGGTGAATTCGAGGATCGGCGAATAGCCTTCCTGGATCAGCAGGCGTGAGACGCCGCGGGCGACACCAAGAGCGTTTTCGCTGGAACAACCGTTTTCCATTCCGGCATTAGAACGGAGCGGGAACATAAGGTCAATGTGCTCGTGCGCCTTTTCAATCGGATGCTTGCAGCGGCGCCAGACGCGGGTCCTGGAAGAACAGATCGGTATCGAAGCTCAGGCTCAGTGCCGGGGCTTCGCATTTTGCCCAGGCGCTATGCCGGCGTAGCTGCAGATGCCAGGACTGCATGCTGTCCGGTTTCTTGGCGGCGAAAGCGCTCATCGATAACACCGCAAGATTAAACCCGTCCGACGCATCGCGCACCGACCGGTAGCGGATCGCTTCGGTGGCGCAGGCGCGGGCTTTGTCCGCGATGTCCTGGCACGACGAATAGTCCGCCAGATCCGTCCACAGTGCGGCATCTCGCACCAGCGGCGGCTTGGTCAGGTCCAGACACAACGAGGTTCGGATGCGCGTCGAGAACACGGTGAATTGCGCCGGATTGGCGGGCAATGGCGTAGCCGGGGATTCGGAAAAGAAGACCAGCTGCCAGAACGCTTTCTCTGCCATCGCGGTGATCGGCGATTCACAGCAATAGAACACGCCTTCGGTAAAGCCGGCGCGGCGGAACCTGGAGCCCTTAGGCTGAAAGGCATGATAGCGGAATGGTGTGTAGAGCAGATAATCGAAGCCATCCCCCGCCTGAGGTACCGCAGGCTTTGCCCGCTCGATCTCCTCCTCGAGGATGCGTTGTTCGTCGCTGGAATCGACGAGTTTCATCGTCGACTTCTTGTGCTGCGCTTCGACGGCGCGCCAATAAAGTCCGGCGAGCGGCTTCAGTTCACACGACAGCTCTTCGGGAGTCCAAGTAGTCCGTGACACGAACGAGACCTTGCGCAGACAGGATGAGATCGATCGGGGCCGCCCCCAAAGCGGTATTCGTATTGCGCATCCAGCGGGCCGAAACCATGTCGTCGCCGCCGGCGATGGCGTCGAGCGAACGATAGAGCCGCAGGAATAGCGTCGCCAGTTCGCGCGGCTTGTGGTTTACCAGCAACTTGGCGTCTCCCGATCGCACGCGGCTGACGGAAGCCTCCGACAGACCGACCATTTCGGCCAGTTCGCGGTTGCTGAGCTTGAGCTTTTCGCCCGCCCGAATGAACGCCTTGGCGATCACGGTCGCACGTTCCAGATCGGGGGCAGGTGCTGCGCGGACCATTCGCATCTCCGTTTCCACAGAAATACTATAGCATAATTCTTTCTATAGAAACAGCGATGGCGAGGACACTTCGACTGGTGGCGATATTATCTCGTCATATCAAAGGCTTAACATGCGCCGCTGACCGCCACGTTCAGTCGTCGCTTTCGCCCAGCACGCCTTTGGTCGAGGCGAAGCCGCCATCGAGGCGTTCGTCGGGTGTGATGGCTTGGCGTAGCGCCCGCGCCAGGCCTTTGAAGCAGGTCTCGATGATGTGGTGGCTGTTTTCGCCGTAGCAGTTCTCGACATGCAGGCAGACGCCGGCGTTCATGGCGAAGGCCTGGAACCATTCCTTGAACAGCTCGGTGTCCATCTCGCCGATCTTGGGCTGGGTGAATTTCACCTTCCAGACGAGATACGGCCGCCCGGCGACGTCGATGGCGACGCGGGTGAAAGCTTCGTCCATCGGAATGCCGGCCGAGCCGAAGCGAGTGATGCCGGCGAAGTCGCCGAGTGCTTTCTTCACCGCCTGACCGATGACGATGGCGCTGTCTTCGGTGGTGTGGTGGAAATCGACATGCAGATCGCCTTGCGCCCGCACCTTGAGGTCGATCATGGCGTGGCGGCCGAAGCTCTCCAGCATGTGGTCGAGAAAGCCGACGCCGGTATCGATATCGCACTCGCCCGCGCCATCGAGGTCGAGGGAAACGGCGATTTCGGTTTCACGGGTTTTGCGTTCGACGGTCGCAGTGCGCATGAAAAACTCTCCTTGCGGCCTACATAGCAGGCCCAGTCTTAGAAAACACCTACGCCGCCAGCTCGAAAATTTCGGTCACCGGGGCGGCGCCGTGGGTGCCCATCACCGTCAGCGTGCCGGTAGCGGCATTGGCGGCCAGCACCAGCCGGCTGTTGACGTTGGCGATCGGCGGATTGAACCAGCTGAGGCCGTCCTCATGGGTCAGGGTCATCGCCTGCGCCAGCCGGCCGATACTGTCGATCGGGCGCGCCTTCCAGCCGAGTTCGGTTTCGCTGAGTGAGGATTGGAAGTGGTTGGCGGCACAGACGCGATCATTGCTGAGCTCGCGCACGGCATAGGCATCTTCGGTGCGCTCGATCACACAGGCTTCCGCCGCACGGGTGCCGGTCAGGGTGAAAATGGCGGGGATCGCCAGCGGCGTCATGGTCAGCATCTGGCGGGCGCTGGTGTAATCGCGCGCCGTATCCAGCACCCGGCGCAAGAGGTGGGCCGGCGGCAGCGCCTGCCGGGCGTTGGTCTTGAACCGTCCTGCCACCCAGGCGCCGACAAATCCGCCGATATGCTTGCGGCGGGGGGCCTGGTTGATCGCCGCCGCGAACCGGCCGGGCGCCATCGCCTGCAGCACGCCGCAGAAGCCCGGCCAAGTGACGTCGAAAAACGGACCGGCGCGGCCGGAATAGTGGGCCACTACCGGGAATTCGCCGAGGCGCGGGAACGGCCAGTCGAGCACCCTTCTCAGGAACGGGCCGTCGGGGCCGATCCAGGCGCCGCTGGTGCAGCCCCATTCCATGCAGGTGTTGAGCGCGTAAACCCCGGGCCGGTGCAGGGCGTTGGCGATCAGGGTGATTTCCGGCAAGTAGGGGTTGTTGGTCTTTTCCAGCCAGCGCCGGGATATCCCGTCCGTGGCCTTGGCGACGACCTTTCCCGGGCCCTCGCCGATCAGGCTCATCACCCCGTCGAGCAGGATGTTGGCTTGCCGCCGGTAAAGGAACAATAATTCCAAGGGTGTATGGCCGCGCAGGTCGACCAGGGGTATTTTCGCGAGAGGCTGCATATTCCCGAATCCCACCCTATATAGACGGGTATCATGTCCGATCAGAAATGGCGTTCAACCACCATCCTGTCCGTCCGTAAGGGCGGCACCGTTCTCGTCGCCGGCGACGGCCAGGTCACCCTGGGCGCCACGGTGATGAAATCCAATGCCAAAAAAGTCCGCCGTCTGGGCAAAGGCGACGTCATCACCGGCTTTGCCGGCGCCACCGCCGATGCCTTCGCGCTGTTCGAGCGGCTCGAGGCCAAGCTGGAGATGCATCCGGGCAATCTGGCGCGGGCTTGCGTCGAGCTGGCCAAGGACTGGCGCACCGACCGCTATTTGAGGCGCCTCGAAGCCATGATGGCGGTGGCCGACCGCCAGACCAGCCTGATCCTCTCCGGCACCGGCGATGTGGTCGAGCCGGAAGATGGCCTGATCGGGATCGGCTCGGGCGGACCGTATGCGCTCGCCGCGGCGCGCGCCTTGATCGATACGGATCTTTCCGCAGAGGAGATCGCGAGGAAAGCGATGAAGATCGCCGGCGACATCTGCATCTACACCAACGAAAACGTGGTGATTGAAAGCCTGAACTTCTGATGACCAACGCTTTTACGCCTCGCGAAATCGTCTCCGAACTCGACCGCTTCATCATCGGCCAGCATGACGCCAAGCGCGCCGTTGCCATTGCGCTGCGCAACCGCTGGCGCCGTCAGCAGCTCGCGCCCGAACTGCGCGAAGAAGTGCTGCCCAAGAACATTCTGATGATCGGGCCGACGGGCGTCGGCAAAACCGAAATTTCGCGCCGTCTCGCCAAGCTGGCACAGGCGCCGTTCCTCAAAGTCGAAGCGACCAAGTTCACCGAAGTCGGCTATGTCGGCCGCGACGTCGAGCAGATCGTGCGCGACCTTGTCGAAATCGCCATCGCCCAGGTGCGCGAGCGCAAGCGCCGCGATGTCGAAGCGCTGGCCGAAGACCGCGCTGAAGACCGTCTGCTCGATGCGCTGGCCGGCCCTTCAGCGGCGCTGCGCGATTCCAAGCGGCGGCCGTTGCGCGCGGGCGAACTCGAAGAGACCGAAATCGAAATCGAGATGAAAGACGCCGGCGGCATGCCGCAGTTCGAAATTCCCGGCATGCCCAACGCCAACATCTCGATGGTCGGTCTCGGCGACGCCTTCGGCAAGCTGTTCGGCGGCCGCTCCAAGCCGCGGCGCATCAAGGTGAAAGAAGCCCGCCCGCTGCTCCTGGCCGAAGAAGCCGACAAGCTTTTGGACCAGGATGCGGTGACGCGCGAAGCGATCAATGCCGTCGAGCAGAACGGCATCGTGTTTCTCGACGAAGTCGACAAGATCACCGCCCGTTCCGAACTGCGCGGCGGCGGCGATGTCAGCCGTGAAGGCGTGCAGCGCGATCTCTTGCCGTTGATCGAAGGCACCACGGTCGCCACCAAGCATGGCCAGGTGAAGACCGATCACATTCTTTTCATCGCCTCGGGCGCGTTCCACACCGCGAAACCGTCGGACCTGCTGCCCGAACTGCAAGGCCGCTTGCCGATCCGCGTCGAATTGAAGGCGCTGACCCGCGAGGATTTCGAACGGATTCTCACCGAGCCCGAAGCCAGCCTGATCAAACAGTATGTGGCGCTGATGAAAACCGAAGGCGTGACCCTCGATTTCACGACCGACGGCATCGCCGCTATTGCCGAGGTCGCGGCCGCGGTGAATTCCACGGTCGAGAATATCGGCGCCCGCCGGCTGCAGACGGTGATGGAACGGGTCCTCGACGACATCAGCTTCGTCGCATCCGAAAAGCAGGGCGACACGCTCACCGTCGATGCGGCTTACGTTAAGGCGCGGGTCGGCGATCTCGCCAAGGACCAGGACCTTAGCCGGTTCATTCTGTGAAAAGCACAACTCTTAAGCTGTAATTTCGGAAATTTGCGCTGTAAAGTTGCACCCTCAACAACCAGGGAGGCTTTCATGCGCACATCCGTTTTTGCTGCTCTCGCGGGGCTTTTGCTGCTGTCCGCAGCCTCCGCTCAGACCCCGACCTATACCCCCTGTTCGGCCAAGACCTGGCCCGGTTTGACCTTCGGTCCTAACGTGCCGAGCTATTCGGTCGGCTCGGCAGACGGAAAATGCTACTGCGGCGTTTGGACGGGCATTACTCCAAAGCAGGCCGTCAAAGCCGGTTGGTATGCGTCCTGTGATAACGGCAAGGGGATCTGCAATTACTCGCCGGGCACCATCGCCAGCAACCAAGTGTGCGGCCCGTTTGGCGAAAAAACCAAGAAATAGCGTTTCCATCACGTGAGCGCCTGCGCCCGGCATCGTTGCGGGGCGCATGGCGTTTTGACAGCCCTGGTGCGGACAATATGCGCCCCAAGGCCGCAGGGGCCCGGGTAGCGCGGCAAAACATATGCCGAAATGTGCATATGCTCATTGACCCCTGCCCCATTACCTGCGAGGAGTCCCCTTCCAAAGGGGCGCCCTTGGGGGCGCTGTAAGAAGGGCTTTGCATATGGCGCGGTCAGACTATCTGTTTACCAGCGAGAGCGTCTCGGAGGGTCACCCCGATAAGGTGTGCGACCGGATCTCGGACGAAATCGTTGATCTGTTCTTCCGGGAAGGCCCCAAGTACGGCTTTTCGCCTTGGGATCTGCGCTGCGCAGCGGAAACGCTGGCCACGACGAACCGCGTCGTGATCGCCGGCGAGACCCGCGGCCCCAAAGAAATCACCCATGACATGGTCGAAGCGGTTGCCCGTCAGGCGATCAAGTCGATCGGCTACGAGCAGGACGGCTTCCATCACGCCACCTGCAAGGTCGAGGTGCTGCTGCACTCCCAGTCGCCGGACATCGCCCAGGGCGTCGATGCCTCGGGCAACAAGGACGAAGGCGCGGGCGACCAGGGCATCATGTTCGGTTATGCCTGCAACGAGACCCCGGTGCTGATGCCGGCGCCGATCGCCTACAGCCATAAGATCCTGGAATTGATGGCGAAAGCTCGTCATGCCGGCAAAGAGCCGAAGCTCGGCCCGGATGCCAAGAGCCAGGTCACGCTGCGCTACGTCGACGGCAAGCCGGTCGAAGTCACCCAGATCGTGGTGTCGACCCAGCATCTCGACGCGTCGATGACCTCGGCCGACGTCCGGGCTGTGGTGGAACCCTATGTCCGTGAAGCCCTGCCGGCTGGCTGGATCACCGCCAAGACCGTCTGGCACATCAATCCGACCGGCGCCTTCGTCGTCGGCGGCCCCGATGGCGATAGCGGCCTCACCGGCCGCAAGATCATCGTCGACACTTACGGCGGCGCGGCCCCGCACGGCGGCGGCGCCTTCTCGGGCAAGGACTCGACCAAGGTCGACCGTTCGGCGGCCTATGCCGCCCGTTATCTGGCGAAGAACGTCGTCGCTGCCGGCCTCGCCGACAAGGCGACCATCCAGCTTGCCTACGCGATCGGCGTTTCCGAGCCGCTGTCGGTCTATGTCGACACCCACGGCACCGGCAAAGTCGATGAAGCCAAGCTGGAATTGATCCTGCCGGAACTGGTTTCGCTGAAGCCGCGCGGCATCCGCGAGCGCCTCGGCCTCAACAAGCCGATCTATGCCCGCACCTCCGCTTACGGCCACTTCGGCCGCACCCCGGATGCGGACGGCGGCTTCTCGTGGGAAAAGACCGATCTGGTCGAAGCCCTCAAGAAGGCGTTCTGATCGTCCCACCAGGGATTGATCAGGGATTGATTTTGGAAGGCGGGCCGGATACCGGCTCGCCTTTCTTGTTTTGAGCGCGATCGGAAAAGTGTGAAGCGGTTTTCCGACAAATCGCGCGACAACAAAAAGTATCGTCATGTTCGAGCACGAGCAGTTTCAGAAAAAGCTCTATGGCCGCCGCAAAGGGCCGAAACTGTCGGCGCACAAGGAAGACCTGCGCCAGACGCTGCTGCCCAAGCACGCTTTGAACATCGTTCAAGGTACTGATCCGCGAGACTATTTCGCGCCGCGGGTCGAGGATGTCTGGCTCGAAATCGGGTTTGGGGCCGGCGAGCACATGCTGGCGCTGGCGCGGACCAATCCGGCGGTCGGGTTGATCGGGGCCGAGCCCTATGAATCCGGCGTCGCCAAGCTTCTCAGCCACATGGAGGACAATCCTCCGGCGAACCTGCGCATCCACGAAGGCGATGCCCGGGATATCCTGGCCGCCCTGCCGGACGGCTCGTTAGGCAAGGTTTTTGTGCTGTTTCCCGATCCCTGGCCCAAGACCCGCCACCACAAGCGCCGCTTTATTCAGACCGAGATGCTAACGGCGTTCGCCCGGGTGCTGCGCGCTGGCGGCGAGTTTCGCTTTGCCAGCGACGATGCCGGGTATGCCGCCTGGACCCTGGAGCGGGCGCTCGCCCACCCCGATTTCGCCTGGACGGCGCAAAGCCCGGCCGATTTCAATGCCCGCCCGTCCCACTGGCCGCCGACCCGTTACGAGGCCAAGGCCCTGCACGGCCCGCCGGTGTATTATTCCTTCGTCCGGGCCTGAGGCTGACGGCGGCTGCTTCGCTCGTCGCCTATCTCCGGCCACGATATGGGTTTAAAACCATGAGCATGACTGAGCCCGACGACGACAAAGACGATCCCAAATGGGTGTGGCCGCACCCCGCCGATCTGGGCACCGTCGCCATCGCGGCCGTGTTTCTGATCGGCATGATTGGCACCATTATCTGGATGTTTTCCAGCGCCGAGCCGGTGCGCGACCTGTTCGGCCAGAAGCCGGCGGCGGCACAGACCGACAACGGTGAAGTCACCATCGATTTGCAGCAGAAAAAGTGACGTTCGGAAAAGCCGCCAGCTTGTAATTTCACCGTTTCGCGGTTACATAGCGCCCATCCCAGACAACAGAGTGCTGTTGTGTGGCGGTCTAAGGAGGCCGCCGCGGGAAGAAGGTTTGGCTTGTGGGGTTCCCCCACGCACGAAGGAACTGCAGTCATACTGTCGGCAATGCATCATCTGGAACCGATCCTGGCGCCCGTCATCGAGGCGGCCGGGTTTCATCTGGTGCGCCTGCGCCTGATGGGCGGCAAGGTGAAGACCTTGCAGATCATGGCCGAACGGCCCGACGGCTCGATGAATGTCGAGGATTGCGCCGAGCTGTCGCGGGCGCTGTCGGAATTCTTCGATGCCGAGCCCGATGCGGTTCCCGGCGAGTTCAATCTCGAAATTTCGTCGCCCGGCATCGACCGGCCGCTGACCCGTCTCACCGATTTCGCCCGCTGGGCCGGTCACGAAGCCAAGATCGATTTGGCGGCCGCCATCGACGGACGCAAACGCTTCCGCGGCATCCTGAAGGGTCTCGACGGCTCCGATGTCGTGATCGAAGTGGGCAAGGATACGCTTACGCTTCCCTTCGCCGCGATTGCCGAGGCGAAGCTCGTTCTCACCGACAAACTGATTGACGAAGATCTGAAGGCGCGCGAAGCCGCGCATAAGGAGTAACGCTCATGGCAGCGATTGCCGCTAACCGTACCGAACTCTTGCAGATCGCCGATGCGGTCGCGCGCGACAAATCGATCGACAAGCAGGTCGTGCTCGGCGCCATGGAAGAGGCGATGCAGAAGGCCGCCAAGGCCCGCTACGGCGCCGAAAACGAGATCAAGGTCGAGATCGATCCCAAGACCGGCGAGACCCATGTTTCGCGTTATCTGCACGTGGTCGAAGCCGTCGAAAACGACAAGATTGAAATCAGCCTTGCCGACGCTCAGACGCGCAATCCGTCGGCCATGATCGGCGACATCATCGCCGAAACGCTGCCGCCGGTGGAATTCACCCGCATCGCCGCCCAGGCCGCCAAACAGGTGATCGTGCAGAACGTGCGCGAAGCCGAACGCGCCCGCCAGTACGACGAATACAAGGACCGCATCGGCGAAATCATTCACGGCATCGTCAAGCGCTCGGAATTCGGCTCGGTGGTGGTCGACCTCGGCCGCGCCGAAGGCGTGGTACGCCGCGATGAGATGATCCCGCGCGAGAATTTCCGCGCCGGCGACCGCATCCGCGCCTACATCTACGACGTGCGCAAGGAAACCCGCGGACCGCAGATTTTCCTGTCGCGTTCGCATCCCCAGTTCATGGTCCGCCTGTTCGCTCAGGAAGTGCCGGAAATCTATGACGGCATCATCGAAATCCGCGCCGTGGCCCGCGATCCGGGCAGCCGCGCCAAGATCGCGGTGATCTCCAAGGATTCCTCGATCGATCCGGTCGGCGCTTGCGTCGGTATGCGCGGCGTGCGCGTTCAGGCTGTGGTGCAGGAGCTGCAGGGCGAGCGCATCGACATCATTCCGTGGTCGGGCGAAGCGGCGACCTTCATCGTCAACGCTCTGGCGCCGGCGGAAGTCTCCAAGGTGGTGCTCGACGAAGATGCCCACCGCGTCGAAGTCGTGGTGCCCGACGAGCAGCTCTCGCTCGCCATCGGCCGCCGCGGCCAGAACGTGCGTCTGGCTTCGCAGCTCACCAGCTGGCAGATCGACATCCTGACGGAAGCCGAGGAATCGGAACGCCGCCAGAAGGAATTCACCACCCGTACCGCCTTGTTCATGGACAGCCTGGATGTCGACGAAACCGTCGCCCAGCTGCTCGCCTCCGAAGGCTTCGGCGAGATCGAAGATGTCGCCTATGTCGACCTCCACGATCTGGCTTCGGTCGAAGGCTTCGACGACGAGACCGCCCAGGAACTGCAGAGCCGCGCCGTCGAATTCATCGAAGCGCGCAACAAGGAAATGGACGACAAGCGCCGCGAACTCGGTGTTGACGATGCCGTGCTCGAAGTCGACGGCGTCACGGCCGCCATGGCGGTCGCGCTCGGCGAGCACGAGGTCAAGACTTTGGAAGATCTCGCGGGCTGCGCCACCGACGATCTGCTCGGCTACTACGAAACCAACAAGGACAAGGAACGCGTCCGCATTCCCGGCGCGGTGGAAGGCTTCGATCTGACCCCTGACGACGCCAATGCCATCATCATGAAGGCGCGCGTCAAGGCCGGGTGGATCGAGGAGCCGGTCGAAGAGGAAGTGTCGGCCGAAGGCGAAGAAGTTGCCGAAGACAACGGCGAGGCGCCCGAGGCTGAGGCTTAAACGCCTCGAAAAGTTGGATGTTTTGCCGATAGGCAAGACCGGAGGGACCGGCTATAAGAGCCCCTTTCCGGCCCTGATTAAAGGAGTGACGAGCACTGGAACGGGTTTTGGCGATAACTGGGAGGGCGCCTCATGCTGGCAGCCACCTCGGACAATGAGGGCGCCGCGCGCGAGCGGCGCTGCATCGCCACCGGTGCGGCTCTGCCGGCGGAGAAGCTCGTCCGTTTCGTTGTAAGCCCTGACGGCGTCGTCGTTCCTGATGTCGACGGCAAGCTGCCGGGTCGCGGCCTCTGGCTGACCGCCAATCGCACGGCTTTTGCCAAGGCGATCGCCAAGGGCGATTTCGCCCGCGCCGCCAAGGCCAAAGTGACGGTTGCGCCCGATCTCGCCGATCATGTTGCCCATCTGTTGTCGGAACGGCTCAAGGCCGATCTTGGCATGGCGCGGCGCGCCGGACTCGCCGATGTCGGGTTCGACAGCGCGATGCGGGCACTCGACAAGAAAATTCCACCGGCGATCATGTTTCATGCCGCCGGATCTTCGGATGACGGACGCAGGAAGCTGCGCTCGGCGGTCAAAAGCCGCGAACTCGACGTCCGTTTCGTCGACGTCCTCACCCGGGACGAGCTCAGCTTGGCGCTGGGTCGGGAGAATGTGGTACACGCCGCCATCAGACCAGGGGTCTTGGCGGAGCGATTGATTTTGAATTCCGTGAGACTGGCGGGCCTTAAGGGCAAGCCATCCGACTTGCAGGGCCAACAAGACCAGATGGGCCAGGACGAAAGCACGTTATGAGCGACACGAACGATACCAAGAAGCCGGCCGCCGCGCACAAGACGCTGTCGCTGAAGAAGACCGAAACCTCGACGGTGAAGCAGAGCTTCTCCCATGGCCGCACCAAGGCGGTGGTGGTCGAGAAGAAGCGCACCCGCGTCGAACCGGGCAAGCCCGCCGCGCCGGTCAAGGAGGCTCCGAAGGCCGCCGCCGCCCCGGTGCACACACCAGCCGCACCGGAGCCGCCGAAATCCGCCGCGCCGGGGCGTGCCCGTCCGGGTGTGGTGCTGCGCCAGCTCACCGATGAGGAAAAGGCCCGCCGCGGCGCTGCCCTCGCCGATGCCCGCGTCGCCGAAGAGGAAGCCCGCAAGGCCGCCGAAGAGGAAGCCAAGCGCCGCGCCGAAGAAGAAGCGCGGCTCAAGATCGAGCGCGAAGCCGCGGCCAAGCGCAAGGCGGAAGAGGACGCCCGCAAGGCCGCCGAAGAGGCTGCCAAGAAGCGCGCCGAAGACGAAGTCAAGCGCCGCCTCGACAAGGACGGCAAGGAAGAGGCTCAGCCCGCTCCGGCGCCGCATGCTCCCGCAGCCCGCGCTCCGTCTGCCAAACCTGCTGGCTTCAAGCCTGCCGGTGCCCAGCCGGCCGCTCCCGACGCGGCGACAACCGGTCCCAAGCCGGCCGAACCGCCGCGCCGCAAGCTGGTGGTGAAGGAAGAGGAAGATGACTCCGCGCCCAAGAAGGCGGGCGTCAAGGTCCCGGTGAAAACGCCGGCCGCCAAGAAGACCAACGACGGTGATCGCCGTCGCGGCAAGCTGACCGTTACCAAGGCGCTGTCGGGGGACGACGAGCGTACCCGTTCGGTCGCCTCGTTCCGCCGCCATCTGCAGCGCATGAACAAAGGCCAGGCCGTGCAACAGGCCGGCCCGGCCGGTCCGCGCGAAGTGACGATCCCGGAAACCATCACGGTGGCCGAACTCGCCAACCGCATGGCGCGACGCGCCGTCGATGTCATCAAGGTTCTGATGAAGAACGGCATGATGGCGACCGTCAATGACGTGATCGATGCCGACACCGCCGAACTGGTGGCCACGGAATACGGTCACATCGTCAAGCGGGTTGCCGATTCCGACGTTCTCGAAGGCCTCAAGGGCGGCGAGGATGTCGCCGAAGAGATGGTGTCGCGTCCGCCGGTGGTGACCGTCATGGGCCACGTCGACCACGGCAAGACCTCGCTGCTCGACGCGCTGCGCGCCACCGACGTGGTGTCGGGCGAAGCCGGCGGCATCACCCAGCACATCGGCGCCTATCAGGTGCAGCTCAAGACCGGCCAGAAGATCACCTTCATCGACACCCCCGGCCACGCCGCCTTCACGGCGATGCGCGCCCGCGGTGCCGAGGTGACCGACATCGTGATCCTGGTGGTGGCGGCCGACGACGGCGTCATGCCCCAGACGGTGGAAGCCATTGCCCACGCCAAGGCGGCGAACGTTCCGATCATCGTGGCGATCAACAAGATCGACATGGGTGGCGCCGATCCGATGCGGGTCAAGACCGAACTGCTCCAGCACGAGATCCAGGTCGAAGACCTCGGCGGCGAGACCATTGCGGTGGAAGTGTCGGCCAAGAAGAAGATCAATCTCGACAAGCTGAGCGAGATGATCCTGCTCCAGGCCGAAGTGCTCGACCTCAAGGCCAACCCGAACCGCTCGGCGGAAGGCGCCATCATCGAAGCCAAGCTCGATCGCGGCCGCGGCCCGGTGGCCACCGCCCTGGTCCAGCGCGGTACCCTCAAGGTCGGCGACATCGTCGTCGCCGGTTCCGAATGGGGCCGCGTGCGTCTGTTGCAGAACGAGCGCGGCGAGACGGTGCCGAGCGCCGGTCCGGCCGTGCCAGTCGAAATCCTCGGTCTGTCGGCGGCGCCGGAAGCCGGTGATGATTTCGTCGTGGTGGAAAACGAAGCACGCGCGCGCGAAGTCACCGAGTATCGCACCCGCAAGCGCCGCGAAGCCCGCCAGGCGACCAGCTCCCGCCAGACCCTCGACCAGTTGCTCAAGCAGCGGGCCGCCGGCGAAAAGAAGATGCTGCCGTTGATCTTGAAGGCGGACGTGCAGGGTTCGGCGGAAGCCATCGAAGGCGCTCTCGTCAAGCTCGGAACCGACGAAGTGGCGGCGCAAGTGTTGCAGTCGGGCGTCGGCGGCATCACCGAAAGCGACGTCATTCTCGCCCATGCCTCGGGCGGCGCCATCATCGGCTTCAACGTCCGTGCCGACAAACTGGCGCGCGAACGGGCCAAGCGCGACGGCGTCGAAATCCGCTACTACAACATCATCTACAACGTGGTGGACGACATCAAAGCCGCGCTGTCGGGCATGCTGGCGCCGGAAACGCGCGAAAAGTTCCTCGGCAATGCCGAAGTCCTCGAGGTGTTCACCATCACGAAGGTCGGCAAGGTCGCAGGCTGCCGCGTCACCGAAGGCGTGGTCCGGCGCGGTGCCAAGGTTCGCCTCATCCGCGATCATGTGGTGATCCACGAAGGCGAGCTTTCGACCTTGAAGCGCTTCAAGGACGAAGTGAAGGAAGTGCAGGTCGGCCAGGAATGCGGCATGGCCTTCACCAGCTATCAGGACCTCGCCAAGGGCGACATCATCGAGGCCTTCGAGGTCGAGACGATCCAGCGCGCCCTTTAAGACGCATTTAACGGCGGCATCGCGCGACAGGCGTGCGGTGCCGTCTTTGTATTGTGGAGGCTTCGATGCCCCGACCCCGCTCCCGCGGACAGTCCCGTTCCGACCTCGGTCCCAGCCAACGCCAGCTCCGCGTCGGCGAAACCCTGCGCCACGCGCTGGCGACCATCCTGTTTCGCGGCGATATCCGCGATCCCGATCTCGCTGGCGTTTCGGTGACGATCACCCAGGTGCTGCCGTCGGGCGACATGCGCCATGCCACCGTCTATTGCGAACCCTTGGGCGGCAAGAATGCCGACAAGATCATCGCGGCACTCAATCGCAATAAGGCGTATCTGCGCGGCCAGATGGGCCACATGATCGATCTCAAATTCACGCCCGATCTGAGGTTCGTCGAAGACAAGTCGTTTGCCGAAGCCGAGAAGATCGAAACCATCCTGAAGTCGGAAAAGGTCCAGCAGGACCTCGCCAAGTCCGGCGAAGAAGACGACGAACCGGCCGACGGCCAGGAAAATACCGATGGGACGCCGTAAGAAGGGTAATCCGGTCCACGGCTGGGTCATCGTCGACAAGCCGATCGGGGTCACATCGACGCAGGTCGTGGCCAAGGTCCGGCGCGTGTTCGAGGCCCAGAAGGCCGGTCATGCCGGCACCCTCGACCCGATGGCGACCGGCGTTCTGGCGGTGGCGCTGGGCGAGGCGACCAAGACCGTGCCTTACGCCATGGACGCCGAGAAGACCTACACCTTCACCGCCCGCTGGGGCGAAGGACGCGATTCCGACGACACCGAAGGCGCCGTCACCGGCACCTCGGACAAGCGTCCGACGCGCGCCGAAATTGAAGCGATCATCCCGCAATTCCAAGGGCTTATCAGCCAGGTTCCGCCCTCGTATTCGGCCATCAAGGTCGATGGCGAGCGGGCCTATGACATCGCCCGCGACGGCGATACGGTTGAATTGGAAGCACGCACGGTTTTTGTGCGCCAAGTCCGGCTGCTCGCCATTCCCGACCCGGACCATGCCGAGTTCGAAATGCATTGCGGCAAAGGCACTTACGTCCGCGCTTGGGTGCGTGATGTGGGGCTGGCCTTGGGCTGCCTAGGCCATGTTTCCGCCCTCCGCCGGACGCGGGTAGGGTCTTTCCATGTCGAAGAGGCCGTCAGGCTGGATTCGCTGGAGGGTTTTATGCATAGTCCGGCCGCTTTCGAGCACTTGAGGCCCATTTCCACCGCGCTGGACGGCATCCCGGCGCTGGCGGTCACTGGGCCGGATGCGGTTCGCCTGAAAAGCGGCAATCCGATTTTGATCCGACCGAACATGTTCGCGCGGATCACGGAAAGCCACACCGGCGATGATCTTCAAGGGCTCACGGTCTATTGCTCCACGGGCGAAGGCGATGCGGTCGCACTGACCACCTTCGAAGCCGGGGAACTGAGGCCGTTTCGTGTGTTCAACTTTGGATGACCGAGGATTTTTGTTGTCATGACGATCACTGCCGACCGTAAAGCCGAACTGATCAAAGAATACGCCACGACGACGGGTGACACCGGTTCGCCGGAAGTGCAGGTGGCCGTGCTCTCCGAGCGCATTGCCAATCTGACTGAGCACTTCAAGACCCACGCCAAGGACAACCATTCGCGCCGCGGCCTCATCAAGATGGTGTCAACGCGCCGCCGCTTGCTCGACTACGTCAAGGCGACCGACGTGAAGCGCTATGAATCGCTGATCGCGCGCCTCGGACTGCGTCGCTGATCGCGGCCCACTCCATAGTATGGTGTAATTCCCAGCACGCGCCTCTGGTGGGGCGCGTGCGCTTGGATTCCTGCGTCCTGCACTGACGGGAACAGGAAAATGCCGCTCGGCAATCCGGCCGTGCGGGAATGAAGGAAAGTATGCAATGTTCAATATCACCCGAGAGGAAATCGAATGGGGCGGGCGCAAGCTCACGCTTGAGACGGGCAGGATAGCCCGCCAAGCCGACGGTGCCGTTCTGGCGACCTACGGCGAGACCGTAGTTCTGGCGACCGTTGTCGGCGCCAGGCAGCCGAAGCCGGGCATCGACTTTTTCCCCCTCACCGTCAATTACCAGGAAAAGTATTTCGCCGCCGGCAAGATTCCGGGCGGCTATTTCAAGCGGGAAGGCCGTCCTACCGAGCGCGAAACCCTGATCTCGCGCCTGATCGACCGCCCGATCCGTCCGCTCTTCGCCGACGGCTACAAGAACGAAACCCAGGTCATCATCACCGTTCTCTCCCATGACATGGAGAACGATCCCGATATCGTCGGTCTGGTCGCCGCGTCGGCGGCGCTGACGATTTCCGGCATTCCCTTCATGGGTCCGATCGCCGGCGCCCGCGTCGGCTATATCGACGGCGAATACGTTCTCAACACGCCGGTCGACAAGATTCCCGAATCCAAGCTCGACCTCTTGGTCGCCGGTACCGCCGATGCGGTGCTGATGGTGGAATCGGAAGCGCAGGAACTTTCCGAAGCCGAGATGCTCGGCGCCGTGATGTTCGGCCACAAGTCGATGCAGCCGGTGATCGATATGATCATCCGCATGGCCGAGAAGTGCGCCAAGGAACCGCGCGAACTGCCGGTCAACGACACCAAAGAGATCATCGAGAAGGTCAAGGCGTTCTCGGGTGCCGATCTGTTGGCGGCGTTCCACATCTCCGAGAAGCAGACGCGCTACACCAAGAAGGACGAGATCAAGGCGAAAGCCGTCGCGGAATTCGTCGGTGAAGGCAAGCTCGACGAGCAGAAGTTCAACGCGGTCTGGCATGAAGTCGAAGCCCAGGTCATGCGCAACATGGTGCTCGACACCAAGAAGCGCATCGACGGCCGCGATCTCGTGACGGTTCGCCCGATCCTGGCGCAGGTCGGCGTCCTGCCGCGCACGCACGGTTCGGCGCTGTTCACCCGCGGTGAAACCCAGGCGCTGGTCGTTGCCACGCTCGGCACCGGCGAAGACGAGCAGTTCATCGACAGCCTGGAAGGCACCTATAAGCAGCACTTCATGCTGCACTACAACTTCCCGCCTTACTCGGTGGGCGAGACGGGCCGCATGGGTTCGCCGGGCCGCCGCGAAATCGGCCACGGCAAGCTCGCCTGGCGCGCCATTCATCCGTTGCTGCCGAAGAAGGAAGATTTCCCCTACACCCTGCGCGTGGTGTCGGAGATCACCGAATCCAACGGTTCGTCGTCGATGGCGACCGTCTGCGGCACCTCGCTGGCGCTGATGGATGCGGGCGTTCCGCTGGCCAAGCCGACCGCCGGCATTGCCATGGGCTTGATCCTCGAAGGCGACCGTCATGTCGTCCTGTCGGACATCATGGGTGACGAAGATCACCTCGGCGACATGGACTTCAAGGTGGCCGGTTCCGAAGCCGGCGTCACCGCGCTGCAGATGGACATCAAGATCTCCGGCATCACCGAAGAGATCATGCGCACCGCGCTTGATCAGGCCAAGGCCGGCCGTCTGCATATCCTCGGCGAAATGGCCAAGGCGATCACCCACAGCCGTGACGAACTCGGCGAACATGCGCCGCGCATCGAGACCATCAAGATCCCGACCGACAAGATCCGTGAAGTGATCGGCTCGGGCGGCAAGGTCATCCGCGAAATCGTCGAAAAGACCGGCGCCAAGATCAACATCGAAGACGACGGCACGGTGAAGATCGCGTCCGCCGACGGCGAGTCGATCAAGGCGGCGTTGAAGTGGATCAAGTCGATCGTGGCCGAGCCGGAAGTCGGCGAGATCTACGACGGCAAGGTCGTCAAGGTGATGGACTTCGGCGCCTTCGTGAACTTCTTCGGTCCCAAGGACGGTCTGGTTCACATTTCCGAACTGGCGCCCAAGCGCGTCGGCAAGACCACCGATGTGGTGAAGGAAGGCGACACCGTGAAAGTGAAGCTCTTGGGCTTCGACGATCGCGGCAAGGTGCGCCTTTCCATGAAGGTCGTCGATCAGACGACCGGCGAAGACATCACCGAGAAGCTCAAGGCGGAAGCGGCTGCGGCCGGCGTGCCGTTCGAGGAAGACCAGGGCGGTCACGGTGGCGGACATCGTGAACATCGCGGTGGCGATCGCGGCGGTCGCGGCCGGCGCGATCATCATGGCCGGGGTCCCCGTGAAGAAGGTGGCGCTCCGGAAGCCAAACCGGAGGAACCGAAGGGCGAGTAATCCTTCGGATTCTGCATAAAACGGAACCGCTCGCGGCATAGCTGTCGCGGGCGGTTTTGTTTTAGGCTTGTGCCATCGCGCAGGAGATCCGCATGCCCAAAATCGACATCGCCGCCGTCCCGGATATCCGTCGTTGCGGCTATCCCGAACCGCTCGATCAGCCCTGCCTCGACCGCGTCCGCAAAGCGCTGGGCGATGCCGGCGGGCTGACCCAGTTCGGCGTCAATCTGTTGACGCTGCAGCCCGGCGTGTGGTCGGCGCAGCGGCACTGGCATGTCGAGGAGGACGAATTCGTTTTCGTCGTCGCGGGCGAAGTTGTGCTGGTCGATGATGCCGGCGAGCACGTTTTGAAGGCGGGCGATTGCGCGGCGTTCAAGGCGAACGATCCTAACGGCCATCACCTCGTCAACAAGTCCGCGGCCCCCGCGCAGGTGCTGGAAGTCGGCACCCGCACGCCGGGCGACAAAGACACCTGCTACTATCCCGATGCCGACCTCGTCTGGGATGGGTCGAAGGTGGCGTACACCAAGCGCGACGGTACGCCCTATCCGAAAAAATAACGCCAGGGATGGTTAACCCGCGCTAAGCATCTTGTGCCGGCGCGGTTTCGCGTCACAATCCCGGGCTCTGCGGCCGGGGGTCTTCG
Organism: Alphaproteobacteria bacterium; assembly: GCA_023259375.1. Classification (GTDB taxonomy): domain Bacteria; phylum Pseudomonadota; class Alphaproteobacteria; order Micropepsales; family Micropepsaceae; genus Rhizomicrobium. The sequence goes on from JAHFQC010000052.1 coordinate 25,266, forward strand.
ATGCGCACGTTTCTCAGTTATGTCGGGCTCATCCTGTTGGGCCTTGCCTTGATGCTGCTCGGTGCCGACATGGTGACGACCCTCGAGCATCAGGGCCAGATCACCTTGCGCTCGTTCCTCGATGTCTGGGCGATCTTCGATAAAGGCGCGATTGCCGCCTTCAACGCGTGGCTGAGCCAAACCTTGCCGTCATGGGGCGCCGGCGCCGTTCTGTTCGTGCTGGGAATTCCGGCGTGGTCGATCGGCTTTATCGGCTTCTTCATCACCTTCTTCGCCGGCCATAAGCGGGACGAAGAATAACTTATCGGTTCTTTCCCGGCACCCACAACACGTCGTCACCGGCGTTGGCGATGCGGCTCAAGACGAACAATTGATCCGATAGCCGGTTGATGTAGGCGAGCGCCGCCGTGCCCACTTTCTCGGCCTTCGCCAAGGCCACGATGTCCCGCTCGGCGCGGCGCACGATGGTGCGGGCCAGATGCAGCTCGGCCGCCAAGGGCGTTCCGCCCGGCAGCACGAACGAGTTGAGCGGCGCGAGCTTCGCATTCATCGCATCGATTTCATGCTCCAGACGCTCCACCTGTTCCGGCACGACGCGCAGATGCGGACCTTCCTCGCCATCCTTTTCGGGGACGCAGAGATCGGCGCCGAGATCGAACAGATCGTTCTGGATGCGGCTGAGCATGGTGTCGATGTCACCGCTGGCGGCCAGGCGGGCGAGGCCGAGCGCAGCATTGGCTTCGTCGACGCTGCCAAGCGCTTGCAGGCGCAGCGCATCCTTGTCGATGCGGGTGCCGTCGCCGAGGCCGGTCTGTCCGGCGTCGCCGGTGCGGGTGTAAATGCGATTCAGTTTGACCATGCCCCGACCTTAGCGCCGGGCTGGTATCCGTCAAACGGGTTGCCTAATAGGGGGAGCCGACTATCATCCGCGGCGCCTGAACGGACCGGAAACACATGACCACCGAAGCCCCTGAAATCATCGAAGTGGAAGACACCCGCGTCGCTTGCGATGGCGGCGGCGGCCCGCTGGGTCACCCCAAGGTCTATCTCGAAATGGGCGACGAAGGCTTCGTCGAATGCGGTTATTGCGACCGCAAATACGTGCTCAAGAAGGGGGCGGAAGCCCATTGAGCGCGCTCAAGAAGGGTGACCATCTCTATCTGATCGACGGCTCGGGGTATTTGTTCCGGGCCTATCACGCTTTGCCGCCGCTGACGCGCAAGTCCGACGGCCTGCCGACCGGCGCCGTGTCCGGCTACTGCAACATGTTGTGGAAGTTGCTCGAGGATATGAACGGCGACAAGCCGAGCCACCTCGCAGTGATTTTCGACGCTGGCAAGCATACCTTCCGCAACGATATCTATCCCGAATACAAAGCCAACCGGCCGCCAGCCCCGGAAGACCTGATCCCGCAATTTCCGCTGGTGCGTGATGCCACCCGCGCTTTCGGCGTCGCGTGCGTCGAACTCGCCAACTATGAGGCCGACGATCTCATTGCCACGTATGCCCGTATGGCACGTGAAGCCGGTGCGCGCTGCACCATCGTGTCGTCCGACAAGGATCTGATGCAGCTTGTGGTCGACGGCGAAGTTCAGCTGTTCGACGGCATGAAGAACAAGCACATCGGTTCGGCCGAGGTGATGGAAAAATTCGGCGTGCCGCCGTCCAAGGTGGTCGATGTGCAGTCGCTCGCCGGCGACTCTACCGACAACGTGCCGGGGGTGCCGGGCATCGGCATCAAGACCGCGGCCGAACTGATCAATGCTTACGGTGATCTCGAATCCCTTTTGGCCCGCGCCGGCGAGATCAAGCAGCCCAAGCGCCGCGAATCCTTGCAGACGAATGTCGAAAAGGCCCGCATCTCGCAACAGCTGGTCAGGCTCGACGATCATGTCGCGGTTACCGAACAGCCCGACGGTTTCATCGTGCGCGAGCCGGTGCCGGCCGATCTGGTCGCGTTCCTCACGGCGATGGAATTCTCCACCCTGAAGAAGCGCGCCATTGCCCATTACGGCGTCGGCGATGCCGATGCGGTGGTCGCCGAAGTCGGACTGACCGCGGAAAGCAACAAGCAGGTCGAAGCGTCGCTCGAAGCCGACGGCGAAGTCGGTGTCGTCGCCAACCGCGCCGAAATCCTGAAACCGGTCGACCACTTCAAATACGAGACCGTCACCAATCCCGAACGGCTTGATGCCTGGATCGCCAAAGCGCGGGCGCAAGGGTTTGTCTGCGTCGATACCGAAACCACCTCGCTCGATGCCATGCAGGCACGTCTCTGCGGCGTGTCGCTGGCGGTGGCGCCGAACGAAGCTTGTTACGTTCCTTGCGGCCATGTCGCGTCGGGTGGTCTCGACCTGATGGGATCGCCCGATCTGGTGCAGATGCGCGAGAGCGTGATGCTCGGCCAGTTGAAGACGCTGCTGGAAGATCCGGCGGTGCTCAAGATCGGCCAGAACCTGAAATACGATTATGTGATTTTCCTGCAGCGCGGCATCCGCGTTGCGCCGTTCGACGACACCATGCTGATGAGCTATGTGCTCGATGCCGGCCGCCAGGGCCATGGCATGGACGAGCTCTCGGAACTGCATCTGTCGCACAAGCCGATTTCGTTTTCCGAGGTCGCCGGCAAGGGCAAGGATAAGGTCACGTTCGATTGCGTCGGTATCGCCGAAGCGACGCGCTACTCGGCCGAAGATGCCGATGTCACGCTGCGCCTCTGGATGCTTCTGAAGCCGCGGCTGATGGCCGAGAAGAAGCGTACGGTCTACGAAACGCTCGAACGGCCGCTGATGCCGATCTTGGCCGACATGGAACGCGAAGGCGTGATGATCGATCCCGATCTGTTGCGCCGGCTGTCGAACGATTTCGCCACCGACATGGCCAAGCTAGAAGAGGAAATCTGCAAGCTCGCCGGCGAGAAGTTCAACGTCGGTTCACCCAAGCAGCTTGGCGAAATCCTGTTCGACAAGATGGGGATTCCCGGCGGCCAGAAGACCAAGACCGGCGCCTGGTCGACCGATGCCGGCATTCTCGAGGATCTGGCGGCGCAAGGTCACGACCTGCCGCAGAAAGTGCTCGACTGGCGCACGCTGGCGAAACTGCGCGGCACCTACACCGATGCCCTGCCGGCCCATATCAATCCGCAGACAGGTCGGGTTCATACCTCTTATGCGATGGCGGCGGCGGCGACCGGACGGCTCGCATCGACCGATCCCAATCTGCAGAACATTCCGATCCGCACCGCCGAAGGCCGCAAGATTCGCCAAGCCTTCATCGCGCCGGCGGGCAAGACGCTGATCAGCGCCGATTACAGCCAAATCGAGCTTCGCCTGTTCGCCCATATCGCCGACATTCCGCAATTGAAAAAAGCGTTTGCCGACGGGCTCGACATTCACGCCATGACGGCGTCCGAAATCTTCGGCGTGCCGGTGAAGGATATGCCGGCGGAAGTGCGCCGCCGTGCCAAGGCGATCAATTTCGGCATCATCTACGGCATTTCCGCCTTCGGGCTGGCGGCGCAGCTTGGCATCGCGCGTGGCGAAGCGGACGACTACATCAAGAAGTACTTCGCCCGTTTCCCCGGCATCCGCGATTACATGGAAGCGACCAAGGCGTTCGCGCGTGAGCACGGCTATGTCGAAACCTTATTCGGCCGTCGCGTTCACATCCGCGAAATCGCGTCGAAAGTGCCGGGCCTTCGCGGCGGCGCCGAACGCGCGGCCATCAACGCGCCGATCCAGGGCACCGCGGCCGACATCATCCGCCGCGCCATGATCCGCATGCCAGGCGCGCTGGCGGCGGCCGGATTGAAAGCCAAGATGCTGCTGCAGGTACACGACGAACTGGTGTTCGAAGCCGCGGGCGCGGAAGAGGAAAAGACGCGCAAAGTCGCGGTGAAAGTGATGGAAGGGGCCAACCTTCCGTTGGTGCCGCTCAGCGTCAAACTCACCGTCGAAGCCCGCGCCGCCGCCAACTGGGATGCCGCCCACTAGCGAAAGAAAACCGGCCGAAACGGTGCGCTGACGATATGCTTGACAAAGTCATCTAATCGTATGACTGTGGCAAGCATGCCGTCCGATCCGCAATCCGCCCGCATCGACACCATCCGCCGCTTCAACCGGCTCTACACCGGCAAGCTCGGTCTGTTGGCCAAGACCCATCTCGGCACCGTCTATTCCTTGATCGAGGCGCGCATTCTCTATGAGCTGGCGCAGGTTCCGTTTGCCACCGCGCGCGATCTCTGCAGCGCCCTCGGTCTCGATCAGGGCTATGCCAGCCGCATCCTGGCCGGGTTCGAGAAAAAGGGACTGATCAGCCGCCGCGCCTCCAAGGAGGACGGCCGCGTGCAGCATATCGCGCTCACGGGCGCCGGGCGCAAAACCTATGCCGTCCTTGATAGCCGTCAGCGCGCCGCGATCGCCGAGTTGCTGGCCGACAAATCAGACGATCAGCAACGCCGGATCACCGAAGCCGCTGCGAGTCTCACCAAGCTTCTGAACGGCGCGCCGGATGGACCGGTGGTGATCCGTGCGCCCCAGCCCGGCGATCTCGGCTGGATCATTCATCGCCATGGCACGGCGATCGCCGCGGAGTTTGGCTGGAACGTCGGATTCGAAACCTGCATTGCCGAAATCCTCGGGCAGTTCGGCCGCCATCCCGGGCGCGAAGCAGGCTTTGTGGCCGAGCGCGATGGCGTTGTTCTGGGATCGGTGTTCGTGCTGCCGGAAACCGAGCCGGAAACTGAGGATGTCGCGCGTCTGCGCGTGCTTTATGTCGAGGCGGCGGCGCGAGGGTTTGGGCTCGGCAAGCGTCTGGTCGATCTCGCGGTCGCGTTTGCGCGCAATGCGGGCTATCGCAAACTCAGACTCTGGACGCACGAATTTCAGAAGCCGGCGCGCAAGATCTATCAGGCCGCAGGGTTCCGTCTGACCAAGGCCGAAAAGACCCAGTCGTTCGGCACCGATGTGGTCAGCGAAACTTGGGAAATGGATTTGTAGTTACGCCGCCAGCAGTTCGCGGATGTCTGCCGCGCTCAATCCGATCTTCACAGCACGCTGCGTGAGTTCGCTCATGGCGCCGGCCGGATCGGCCTTGGCATGCTTGACATAGGCGGCGAGAAAGCCGGGTGTCGCCATGTAGCCGATGATCTGATCGCGCGCTTTCTGCGACAGGCGGCCTTTGGTGAAGGTCCCCGCCTCACAGAGCTTGAGCAGGGTCAGCACCTTGCCCACCGGATCGGCGGAACGCGCGTCGATCGTTTCGAACAATCGCGTTTGTGCCGCGAGCTCGAATGCCGCCGTATCGCAAGCCGTGGCGAGCAGGCGCCGGTCGTTTTCGTGGAAGCCGCTGCGATCCGCTGCCGCCCCGAGCGAGGCCAGACGCTGCATCCGGCGCGACAGCGATACGCCCGAAGCCTGAAACCGGGCATGGAACGAATCAGCCGTTGCGATGCGCATCGCATATTGCGCGAGAACTTGTTTGTTGCGTTCGCCAAACACACATGTCTCGGCGAACAGGAGCCAGTCGAGCTTTTCGTCGGGCAGGACCGATTTGGCGAGACCGGATTTGATGGCTTCACTGGTGACAAAACGCTTCGACCGAAGTTCGAGCGCAGCCGTCACCTCGTCGCGCTTGAGCACATCGCCGATTCCTTCAAGGACCAAGGCCGTGATATCCCGGAAGACCTGCATTTCATCGTCAAGCGAGTCTTCGCGCAGGCGCTCGAGACTGTAGATCTCGTCGATGATGCGCTCGGCCAACGCGGTGTGCGCCTGCGGGAGTATGCCCTGGACCATGAGGGGGGCCATGAGCGACAGGGCATCGCCATCGGCATACTCGCTGCGCTCCGCCATGCCGCGGAAATGATGCAGCAGCGCCAGGACGAAATCCCCGAATGTCTCGCGCGACCCGACCAGATCGTCCAGGGCCTTAGGCGTCGCCACGATCTCGCCGAGGATGACGCTGATCGCGCCCTGCAGGAATGTACCGCCTTCTTTTTCGCCGGCTTTGAGGATTTTGATCAGCCGCAGCGCCTTTTCATTCCACGTCTTGACGTCGCGCAGATGCAAGGCCAGCGCACCGTTGAGGATGAATAGGCCGTCCGGTTTCTTGGCGAGCGCGCCCGCCAGCGCTCCGAATTTTTCCACCGGAAGTTCGGGAAACAGCTCGGCGCGCTTGGCTTCATGAACTTTGGCGATGACGCCATCGGCGAGCTTGTTGAACTCGCGGATGATCTCCTGCACCGAACGCCCTTCCGCCGAGGCGCGTGCGATGGCAACCTGCTGCACCACGAACTGCAACATCGTCCCGGTCGATTCCAGGCGGTAAAGCATATCGGCGCGATGCAGAAGCTCGGTCGGGGTCAGCTTGTACTTGGTGAGAAAGTCGGGCAGCAGGCGCGCCAGAATACGCTTGGCCGGCGGCTGGAACAGGTCTTCCGCTTTGCGGCAGGATCCTTGCCGCGCAACCTGCGCAATTTCGATGTGGAGTTTGTCGGCCATACCCATCGCTGTAATTCCAACCTGCTAAGGGGCTCTTAATAATCGTTGCGAGATTCCTAGCATCTCGACTTCCCCACCGAATTCGCAATTAGGCAGCGATGGTTTTGAGGCCGGTTTCCGGGGTGATACCGGCCTTTTCGAGGAGACGCATAAGGTCGGCGACTGCGGCGTCGCGATCCGGCGGCATACCGTCTTTGGCATTCTGGGCCACGTAGCCGGCAAGGAAACCGGGTTTGCCGAGATAGCCGATCACCATTTCGCGCGCCCGGCCTGCCAGACGCGGCTCGGTCAGGGTGTTCGAGGACAATAGCTTGATAACGGCGAAAGCCTTTTCGTTCGGCGAGGCATTGCGCTTGTCGATCGAGTCGAACAGCCGACCCTTGCTTTCGACCGACGCGGCGACCCGATCAATAATATCGGTGATTTCGGACTTGTGATTTTCCTGGAAGCTGGAGTGCATGACGCGGTCGCTGAGCTGGGCCAATTGCTGCAGGCGCTGGAACAGCGGCGTCTTCGAGTTCTGGAAATACTCTTCGAACAAGGGCCCGGTGATGACCGGGGTGATGAAGGCGGCGAGGCGGCGCTTGTTCTCGGCCCCGATGATGTTTTCTTCGACGAACAGGATGCGCTCAAGCTTGACGTCCGGCGGCTCGCCGTGAAGGTACGGCGCCAGGCTTTCGCTGGTGATAAGACGCTGGCTGCGGAGCACGAAGGCGGCGATCAAGTCTTCGTGACTGAGATATTTTCCGATGCCGACTACCACGAGATTGGCGATCTGGCGCAGCGCCTTGAGTTCTTCTTCCAGCGAATCCGGAACCAGACGCTTGAACGAACGGATTTCGGCGACGATGCGGTCGGCGATCGCGCCGCGCGCGTTGGGCAGGGTATCGGCCGCGAACTGCTTGGTCAGAGCGATCAGGCCGCTGCGGCCGTCGGATTGTTCCGGTTCGCGTCCAAGGAACAGTTGGACCAGCGCCATCACGGCTTCGCCCTGATTGGCCTGGGTGCCGATCAGCGCTTTGAGTCCGGCCGGCCCGCACAGAACCTCGCCGATCAGGGTGTCGATCACCGTGAGCAGAAGCTTGGCGCCGGGCGTGTCGCCGTGGACTTCGTCCATCAGGGCCATCAGACGGCGGACCTTCTCGTCCCAGCTTTTGGCGTCCTTCAGGTAACCGGCAACAATGCCGTTGAGCACATAGCGCCCGTCACTGGCCTCTGCCAGCTTCTCGGCCTGGGCGGCGAAATGGCCCGGCTTGCAGCTCGCAAACCGCCCCTTGGCGGCATCGCGATAGACGCGGTGGCAGGCCTGCGTGGTGAGTTCGCGCAGACTGCGGATGATCTTGAGCACCTCGTCTTCGTTTTCGATCGCTTGGCAGACGGCGACGCGCTGGATGGCCTGCTGCAGCAGCGTCCCGGCGGCCTCGAGTTTTTCCAAGAGATCGGCACGATGGCTGAGTTCGGTGACGGTGACCTTGTGATGGGCGAGGTAATCGGGGATCAGCTGCGCGATCGTCTTGCGCGCGTGATACGAATAGAGATCGTCGACCTTGAAACAAGGCGTGCTCGGAATGTCGTCGTATTTCGGCTTGGTCTTGGTTTTGATTTCGCCGTGTTCGAACACTTTCAGCGACAGGTAATCGCCGGTGTTTTCGTTGAAGGTCTCTTTGATGACTTTGACGCCCGTGGCTCCGGCGCCGACCAGCTCCTGAGCGAGCTCCATGGCGTCATCGCGTTTTTCGCGGGCCTCGATCAGAGTCCAGCTGCCCACGCCTTGGCGTCGGAAAATTTCGTAGTGAACGTTGAGTGCCATTACGCGCCCCAAAACCTGGAGGCACGCTACGAAGTTCGCTTTAAGTGCCGGTAAATAATTATGGCTGTGGGCGGAAAATTCTCGGAGTTGTACCGCACAATGGGCACGCCGGATCGGGCTTCAATGTCACCGTGCGAAAGCGGGTTTCGAGCGCATCGTACAACAGTATCTTGCCCGCCAGCGAAGTTCCGGCGCCGGTGATTTCTTTCAGAATCTCAAGCGCTTCAAGGGTGCCCATGACACCGGCTGCGGCGCCCAGCACACCTGCTTCGGTACACGGACGCACACTGCCGGCGGGCGGCGCTTCGGGCAGGAAGCAGCGGTAACACGGATGTCCTTCCGCTTTGAATGTCGCAAGCTGGCCGGAAAATTCGGTCACCGCCGCACTCACCAGGGTTTTGCCTTCGAAGTGACAGGTATCGGCAATCAGGTGGCGGGTGGCGAAATTGTCCGAGCCGTCGGCGACGATGTCGTAGCCGGAAATGATCGCGCTGGCGTTTGCGGGCGTCAGCTTTTCGGTGTGGGTATTGATAGTGACATGCGGATTGAGCGCCAGCGCATTGTCGCGGGCCGAGTCCGTTTTCAACCGGCCGATATCGGCCGTGCGATGTGCAATCTGGCGTTGCATGTTCGACAGGCTGACGGCATCGAAATCGGCGATGCCGATGGTGCCGACACCGGCGGCGGCCAGATACAGGATCACCGGGCTACCGAGGCCGCCGGCGCCCACCACCAGAACCTTGGCGGCGCGGATCTTGGCCTGACCGGTGCCGCCGATTTCCCGGAGCACGATGTGCCGGGCGTAACGCTCTAAATCGGTTTCGGAAAAGCTCATGGCCTTGGTCTTACTGCGTTTTGGCGCCGAGGACGAATGCGTCTTTGGCGCAACAATATGCCTTGGATGCGACAATTCCGGCCCTAGGAATTGCCGGTTCGATTCGGGAAATAAACGTCTAGTTTCTCCCGTTGCGGTGAAACAAACAGAAACATAGGTTGTTCGCCAGGGGAGCGCGGCGGACGACCGGCTTGAGACTTCGCGCGCCCACCAAAGCTAGAAGGACTTCAATGTCGGAATTTGGCTCCCAGCTCGAACTGCATGGCTTCAAGGAATTGAAGGCCGTGTACCGCAACTTGTCGACGCCGACGCTGTACGAAATGGCGATCGCTCGCAAGGAAGGCATTCTGGCGCGCGGCGGCGCGCTGGTGGTTCTCACCGGTCAACACACCGGGCGCTCGGCGGGCGACAAGTTCATCGTCAAGGACGGACTGACCACCGACAAGATCTGGTGGGACAACAACAAGACGTTGTCGTCGGACCATTTCGCCGTCCTGCATGCCGACATGATGGATTATGCCAAGGGCAAGGAGCTGTTTGTCCAGGACCTGTGGGGCGGCGCCGATCCCACCCACCGCCTGCCGGTCCGCGTGGTCACCGAGTATGCCTGGCATTCGCTGTTCATCCGCCATCTCTTGATCCGTCCGCCATCGGATGCGCTCGAGCATTTCGATCCCAGCTTCACCGTCGTCGATTTGCCCGGCTTCCGCGCCGATCCCAAGCGCCATGGTTCGGTCAGCCCGACCATCGTCGCGGTCGATTTCAGCCGCCGCATGGTGCTGATTGCCGGCACTTCCTATGCCGGCGAGATCAAGAAGTCGGTCTTCACCATCCTGAACTTCCTGTTGCCGTCGAAGGGCGTGATGCCGATGCATTGCTCCGCCAATGTCGGCGACAAGGACGATGTCGCGGTGTTCTTCGGCCTTTCCGGCACCGGCAAGACGACGCTGTCGGCCGATTCTTCGCGCATGCTGGTCGGCGACGACGAGCACGGCTGGGGCGAGCATGGCGTCTTCAATTTCGAAGGCGGCTGCTATGCCAAGGTGATCCGCCTGTCGCGCGACGCCGAGCCGGAGATCTACGCCACCACCGAGCGCTTCGGCACGGTCTTGGAGAACGTGGTGTGCGATCCCAATACCGGTCTGCTCGATCTCGACGACGACCGCTATACCGAGAACACCCGCGCGGCGTATCCGATCCACTACATCCCGCACGCTTCGGAAACCGGCCGCGTCGGTCAGCCGTCGAACGTGATCATGCTGACCGCCGATGCTTTCGGCGTGTTGCCGCCGATTGCCAAGCTGACGCCGA
>JAHFQC010000053.1 GCA_023259375.1 Alphaproteobacteria bacterium
TGCCCTTTCGTTCGGGGCCGCCCTGGCGAGCGACCAGACCGCGCTCATCGCCAACGCCGCCAACACCGTGCGCCATATGCGCCACGACCAGAGTTTCGGCCCTTCCGCCGACCTGTTGCATCGCGCCCGCGCCGTCCTGATCGTGCCGGGCCTCGTCAAAGGCGGCTTCATGTTCGGTGCCGAAGGCGGCAACGGCGTGCTGCTGCGCCGCGAAGGCATGCGCTGGAGCAATCCCGCCTTCTACACCGTCGCCTCGGGATCGTTCGGGCTGCAAATCGGCCTCGAAAAGGCGGAAGTCGTGATGTTCATCATGAGCCAGCGCGCGCTCGAAGGCATCGAGCGCAACAAGTTCAAAGTCGGCGCCGGAGCCGGGCTCACCGTCGTGACGGTCGGCGCCAATGCGCAAGGCGCCACCGCGCCCAACCTGTCGGGCGACATCATCATCTGGTCGGCGACCCAGGGCGCCTATGGCGGCTTGACGCTGGAAGGCTCGATCGTCGATCCCAAGACCGACTGGAACGACGACTTCTACGGCAAGACCACACGGGTCGGCCGCATTCTCTCCGACATGAGCGAACGGCCGGAAACCGCCGAACTCAGGAAAGAACTGGTGGAGACAAGGCGAGCCGGTTCGCCGTAAGCATCGGCAGACAAACGAAAGGCGGCCTCGGAATGCGGGGCCGCCTGATGTTTGTGTGAACCGGCTTATTCTTCGTTGTGCCGCGAAGTTTCTTCGGTGACGGTGTCACCGTCCCGGGTGACGCGATGTTCGATGATGAGCCGCTTGCGTTCGGCACGCTCCTGCGCCGCTTCAGCCTTCTGCATGGCGAGCTCGGCCTTCTTCATCGCCTGGGCCACGATGCGATCGAGATCCATGCGAGCAAGTGCCTTCTTGGCAACCACTTCCCCAACCTTGGCTTCGCGCATTGACTGCTCGGCCTGCTTCATCGCCGCTTCGACGGTCTGATTGATGTTGACTTGGGCGAGCGCCTGGCGGGCTTCGGCGATAGCGCGGCGCGCTTCGGCATGGGCCTGGGCACGATCCGCGGCGCGCTGGGAGAGACTGGGCGCATACACCGGCGGGATAGGCGGAACCGGAGGCACGGCCGCCACGTGCGGAACCGGCGGGACCGGTGGAACCGAAGGAACGTCGGCCATGTCGGGCGGCTCCGGCGCTTCCGGCGGATCGTCCGCGGCATCGGTATCGTTATCAGCAACTTCGACATCATGACGGACAGTGGCATGACGGATGGTCTTGTGGGCTGGCGTGGAATGATGCGGAGCAGCGGCCACCGGGGTTTGTACTGGCGTCGGTTCTTCGGCCAGCGAAGGACGCACGAGGGCGAGACCGGCGGTCAGCGCCACCGCGGCGACGCCGAGTTTCAACACATCCATTTTGGTGACTCCGGAACGGGGTTGGTCGGGATCGAGAATGGCTTCGACGCGGGTGTTCAGCATGCGGCGCTCGGCCATCGACAAACTCATGGCATAGGAGAAGCCGGAAAATTCGCGCGCCAGGCCGACAAGGTGTTCGGCATAGCGGGTGGGTTTGACGCCCGCCGTCAGCACCGCATCGTCGGCGGCGCGTTCGGCATCGGCGCGCATGGCGCGGGCAGCCAGCCACACCAGCGGATTGGGCCAGTAGAGAGCCGAAGCGGCCATCGCGATCAGGCGGCAGAGGCAATCCTTACGGCGGACATGCGCGGCTTCGTGGAGCAGCACGCTGGTCAGGCGTTCGCGCGGCCACGTCACCGAGGCTTTGGGCAACAGCACTACCGGCTTCAACACGCCCCAGGTCAGCGGCCCCGAATCCGACGCCGGCGAGGTGCGCAAGCGCAACTGCCAGCCAAGGCCGCGGAACGGCGCATCGGCAATGCCGTTCGGAATGTGAGCCACCGAGCGGCGATGCAAGCGGATGAGGCCGATGCCGCCGATCAGGAGCCGCGCCAGATGGAACAGCACCCCGGCGAGCCACACAGCGGCAACCGCCAGCACCACGTCGGCCGGATCGATGCCCGCCGCAACCGGCGCCGGCGCAACCACCGGACCATCGGTCGGGACGGCAACGGGCGCGGCGGGCAACAGGATATTCATTTGCGACGGCACGAGCAGCGCCGCCAGCGGGAGTGCGAGCAGCACCGCGAAGGCGCCGGTCCAGATCAGATGACGCACGGCGGCAGCGCGTCGATGGCCCAAGCCCCACGCGGCCGCGATAATCAGGAACGAGGCCAGAAACGCAACGCCCGCGAACAGGATCGTGTTGAGGATGCTCATCGTCCTTCCTCCCGGGCCTTTTCGATCAGAGCCGACAGGCGATCGAGTTCGCCCCGCGACAGTTTCAGGTCGTCCTGATTCAAGAGCGCTGCCACCACGCCTTCGACCGAATTGTCGAAGAACGTCGACAGCACCGATTTGACTGCCTTTTGCGCCATCTTCTCGCGCGCCACTTTCGGCTCGTAGACGTAGCGCACGCCGTCGAGACTGTGACGGACATGGCCCTTCTTCTCGAGAATGCCGAGCAGGGTGCGCACCGCCGTGTTCGACGGCGGATCGGGAAGCGCGTCGGCGATCTGCTGCGCCGTCGCTTTGCCGAGTTTGTAGAGCGCATCCATGATCTCGCGCTCGCGCCGCGAGAAGCCGTCGGTCTTGTCGGAGTGGGACGCCATCGTATTACCTTGGTGCCAAATTCTTGGTGCTAAATTTTTGGCACCTTTGGCGGCGGCGGTCAATTCACGCCCGCGTGAAATCGGCGTTAAAGCGCAATGCCCAAGTCATACAAAGCCGGGAACAAACCGATTATTCCGATTTATTGTAATGTTGTGGAGAAGTGGCCGATGTCGCCCATGCTGTGAAATACAAAAGAAAGTATTCGCACCGGCAACTTCTTGACTTGCACAGACCCCACTCCTAAACCCGCGCCCCTCAACTTGCGTGTCTGGTTCGTCTGCAATTTCCAACAGGAGAGACCCATGACATCTCTTGCAAGACCTGTAGCGTTCGCCGTTGCCTTTCTGATTGCACCGTCGTTCGCCGCCGACACCCCCGCGAGCGATCCGCCCGGCCTGTGGCTGACGCTGAAAAACGAGTGCCCGGGACCGGCCGCCGCCAATGTCGCCGACAAAACCTGCGCCGTCGCCATCGGCACCGCCAGCTTCGTGCGCACGGTCCAGAGCGGCGAAGTTCCGGCCGGGTTCACCGCGAAAATCACCGCCTGCGCCGATAAAGCCGGTGATGGCGTACTGCAGTTCTCGCCGCTGAAAGGCGCCACCGCGCCGGTATATGTGACGGTGAAGCCGAACGGCGTCGCCGCTTACCCCAAAGCCTTCTGCAAGAAATAGTCTTTGCGCGAGGTGTGCCAAACGGTGCACCTCGCTCGCGTTTCACACAGCCGCGGCTGTCACCACAGCGCCGGCGAGCTTGATCACCTCTGTGAGGACCGCGATTACAGCGGCGGCGGTCTTGAGATCCGCCAGCTCGGTTTTCAGGGCCTTGGTTTGGGCAGCAAGCTGGTCGCTCAACTCTTCCACCGTCGCGTTGAAATCTTTGAGCTCGCTGGCCTTGGCTTTCCAGAAGATGTCGCGCAGCGCGTCGCGCCGGGAAATCAGAGTCTGCTGTTCGGCGCCGCTACAGAGCGGCAGAAGGCTCACCATATGGCTGTCGATGTCGTCCAGCGTTCCCTTCAGCAACTCTTCGAATTGCACTTGGGTCATTTATCAGTCCCCGAATTGGCGGTGACGAGACGCTTCAGACTGGCCGCCAGCGTGGCGAGACGGCCGACATCGACCGGACCATCGGCTTCGAGCTTGTTGTGCTCGACGACCAGCGCATCGAGACCGGCGGTGATCCGGTCGAAGCCCGTGCCCAAGCGGGCCTGCGCCCGCTCCGCCCGCGCCGCCAGCAAGGTTTCGACGCCCTTTTTCAACGCCACGTCTTGCGGCGGATCTGGGGCCACTACCAGGCCGGAGTCAGCGAGCAGCGGCGCCAGAACGGGGCGCGCGTCGACCAGACCGGCGCACCACATCGTGGCCGCCACTTCCCAACTCACCCTTGTTTCCTCGGCCCGCACGTCCACGAACGCACTGCGATGGGCCTTCAAAGCCGCCGATACACGCTCTACGATGGCGCGCAGGCTTTTGCTCGCGCTCTTCACCGCGTCTTCCTGGGCATGCTGGGCGAACAACCCTCCGGCCGCAGCAATCAGCGCGCCAGCCTTATCGGGGATGCTCGGCTCATTCAGCTTGCCTAACAGGCCGTTGGCAGCCGACACCGTGCCTTCGAGATTGCTCTGCACCGCGCCCTTGGCGTCATAGGTCGCGAGAGCGCCGAAAGCGGCGTAAGTGCTCGAGAGTTGCGTGAAGAAGGCCTCCGTCTTGTCGAGTCTCTGGAAATACTCGTCGGCACTCTTGCGTCCCTCGGCGCTGAGCGGCGTCAGGCCGTAGACGTTGCAGGGCGGCGGCGTATCCGCAGCAGCGCGGGCCTTGCCTTTCGGCGGCGACGCATCGCGCGGCGGCGGCAGCGGATATTGAGCGGCGAAGCTCAGTCCATCGAGATAGCCTTGATAGCCGTCCGCCGTGGCATCGATATAGTCGACAGTTGCGCCCGAAGCGGCTTGACCGGCCGAGGCGAGTTTGGCCGCATTGTCGAGAACTGGGGACGACGCGCAGCCCGCCAGAACGAACGCACACGCAATCGCGTATTTGAACATGATCCCCACCCCAGTGGTTCATCAGTTCAACAAACGATACAACCAGAAATAGTCGAAGACAACAAGGAACACGCAGGGGACCCGCCCGCGCTTGCTGCCTTGCTAGCGCCGAACCGCGTAAAGCGCAGTGCGGGTCGGGACGAACAAGGTGTTGCCGTCAAACACCAATCCGGTGGCGTGCTCGGGCATCACGATGGTGTCGGTGTGTTTTCCAGCGGCGTCATAAACGTAGATGTTGCCGTCCGCGATATAGACGTTCCCTGACGCATCACTCACCGCCGCTTCGCCGCCGCGTTCGGCGAACAGCCGCCAATTGCTCAGGCGTCCGTCGGCGCCGACTTCGGCCGCATAGGTACGGGTTTCCAATTCCTCGCTGAGATACACCGTGCTGCCGGGCTTGGCGGCGGCGAACTGGAAGGCGCGATACTGCGGCGCCATCTTGATGCCCCAGCTCATATGCCCTTCGAGGAAATCAGCCGCAGCGGGCCATGACAGCGTGCCGTCGGGCGACACGAACCACGCGGTGGGCCTGCCCAGCATCGTGCGATCAAGCGTCCAGCTGCCGGACGGCAGCAGATAGCGCGCCCCGGCGGGACGCGATTGCGGCGTCAGAACCTTCATCGTGTGGTCGGGCGCCAGCGCATAGACGACACCCTTGTCGTGATACGACACCGCCATCACGTTACCGGCGCCGTCGACGGCAAGATTGACCGGCGCCAGCGGCGCATCGGCCACATTCTCCAGGTGTCCGTTCCAGCGATAAAGCGTCTGGCGCAGCGTATCGATGAAATAGAGCGCGCCGTCCGGTCCTGCGGCTGCACCCGAGACATTGACAAAGCCGTCGGCCAGCTTGGTGAGCCGTTTGTCGAGCGGCGCCGCCTGCGGACCAGGGTTGATGTCGAGCACGGCCAGTTCGCGATCATAAACCGTGACGCCGCGATCGGTATCGACCACGGAGGCATCGAAGATGACCTTGCTGTTGGAATAGTTGTGCAAATTGCGGAAGCGGATGTCGCGCGAGCCCGACACCTTGACCTGCATCGGCGCCGGCTGGTCGGCGGAGATGACGCGATACGCAAATGTGTTGGCAAACAGAATGTCCTGCGAAGCGATCACTTCCAGCGGCAGGGTATGGCCGCTTTCACCGCGCTCCTCTTCGGTCTGCAAGGCATAGAACTGCCAATGGGCGGAGTTGCGGATCTGTACCTCGTGACGGACATGATGCTCGACCGAAAGCTGATAGACCCGGCCGGGGGTCGTGCTGTCCGCCACCACCATACCGGCCTCGGCGAAGGTCGATGGCGTCCAGATGTCGAGGAAGGTGCCGCCGCCGGTGACCATCAGGCTGGGATACTGGCTGTCCCAGCGCCGCGCCGGATCGGGATCGGCCGAGTGATTGGCGTTGTAGGGATAGTCGTAGGGGTAATTGGCAAACATGGGCGGCGGCGGTGCACTGTCGGCCGTCCGCGGCGTGCCATGCCCACCCAGGAAGCGCACGTCGTTGATGAACGAGTCCGTCCCCGAGCGCCACAGCACGCCCGCGGCGCGCGGATTGTTGCCGCTGGTATAAACGCCAAGACCGGCGAGAATGTTGGTGCCGCCGGCCGGGGTTTCGATCAACGGCTTGAGAGGACCGACACCGGCAAAAGCGGGCGTTGCGTCGGGCAGCAGAATCTGCGTCGCGGCGGGATGCAGTCCGATCAGCACGGTGTCGGACTTCAGCGACAGCGTCGCGCTGACCTTATAAATCCCGCTCGGGAAATAGAGCACGCGATGAACGGCGATGGCTTTCTGGAGCGCGGCGGTGTCGTCGGTCTTGCCGTCGCCGCGAGCGCCCGCTTCGCGCACATTAAACCAATCCGCCATCGGCGGAATCGCCTTCAGATCGGAAACCGGAGCCGCGGCCGTGCCGGGCGCCGCGTCGAATGTGGTGGCCATCGCGGGTTCGGCGGCGGCGTCCGCGAACGTCAGTCCGTGCGAGAAACGCTTGACGACATAATCGGCCGCCGGCGCCGCGAATTTCCGGCCGGAATCGGTCATCGCGGCAAACACCGGCACGTTGCGGCAGGAGATGCGTTCCATACTGATCTGGTTGCGCGCGGTCTTTTCCATGCCGAAAGCAAACGCCGGTCCGGAGACGTCCTCCAGCACCGCGTCGCTGACCCACAATTCGTGGACGGTGTCCGGCTCCAGCGCCACGGCCGCGGGGACATGACGGAACACCGGACGGATCAACGTCAGCCCGGCATCATGCTCGCGGATGGCCGCCTCGCGCTGGCCCTCGAACACGCTGTCGATCACAGTGAGCTGCCAGCCCGGCGACGGTTGGCCGGTCCAGAGGCCGTAACGACCGCCGATGAAGCGCACATCCTCGATGACATTGCCGCTTTCGTGAATGCCCGCCAGCGCCGAACCGAGCCGCATCTCGGAATGGGCGATGAAGGAATGCTGGGCATATTTGGAGCGTATCGCCACCGCACCGGGATTGCCTTCACCGATCTCGATATCGATGTTCGACAGCGCCGAATAGAACGTGCCGGGATTGGCATCAGGGACGGGCTGGCCCGCAGCCGGACGATCACCGGCAAAGAACAGCAGCACCTTTTCCGCGCCCGCAAACCCGGGCGTCGCGGCGGGAACTGACAGCACTGGACGGCTGGCGCCGTAGCCGATCAGGCGGATGCCCGGCCAGATGGTGACGGTATCCTTGAGGACATAGCGGCCGGGCGCCAGGAACACGATGCCGAGTTTGCTTTTGGCCTGAACCGCATCGATCGCCGCCTGCAGCGTGGCGGTGTCATTGGAACCGGGGGCAATGTATTGGGCTGCGGGGTCGTTGGGACGCGCCTCGTAAACCGACCGGGCGGACGCCGGGATCGCCAAAGCCGCCAGCATCGCCAGCACCATCCATTTCATGACATTGCCTTCCCTGCGTTTTTCTTTTTATGGAATCGATTCCATACGCAGACCACCCCGAGGTCAAGGCTACGTCGAACTGCGCCTCGTTCAGATTGCTCCCCAGGCTCCGACCCGTCCCCCCCGCCCATGCTGCCGGCGCCAGCAACGCCGGGTCAGATTCTAGTGCCGAGGCACTGCACAAACCAGGAACAAGCCCCTATATTCCTCCCTATGCATAACAACGGCATGGTGCCCCAGGGGCCCGGGGAATTGCGGGGCTTCGGCGAGATGACCGGGGCGGAGATTGCGGGATTTGTTCCGCATCGCCCCTCGCGGCCGGAGAAATCTGAAGGCGGCAAGCGCTTTGTGCTGGTGTCGGAGTACGAACCGGCGGGCGACCAGCCGACCGCGATCGCCGATCTGGTGCGCGGCGCCAATTCCAACGAGCGCGACCAGGTCCTGTTGGGCGTCACCGGCTCGGGCAAAACCTTCACCATGGCCAAGGTGATCGAGACGGTGCAGCGGCCCGCCTTGATCCTCGCCCCGAACAAGACCCTGGCGGCGCAGCTTTACGCCGAGATGAAGGGCTTCTTCCCGCACAACGCGGTCGAGTACTTCGTCTCGTATTACGACTACTACCAGCCGGAAGCCTACATTCCGCGCACCGATACCTATATCGAGAAGGATTCCTCGATCAACGAAGAGATCGACCGCATGCGCCACTCGGCGACGCGCGCGATCCTCGAACGCGACGACGTCATCATCGTCGCCTCGGTGTCGTGCATCTACGGTATCGGCGCGGTGGAGACCTATTCCGGCACGGCGCTGACGCTGAAGAAAGGCGGCCGCATCGACCGCACCGATCTGATGCGCGAACTGTCGGCGCTGCAATACCGGCGCAATGACGACAATTTCGTCCGCGGCGCCTTCCGCGTGCGCGGCGACGTCATCGACATTTTCCCGGCGCACTATGAAGACCGCGCCTGGCGGGTCGAACTCTTCGGCGACGAGGTTGATCAGATTTCCGAATTCGATCCTTTGACCGGCCGCAGCGCCGGCACGCTCGACTCGATCAAGGTCTACGCCAATTCGCACTATGTGACGCCGCGCCCGACACTGGCCCAGGCGATCAAAGGCATCAAGGCCGAGCTGATCGTGCGGCTCGAACAGTTCCGCAAAGAAGGCAAGCTGCTCGAAGCGCAGCGTCTCGAACAGCGCACCAATTTCGATCTCGAAATGATCGAGGCGACCGGCTCGTGCGCCGGCATCGAAAACTATTCGCGCTGGCTGACGGGCCGCAAACCCGGCGAGCCGCCGCCGACCTTGTTCGAATATCTGCCCGATGACTCGCTGGTGTTCTGCGACGAGAGCCATGTGTCGGTATCGCAAATCGGCGCCATGTATAAAGGCGATTACCGGCGCAAATCGACGCTCGCCGAATACGGCTTCCGCCTGCCCTCGTGCATGGACAACCGCCCGCTCAAGTTCGAGGAGTGGGACGCGATGCGGCCGCAAAGCGTCTACGTTTCGGCGACCCCCGGCAACTGGGAGATGGAGCGCACCGGCGGCGTCTTTACCGAGCAGGTCATTCGCCCCACCGGGCTGATCGATCCGCCGGTGGAAATCCGCCCCGTCGAAAGCCAGGTCGACGATCTGATCAACGAATGCCGGCTGATCGCTAAGCGCGGCTATCGCGCCTTGGTCACGACCCTGACCAAGAAGATGGCGGAAGACCTGACGGAGTACATGCACGAGCAAGGCATCCGCGTGCGCTATATGCATTCGGACGTCGATACCATCGAACGCATCGAGATCATCCGCGATCTGCGGCTTGGCGCCTTC
The DNA here is from genome assembly GCA_023259375.1 of Alphaproteobacteria bacterium. Lineage (GTDB taxonomy): Bacteria > Pseudomonadota > Alphaproteobacteria > Micropepsales > Micropepsaceae > Rhizomicrobium. The sequence continues at coordinate 9,446 of JAHFQC010000053.1, forward strand.
GACGTCTTGATCGGCATCAATCTGCTCCGCGAAGGCCTGGATATTCCCGAATGCGCCCTGGTGGCGATCCTGGATGCCGACAAGGAAGGCTTCCTCAGAAGCGAGACCAGCCTGATCCAGACCATCGGCCGCGCCGCGCGCAATGTGGATGCGCGGGTCATTCTCTATGCGGACCACATCACCGGCTCGATGGAACGGGCGATGGCGGAAACCAAACGCCGCCGCGAGAAGCAGTCCGCCTACAACGCCGCCCACGGCATCACGCCGCAATCGATCAAGAAGAACATCGCCGACATCATGGGCTCGATGTACGAGCGCGATCACATCGTCGTCGGCCAGGGCGAACTCGGCTTTGCCGAGGACGGCAAGGAATTCATCGGCCACAACATCAAGGCCCACATCGCCGATCTCGAGAAGAAGATGAAGGAAGCCGCCGCCGACCTCGAATTCGAAGAGGCCGCGCGTCTGCGCGACGAGATCAAGCGCCTGACCACGGTGGAACTGGCGGTCGCCGACGATCCCTTCGCGCGCCAGAGCCAAGTGGAAGATGCCGTCGATCAGGCGTTCCTCAACGCTGTGCGTGACGGCGTGCGCGAAACCGCCCCGAAAAAGCCCGGCACCAAAGGCTCACGCTCGCGCCTGAAACGCCAGTCGCGTCCGAACGTGCCGAAGACGTTTGGAAGCAGGAGTAAGTGAAGCCTCCGGGCGAGCGCTAACCCCTGAGCCCCAAGGATCCGCTGGCAATGTGCCACACCAAATTTTCGGAAGAGTTGTCGTAAGTTCGCGCGCAAAGTGAATTCGCCGGCGAACGGCGCTGTTGGGGGAAATCTTGATGTATCGCGTGCAGTACAGCAACCGGCCTTGCGGCCGGGGTGCGAAGTTTTCGGCCCGTCGTTCCGGCACAACCAATCGTTACCGGTCAGCAGCCATGCTGTCCTGCAGCATTTTTGTTCTGGCGAATTTGGCGATGTCTGCCGGCGCGCAGAACTACCAAGTCGACGTCAATTCCGACACCACTCTGGCAACAGTCATAGCACCGCCCGCAGGCTATAGCGCCGTCGTCTATAACATTGCGTACGGAAAAACGCTCACATTGGACTCCACCGCCAACACGCAGACTGCAGTCTTGGTGACCGGGCAAGGCGGGTTGTTGGTGAACAATGCAACCATCACCACGAATGGCGCACCGATTGTTGCTCCCGGATTTTTTGCGGGATACGTGGCGGTGACAAACAACGGTGCAATCACCGCATCGCTCGGCAACAGCAATGCCTATGCCATCGGCTCCTATTCCGGCGGATTTGCGAGGATCACCAACACAGGCACAATTTCCGTATCAGGGGGTGGTGGCATCACGACCGATCGGGATTTCAACAATTCAGGCACGATTACGACAGACGGTATCTCGGTCCACGCGTTCGATGCGGCGATAGTCAACAGCGGCACAATTCACTCGAATTATAACGTCGGCGTCTACGCATCGGGCAGCGTGGGATACACTGCAGTCAATACCGGCACCATTTACGGTGGGGCGGTCGGCGCGGAAATAGATGGTTATAGGCTAACCAACAGCGGCACCATCTCTTCGCCCGGGATCGCCGTTGCACTCGACTGGACATACACGACGCTGGTCAATACCGCTCAGGGTACTGTCGACGGCAATGTCGCCTCGGCGTGGTACCCATACGCTGTTGGCGCGAAAGTTGACAATTCGGGCTCCATCAGGGGCAACGTCGATTTCGGCACTACATTTTTCCTCGATTCGAATAACATGTTCATCGCGCGCCCGGGCAGCGTCGTCAGCGGCAATCTCGTTCTCGGCAGTGGTGGGGACACATTCGTCACCACCATCGTGAACACGGGGTCCGGCCAATTTGCGGGCGTACTTGGACAAGTCAGCGGCGGCGGAAAAGATACTATTCGATTTTTGGCATCGGCCGATGCGGTCGCACGGCCGCTGGACTTACCAGCCCTCTTCAACAGAGTGGAGTTGGACCTCTCTGGCAATGCCAACGTGACGTTCACGAAAGGCAGCGCTCAGATCGCCACCATGGGTTTTTCTGGAACCGGATCGGCCGATGTGGCGGTAGATATCAACGCGACGAACGCGCCGGTTCTTCTCGATCTCACACAGGTTTCCATGCAGACCGAAGAAGATGTTGTCACTTCGGTCCCAACGGCTATCAATCTCACAAGCCGCGGCGTCCTGTCCTCGACCCGCACTGAGGCCCTGCTGGCTGCTTCGCCGGTTGTGATGCTGTCGGCCGACAGCACCCTCACCAATGAAGGCTCCATCACACTGATCGATTCAACACCGCAGGACCAATGGAGCGTTCACTTGGCCGCGGTAACGGGACCTGGAACCGTCGTCAACAAAGGAACCATCAATTTCTCCATGGCAGACGGCATTTCCGGAAACGGCGGCATGCTGACCGTCGTCAATAGCGGAATCATATCCGAATTGCCCGGATCAACAGGCAAACGGGGCATCTTTTTCGCAAGCTCCGTAACCAACAGCGGCACAATCTCGGTCAGCGGAAACGCTGTTGTCTTCGGCTCATATGTCGACATCCCCACTCTGACCAACAGCGGTCAAATCATCAGCAGCAACGACACGGCGGTTACTGATCCCTACTACTCGCAGCCATTTTCCGGATGGGGGTGCAGCAGCGCACCGAACCATTATTGGTGCGGAAGACCCAATATCGTGAACCAAACCGGTGGCAGCATCCGTGGTCACATCTACGGTATCTATATCCCCGGCAGCGGCTCGGTAACCAATGCCGGTCTTATTTCCGGCGACACAGCCGCGATCGTCTTCGCCAACGGCGGTGGCACGCTGACCCTGCAAACCGGTTCGAAGATCGTCGGAGATGTCATCGGTGGAGGTTCGGACAAATTGGTGCTGCAAGGCGGCGGAATTGTCGACAACAATATTGTGAACTTTGCCTATCTCGATGCGCAAGCCTCTGGAATCTGGACCATCGCTAGCAACCTCAGCACTTTTTCCACGAGTGTCTCAGCCGGCACGCTGATCGTCACCGGCTCGCTCGCCAGCACCTACACCATCAACAGCGGCGCAACGCTGCAGGGCAGCACGGCCACACTGCTGACCAGCGCAGCCGTCACGAACAACGGCACGCTGGTATTCGATCAATCGAGCGACGGTACGTTCATCCAAGCCATCACGGGCACGGGCAGTCTCGTCAAAACCGGCTCCGGCGCGCTTATCCTGACCAACGCCAACTCTTATAGCGGCGGCACCACGATATCCGCCGGAACCCTGGTCGCCGTTTCCGATTCCGTCCTTGGCGCCACGACCGGCGGACTAACGCTCAACGGCGGCACGTTGCGCTTCGCCAGCCAGTTTGATCTCGCAGCCACGCGCAACGTGGTGCTGGGCGCCGGCGGCGGCGCGATCGATACCAACGGTTTCGACACGGCTCTCAGCCAAAGTGTTTCCGGCGCGGGCGGCTTGACCAAAGCTGGGGATGGCAGGCTGTCTCTCGCGGGGCAGAGCAGCTATACCGGCGCCACCACGATCCAGTCCGGCACGCTGGCGCTTGCCGGCGATGGCAGCATCGCAGCCTCAAGCGGCGTGGTCGACAACGCGACCTTCGACATTTCGGCCACCAACGCCGGTACCACGATCCAGTCCCTGTCCGGCAATGGCGCGGTCGTGTTGGGCGGCAAAACCCTGACCATCAGCAATGCGTCGGGCGAATTCTCCGGCACAATAGCCGGCAGCGGAGCACTCGCACTCACGAGCGGCAGCGAGATTCTCTCCGGTGACAGCGGCTATACGGGCGGAACCAGCATCGCCACGGGTGCAACCCTGCAACTCGGCAACGGCGGCACCATCGGCTGGATCACCGGCAACGTGGTGGACAACGGCGTTCTGGTGTTCGACCGCTCCGACGACGTCGTCTTCGCAGGCGACATTTCTGGCACGGGCGGCATCAGCTTCACCGGGTCCGGCCGCGTCACTCTCACCGGACACAACACCTACACTGGCAAGCTGGGTGTCGGCAGCGGGGCCGTCGTGCATATGTCCGATATCGGTCCCTTTACTGGCGATATCGCCAACAATGGAACACTCGATTTCGATGGTCCCGGCAACCAGATCTTCGCCTCCAACATATCCGGCAGCGGGAACCTGAACTTCACGGGCGACGGCAAGCTCATCCTCACCGGCAGCAACACCTTTACCGGCGTGACAACGATCACCTCCGGCACACTTCAAATCGGCGACGGCGGTACAATCGGCTCGCTAGCAGGCGCCGTGGTCAATAACGGCACGCTGCTGTTCGACCGGTCCGATGCCTCCAGCTTCTCCGGCGCCATCTCCGGCACCGGCGACGTAACATCCACTGGCGGCGGCACACTCACGCTTTCCGGCAACAACACCTACACCGGCAATACCGTGATCACGGCCGGCATGTTGAGCATCTCGTCGAATGCCAACCTCGGTAATGGCGGCACGCTGATCCTGGCCAACGGCACCGGTGTGATCCTGACCGGTGGCGGCACCTTCAATCATCCGGTGACGGTCGCAGGCGATCCCGTGTTCAACGTGGCAAGCGGCACGACGGCGATATGGGCCGGGCAGATCGGCGATGGCGGTACGCCGGGCGACGTGGAAGTCACCGGCGGCGGCACGCTCATCCTCACCGCCGCAAACACCTATACCGGCGGCACCACTATCCGCAGCGGCAGCACGCTGCAGCTCGGCAACGGCGGCACCACAGGCTCAGTGGTGGGGACCATCGCGGACAACGGCACGCTGGCGATCAATCGCAGCGATAATCTCGCCTTGTCCAACGCGATCGCCGGCACCGGCAGCGTGATCAAGAACGGCACCGGCACGCTCACGCTCAACACCATCAACACCTATACCGGCGCCACGACCGTCGCGGCGGGCCGGCTGGTGGTCGGCGATGCTGCGCACGCGACGGCGGCCATCGACAGCCGCACCGGCGGCGTCACCGTGGCAAACGGCGCCAGTCTCTCCGGCTTCGGTACCATCGCCGGTGCAGTCGCCAACAACGGCACCCTCGTCACCGGCCAGAGCAGTGGGTCGCTCACCGTCGGCGGACTGACCCAAGGCTCCGGTGGCACGTTGGCCATCGAGCTGTCGCCGGCGGCGTCCTCGCACCTGACGATCACCGGTGCCGCCAATCTCGGCGGCACGCTCAGCGCCAACGTCACTGCCGGCACTAACACGCCTCATCTCTATTCCGTTCTGAGCGCCGCCAGCATCAACGGTACCTTCGCCAACGTTACGACGAGCGGTACGGCGCCGGGCATGGTCTACACCCCCATTTACGCCTCACGCGAAGTGGATGTTATCGCGGCTCCGGAAACCGTCGGCCAGATCTATGGCGACTTGCGCACCGCCACCCTCGATACCGCTTTTGCGCTGAATGGCGTGGTCATGGACCGGCTGGGCGACTGCCCGTCCTGCGCATCTTGGTCGGTCTGGGCGCGCGGCATTCTCTCGACCGCCCACACGGACGGCAATGGCAGTACTGCAAGCTTCGATAACGATCTGACAGGCGTCATGGGCGGCGTCGATCACCGTTTTGAAAACGGCATGTCGGCCCATGCGGTGGTGGCATATACGACATCCGACCTGAAGCTTGGTCTTCCTGAAAAGTCCTCGACCAGCAGCATCTTTTTCTCGCTCGCCGGTCATGCGCCCGTCGCCGGCTTCGAGATCGACGGCTCGTTCTTCTACATGCGGAACAGCACCGACCTGGCGCGCGACACGCAGTTCAGCGGCATCGCAAGCAGCAAGCCGGACAGTTCCAACTTCGGCTTCGGCTTACAGGCGGGATACCCGCTGCTCGGCGGCGATCTGGTCCCGCAGGCGCGGCTGAGTTACGCCTCTGTCGATCAATCGGCCGCAGAGGAGAACGGCGCCGGCGTTATGAACCTCGCGCTGGAGAGCAACAACGCATCGGAGCTGCGCGCCGATATTGGAGCAAAACTTCGCCATCGCTTCGCCACCGGCGGCATCGTGCTGGTGCCCGAGCTCAAACTCTTCCTGGATGAAGCGCTGAGCACGGCTCCGGACCACACCGCGGTACGCTTTACGGGAACAACCGGCGGTTTCAACTCTCCGGCTGCCAAATCCAGCCGCACGGCTGCACTTATCGGTGCAGGTCTTACCGGCGAGTTCGGAAACGGGCTGGCGATCGATGTGGCACTCGATAGCAGAATCGGTTCGACGCAAACCGAGACGATCGGAAGCTTCGGTGTCAGCTGGCGGTTCTAAACACCTCCTACATGCTTATCACGGGATGGCCGGGTCGAACGCCCGGCCATGACGGTTTGCGCCGGGATCCAGCGGGTGATTTTTCTCGTCCCCATTCGCCGCCGTCCCCGAATCCGCTAAGCTCACCGCGCGAGCAGGGGCGGCATGGATTGGGTCGGATACTTCTGTGAAGTGGGCGGCGAAGCGGCGGTCAACGCGGTCGATCTCGACATCGCGGCGCCGCAGGCCGAGCGGCCGTTCATCGTCTATCTGAGGGCCCGCCGGTCGCGGTGGCTGAAATGCAATCTAGAACCGGAAGAAGAAGCGCAGCTGCTCGACGACATCGAAGTATTCGTCGAACGCATCGCGGCGCTGCACGACGCCTTTTATGTCGGGCGCTCCTCCATGCCCGATGCGCGCTGCTTCGTGCTCTATGCGCCGGAGGGCAAATACCTGGGCCGCTGGCTTCAGCGCGCCTTTGCCAATCTCGACACCTATGGCTACGACGCCGAGGTCGCCTCGGGGCGCGATGCGGCGTGGACCGTCTATCGCAAATTCCTGTGTCCCGGTCCCGCCGAAATGGCGACCATCGCCGCGCGCGCCGAGCGGGCGTGAAGACGCTGCCAGTGGGGGGGCCTTCCGCCCCTCCCCGGTTCATGCCCTGCCGGCTCGATCCGTGACCCAAGAGCGGCCTGCGGGTAGCCTGAGGCGGGTGCAACCGACCGGAAACGGCAAAATCGGATCGATTTGTTTATTTTTCGACGATCCTATAGAGTGGCTCTCGCGTGGTTCTTACGTCTCGTCAGGCGAAGTGCTCCAACGGACATCGACCGCCTCTGCGCGCGACGACCGAAGCGAACTCTTCTCAATCAGCTGATGTTCTCGTTTTCCACGTTTGGCCGTGTGATGCGCGGCAAGACCATCATTCCTCTGAGGAAAACCTATGACCATCGGTACCGTTAAATTCTTCAATACCGCCAAAGGCTTCGGCTTCATCGCTCCGGATGACGGCGGCAAGGATGTTTTTGTGCATGTCTCGGCCGTCCAAGCGGCGGGCTTGAGCGTTCTGAACGAGGGCCAGAAAGTCTCGTTCGACATTCAGCCCGACGCCCGTGGCGCCAAGGCTGCCAATCTCAAGGCCGTTTGAGGAACTGCGGCAGGCGTCACGGCACAACCTTGACGCCTGTCCACCCTTCCCGATCCATCCGAAAAAACAGGAACCAATGTCCGAAAACATCGACACAATGCCCCGATCCGAAAAGCGCGAAACGGCCCGCCGCAATGCGGCCAACCATTTCGCCGCCGCCGAGAAGCGCGATACCGAAGTGCGCGCCGAGATTGCCCGCCAGCAGGCGGCCGATGCGGCCAAGACGGCCAAGCTGCGCGCTTTGCGTCTCGCCAAGGAAGAAGAAGACCGCCTCGCCGCGGCCGCCGCGCCACAGCCGGCGCCCAAGACCCGCAAGACCCGCGCCCGCGCCCGCTAAAGCCGGGAACCCGCGTACCGCTCCATCGTTGTTCCCGCTGGTGAGGCAGAGGAATCAGCAATGCGAGCGCAGTGGGCGGCGGTAGCCGTGACGGCAACCGTCTTGGCGGGAGCGGCATGGGCACAAAACAATCCTCAAGCCGGTACGCCGGCCGGCAGCAATGCGCCGGTAGCCTCCGAAGTACCCTCGGAAGGTCAATCGAAGTGGGCGGGGTACGGATCGCTCGGCCTCAGCCTGTTGCCCGAATACGAGGGCTCCAGCTCCTACATCCTGATGCCGTACATCGAAGGCCGCTTGAACTACGGCAACTACTACGCCCGCTTTGAAGGCGGCGCCCTGCGATTCAATCTGATCGACAGCGAACAATGGCATGCCGGACCGTTGATCGGTTTCCGGCGCGGACGCGGCAACGTCAATTCGCCGGTACGCACTTTCAAACACCTCGACGACACCGAGACCGCGGGCGGCTTCATCGAATGGGAGCACGTCGCCGAAGATCCGCGCTCGGGCGAAACCGTGACGATCTCCGCCGACAACGCGGTCTATGGCGAGAAGGGCGGCTGGACCATCGTCACCCGCGCCACCGTGCGCCGGCCGATCGAAGCGGTGAACCCCGGCTTCATCGTCTCGCTGACCGGCGATCTGTCGTGGGTATCGCGTCCCTATATGCGCCAGTATTTCGGCGTGTCGCCGGCGGATTCGCTGCGCAGCGGTCTGCCGGAATTCTCGCCTGGCGATGGCTTCAACCGCGTCGGCGCCGCCATCTCCGTCGACCAGTTCCTGTCGCGCCATTTCAGCGTCGGCGTGCGCGGCTATTACGCCCGTATGTTAGGTCCGGCGGCCGACAGTCCGGTCACCAGCGACTCCAACCAGTTCTTCGCCGGGATCGTAGCGGGCTACGTGCTTTAGCCCGATCTCCCCAACAAAAAACCAGCAACGCCGCACCGGTTCGCTCGCATTCGAAGGACTTTCGCAACAGGGGTCCAACGCCACTTCGCCAAAATGTTGTACCGGGGGTGTGCTTCCGGCGATAATTGCATGGGGTGCGAAGTTTCGGATGCGGAGTCCTACAATGAACTTCGGAAACCTGTTTGCGCGCAATATTCGTCCCGAAATCACCGGCTTAGCCCGCTATACCCTGGAGCTGGCCGGAGACGATCCGCTGCCGCGTCGCAGTGCGTTCGATCCGCACCGTATCTGGGCGATCTGCGATTACATCTACCTGCTCGAATACCTGCGCGACCAGAACGACTACTATTGCAGCTACTCGGGACACGGCATGCCGGTTTTGTTCGGCTACGAACTCAATGGCGTGTACCTCAGCCAATTTCCCGATCCCGATTTGGGCATGGCGCTGCGCCGTACCTACGATCGCGTGGTGGAAACCAAAAAGCCGCTGTTCATGCGGGCCCGCTATACCTGGACGGGAAGGAAATCCATTGCCATCGAACGCCTGCTGATCCCCATGGCGGCCGACGATGGCGAACTGAATTCGATTTGCGGCATCTCGATTCCCGAAGTCGCCTACGTCGACCTGCAGAAGTATGCCGGCCAAGGCCCCGCCAGACTGGTCAGCGAAGACGAGCTGATGCTGATCGCGAGCTGAACGCCCCGCTCCTGCCGCGTTCACGTTCTCGCGCATTGCCGTGGGGGGTAGGGCTCGCATAGGGTTGCGCCCATAAAAAATATCCGGGAGGAGCAGCCATGAAGCTTCTGTTCGCCGCGCTGGCGGCGGCACTCGTTTGCCAATCCGCAACAGCCGCGTTTGTCGAGGATTTTCAAGGCAAGACGCTGGCCGCCGACCCCACGTTCAAGACCGGCTGGGGCACGCTCACCGGCTCGGGCGAGGCGACTGTCAGCTTCACCCAGAAGAACCATCACGGCTTCATGACCGTCGATGCGCGCAAAGACCGGCGCAACATCTATTGGGCGCTGATCAAGCGCGCCGTGACCAAGGACGTCGATGTGGCCGCGCTTGCCAAGCCGGGTCACGGCTTGCGAATGGAAATGAAACTGCGGCTGTCGGATGCGCCGCGGCGGGTGCATTTCCAGATCAACACCAACCGCACCACCGATTTTCATGCCAACTTGCGCGAGTTCGATATCGGCGACACCGACTGGCACACCATCGCCTGGACCAATACCGGGCTCGACGTGAAACCGGGCGATAATGTCTTCGTCACCCTCGGAATGACCGACATGGGCCGCGCCGTCTACACCGCCGAAATCGCTTATGTGAAAGCCGACGTGGTCGAGACGCCCGACAATCTCGGTAATCCCCTGCCCTATCGCCCCGCGTTGCCAGCCCATTTCGACAACACGCTCACGGTCGCCCAAGACGCCATCATCGATTCCGCCTATCCCTGGGCGAATCTGAAAGACTGGACCGAACTCAATCCCGACGAAGGCACCCTCGGCGTCCACGTCAATGCCATCAGCGGCAGTCAGATCACGCTGCTCAAATTCGATTTCTCGGCACTACGCGGCAAGAAAGCCGACGGCTGGGGCACGCTGGAACTGACCACGACCACGGCCGCTTGGGCGCCGACCAATCTGGAGGAATTCGGCTATCTGCGCGCCGTCGAGATCAAGAATACGGCGCCCGATTTCCGGCGCGACAGCGTCACCTGGGACAGCTTCTTTGCCGGCCGTCCGGTACTGGATGTGCTCAACGGGCAACTGTTCTTCGACATTCAGCCGGCGGTGCAGCGCAACGGCAAAACGGTGATCGAGATCAATCCCGCCGTCATGCAGCGGCTGATCGACGGAACCTCAAAAGGCATCGCAGTCTACGGCCAGGGTGCACTGAACTTCAGCTTCGCCTCCAGCCAAGCGCCGGGCGAAGGTGCTCGCCCGACGCTGCGGTTCAATACGAAATAGGCTCAGCGGTCGCGGTATTCCCAGTGGCAGTCGTCGCCGTCCTCGTCGCAGACGCGGACCCGCTTGCTGTCGCTGTCATGATGGTCGCGCCAACGGGTGCTGTGGTCATAGTCGCTATGGTGGTAGCCGCTGTTGGAATAAGCGTAGCCGTCATCGTCATACCGGCTGGCGCAGCCGGCGGCGAGAAAGGTCACGCTCACCACGGCACCTGCCAATGCGAATTTCTTGATCGCCATCTGCATGTCGGTCGTCTCCCGTGTTGCTGCCGCTCGCTTGGCAACGCGAGCAATCACACAACAGAACGTACGGATTCCGGCGGGATGGCGGCATCCGGATGACGAAGGCTGTGACAATGGGCGGGCGGAGCCCTCAACCCTTCCGGCGCGGGGGGTCGTAACAGCTGCGGCAGCGAACCTGGTACTCGCCGATATCGCCGACCACCAGCTGCTTGTCGTCCGAGACCATGCGGTAGGAAATATAGCCGGAATCGGAACCGCAGATCATGCACACGCCGGTCAGCTTTTCGACCTCGTCGGCGATGGCGAGAAGACCCGGGATCGGTCCGAACGGCTCCTCGGCAAAATCCATGTCGAGCCCGGCGACGATGATACGAAGATCGGTGTTGCGGCGCTCACGCAACAGCGTGCGGATGGCACGGCCGAACCAGCCCAGCGTATCGCGCATCGGCGTGTCGAGCGGGAAGAACTGCGCCTCGTCAATCGCGAGCACATCGAACTTATTGAGGTTCACGATTTTCCAGAAGCTTTCTTCGTCGTGGACCATCACGGCGGACAACTGGTCGGTGACCTGCGTGGTGCCGTCCGGCATCACCGCGCGACTGGCGATATAGCCCTGGGTGCGGGTGTCGTGCGACGGCTTCAGGATGCGCACCCGCTTCTTGGCGTATTGGGCACGATGAAGTTTGGCGATCAGCCGCTCGGTCTTACCCGAGAACATCGGTCCGACAATGACTTCCAAACGCGATGTCATGAACGGGCCCCGGCTCTGATGCGGCCGGACTTAAACACGATTCGAACCATGCCCGTCCGAAACGCGGGGCCAACAGCTTGTGGAAAACCGTCGAAACAGAACGGGTTAGGACGTTCTGTCTCGCCTACGACAGGGCCGCATGCCAGGAATTACGATGCCGAACCCTCGGCCGGCGGCGGCACCGGTGGGGGCGGCGGCTCCTCGGCTGCCTTACAGGGATAAAGCTTGGTCGAAGCTTCGTAGAGCCCGTCGTCGAACGGCTGATCCTTGAGCGAGGCCGGATAGTTTTCTTCTTTGCGCAGCCAGCTCAGGACCTCGCCAGCGGCGCCACGGACTGAAGCGTCTTCCGGCAGGCAGATGATGTGCTGGCTCTTGGCGGCCTGGACATAATCCTTCAATTTTTGCTGGCAGGCGCCGTTGTCGCGGTAACAGCTCGACAGGAATTCGGAGAGTTTGGGCAGCTCTTCGGCGGGCGCCGCGACGGCCAGAACGGCGGCGGCAGCCAAGGCCCACAACACCTTTTTCATCGTTACCCCCTTCGGTTCAAATACGCGGACCACCTCTCTGCGTGCGGGCGGCCTTCGGGCACGGCAAGAGTGTACCATAACGGCCGGACTGGCCAGCGCCCCCGACACCGCCGCTCCGGACGCGACCTTCTGTCCGCGTCCACAACCGCCTCAAGCGGATCACAATGCCAAGTGGAATGGGGGCGGTCATGCGCGCAATCGGTATCGGCGTGGTGATGGCGTTGAGTGCGGCGGCTACGGCGGGGCCCACGGCCTCAGCCCGGATGATCGACACCGCCGGCCGTCCGGCCGGAGAGGCCCATTTCAAGGCGGCTCCGCACGGCGTCCTGATCGAGCTTCGTGTTACCGGTCTCGCGCCCGGCCCGCACGCGGTTCTCCTCCATGCCAACGGCGTCTGCGATCCCAAGACAGGCTTCGCCTCGGCCGGGCCGGTGCTCGATTTCGAGCTTGGCCGTCCGCACGGCTATTTCGCCAAAGGCGGCCCCAAACCGGGCGATCTGCCGGTCCAGTTCGCCGCCGCCGACGGCACGCTGCATGTCAGCCTCTATTCGACGGCGATTTCGCTCGGCGACGGCAAGCGCTCGATTTTCGGACGCGACGGCGTTTCGCTCATCGTCCACGCGGCAAGCGACGACTACCAGACCCAGCCGGAGGGCCGCGCCGGCGCCCGCCAGGCCTGCGGCACGATCATCCGCGCCGCCCAACCCGGAAAACGCAAGTGACGCCGCGGGCGTTTTTTCGCGGCAGCCGGCGGATCGGGACAGAATAGATTAGAAAGCTGCTAAACTAGGCCAGAATGCCACCATCTTGCCTAAATGCGGTGCGTCAGCTAAGGATTCCACCGTCGAGGCCGCGCAAGCCACAGAGACAAGTTTCAAGCGCGCCCAACCTCTCCTTTCGGGACGTAGTAGCCCGCGAGCGGGACGGCCTGGAGTGACGACTACGACGCTTTTCCTGAAAACACTGACGCGACTTTGACGACTGCAACGAACATGGTGTTCGCGGCAGACACTACCAATGCTTTCAGGAGAAAGCCGTCATGACCATCGGTCAAGTCAAGTTCTTCAACACCACCAAGGGCTTCGGATTCATCGCGCCGGAAGGCGGCGGAAAGGACGTTTTCGTCCACATGACCGCCGTGCAGGCTGCGGGTCTCCGCGGGCTCAATGAAGGCCAGAAAGTCAGCTTCGACGTCGAAGCCGACAAGCGTGGCCCGAAGGCGGTCAACCTCAAGCTCGTCTGAGCTGAAGGACTTGACGGGAGCATTGCCCTAGCGGTTTCGCGATAGGCGGTGTGACCATCAAAAAGCGAGCGGCGTGGGAGCAATCCCACGCCGTTTCGTTTTGCGGCAGCGTTCACGATTGCACGACCAAGGTCGGTGCGTCCGCCAACACTGCTGGACAACCTTTTGCGAAAGGTCTGACCTATTGTCAGACAAGAACCAGGAGGGATTGTCCATGACCAAAAACACAAAAGAAAATGGCATCAATCGCCGACGCGCCATGATGCTCTCGGCGGTGGCGGGCGCCGGCATCGCCCTGCCGCACGAAGCCGGTGCGGTCGGCAGCATCAAAACCACTGCGCATCAAGCACCGGGAAACTGCACCACGCCGAAGAGCGCCGTTGCTAAAACGCAGTACGGCAAGGTGCGCGGATTTCTTGACGGCGGGGTCTTCACCTTCAAAGGGATTCCCTACGGCGCGCCGACCGGCGGTGAGAACCGCTGGCTTCCGGCCAAGCCGCCCAAGCCCTGGGACGGCGAATATCCGGCGCTGATCTACGGCGATAATTGCCCGCAAAATCTGCACGATTTCACCGCCATCGAACAATCGTTCCTACAGGACTGGGACGACGGCCCGATGAGCGAGGATATGCTCAAGCTCAACATCTGGACGCCCGCCCTCACCGGCAAGCGTGCCGTGATGGTCTATTTCCACGGCGGCGGGTTCTCGTTCGGATCGGCTTACGAACTTCCCAGCCACGAAGGCGCCCAGATGGCGCGCCATCACGACGTGGTGCAGGTCTCGGTCAATCACCGCCTCAATGCGCTCGGCTTCCTCGATGTCTCCGAACTCGGCGGCGCGGCCTATGAAGGCTCGGCCAATGTCGGCATGACCGATCTCGTTGCGGCGCTGCGCTGGGTCCACGAAAACATCGCCAATTTCGGCGGCGATCCCGACAAGGTGATGATCTACGGCCAGTCGGGCGGCGGTTCGAAAGTGACGACCCTGCTCGGCATGCCGTCGGCGGCCGGTCTCATTCATCGCGCCTCGGTGCAATCGGGCGGCGGCGGTCTTATTCCGACGGCCGAGCAGTCCAAGGAATATGCCCGTCAGATCTTCAAGGAACTCGGCGTCAGCGATATCGCCGCGCTGCAGAAGGCCGAGTGGGCGAAACTGTTCGCCACCGGCAATGCCGTCGCCGCCAAGATGAACCCGCCGTGGAAAGGCTTCTTCGTACCGGGTCCGATGCCGACCACGCCGCGCGTCGGCTGGGGTCCGACGCTGGACGGCAAGATCATCAATGTCCGCTCGTTCCAGGACGTCGCGCCGGAGGTTTCCAAGCACGTTCCGATGCTGATCGGTTCGGTCAGTGAAGAAGCCGGCATCTACCGCAACAATCCGACCGAAGCACAGTGGCGCGAACAACTCGTCCAGGGCTATGGCGCGGAGAAAGCCGATGCCCTGATCGCCGCCATGAAGAAGGCCCATCCGGAAAAGGCGATCCGGACATTATCGTACGGCGTCGCGGGTCTTGCGATCCGCAACAACGTGCAGCGCATGGCCAAGCTCAAGCATGACCAAGGCGGGGCGCCGGTCTACACCTATTGGTTCCAGTGGCAGTCGCCGATGCTCGACGGCTTCATGGGCGCCTGGCATACGGCCGAACTCGCGTTCTGCTTCGACAACACCAAGCGCTGCGAACAGGCCACCGGCAACACTCCGGAAGCGCAAGCGCTCGCCAAGAAGATGGCGACGGCATGGGCCAACTTCGCCCGCACCGGCAATCCGAGCCAGCCGGGCCTGCCCTGGACGCCGTCCGATCCGGTGAAGTGCCAGACCATGGTGTTCGACAACCACTGTGGGGTGGTCAACGACCCCGAAGGGGCGGTGCGGAAAATCCTGGCCTGAGAAAACACAGCTAACAGCAAATACGACAGCGGCGCGGGTTCCTTCCCGCGCCGTTTCCTTTCCTAGGTCGCTATTGTTTCTTCTAACTTTTCGTAAAGGTCGTATCGGGCCGGCGGTTGCGCTGCCCTCCTCATATGCGAATTTCCGCCAGACAATTTTCGGAGGGGAGTGCCATGGCGTCCATTCTCGTGCTGGACGATTCTGCCAGTGTGCGCGACGCGATCCGGCTGGCGCTATCCGGAAAAGATCACGCCGTCAAAGAAGCGGCCAACGGTGTGCAAGGTCTGAACCTCGTCGAACGCATGAAATTCGACCTGATCCTGACCGATCTCAACATGCCGGAAATGGACGGCCTCTCCTTCATCCAACAAGTTCGCCAGCGCAGCGATCACAACGGCGTGCCGATCGTATTCATCACCACGGAGTCGAGCCCCAGCGTGATGCAGCAGGCCAAAAAAGCCGGCGCCACCGGCTGGATCGTGAAACCGTTCTCCGCCGATCAGTTGCGCCGGGTGGTCGACAAAGTCCTCGCCTGACCGGCCTACTCCTTCGGCTCCCATAATTCGATCTTGGTGCCGTCGGGATCCATGATCCAGGCGAAGCGGCCGTAGTCGTAATCCTCGCGGCCGATCACCGTGATGCCCTTTTGCGTCAGCATCGCTACGAAGCCGTCGAGATCGTCGACGGCGAAATTGACCATCAGCTCGCGGGTCGATGGCGCGAAATAGCCGGTATCGGCCGCAAACGGATTCCACACCACGCACGGCGGATGGTCGGGGGCGTCATAGGACAGCGTGGCCGCGCCATAGTCTGTCAGTTCCAGGCCGAGCATATCGCGATACCAAGCGGCCAATTTTTTCGGATCGGGCGATTTGAAAAATATCCCGCCCAGGCCGGTGATCTTCGCCATGCCAATTCTCCTCATCACTCTGGCCCGCTATAGTGCCTGGGATGAGCGAGTTCGTCTTCGTCTATTCGACATTCCCGGATCAGGCTTCGGCCCTAAGGGTTGCGGAACATTTGGTCGACGCCAAACTGGCCGCGTGCGCCAACCTGTCGGCGCCGATCACCTCGGTTTACGTCTGGCAGGGCAAGCGCGAGACCGCGACCGAAATTGCCGCCCTGTTCAAGACTCGCCGGATTCTGACGGAACAGCTCATTGCCGCCGCCCGGCCGCTGCACCCTTATGAGGTGCCCTGTTTCCTGGTTTTGCCCATCGAATCCGGCGCTTCGGACTATCTGGCCTGGGTTCGTGCCCAAACTTTAGGCGACCGCTAGGCCACGGCCGCCACACGCCGCCGGAAACCGGAAATCCACCTTTCGGTGAAACGCTTTAGCGCCTTGCCTTTGGACGCAACCCGCTTTTTGATGCCCGGCGCATTGAAGGATTCCCCACCGTTGAGTGCTGCCAAAAAGACTTCGCGCATCGTGCCACTCGACGGCGAGGTGCTGCGTCAGGATCTGTTCGCGCTCAGCCGGCGCATCGCCGTCAAGGACGAGTTGCGCAAGGAAGCCTTGCTGCTGATCAAAGGCGCCTTCCAGAACGCCCGGGCGCGGGTCAAGGATCAGGTCGTCACCGGCAAACTGCACGGCCAGGAGGCGGCGCGCCAGCTCTCGGCGATCCAGGATGCCATCCTGCATGTGCTCTACGACTTCGCCATCAAGGCGTTCTTCCCGCCAGCGAAGAAGAATGCCGGCGAACAGCTCACCGTGGTCGCCACCGGCGGTTATGGCCGTGGCGAGCTGGCGCCCGGCTCCGATGTCGATCTGCTGTTCATTCGCGCCAACAAACCGACCGAATGGGACGAACGCGTCATCGAGTTCATCCTCTATATGCTGTGGGACCTCGGCCTTAAGGTCGGCCACGCCACGCGGTCGCTGCCGGAATGCGTGCGGCTGGCCAAGCAGGACGTCACCATCTGCACCGCCATCCTCGAAGCGCGCTATCTGTGCGGCGATCTCAGCCTCTACGACCAGCTGCGCAAGGTGTTCTGGAGCGACGTCGCCACCGGCTCGGGCCGCGAATTTGTCGAAGCCAAACTCGCCGAGCGCGAAGAACGCCACCGCCTGCAAGGCGAGAGCCGCTTCCTGGTCGAACCCAACATCAAGGAAGGCAAGGGAGGCTTACGCGATCTGCAGACGCTGTTCTGGATCGGCAAGTATCTCTACCACGTCTACGACGCCGCCGAGCTGGTCAAGTACAACGTCTTCACCAAGGATGAATTCGAGACCTTCCGCAAAGCGGAATCCTTCCTGTGGGATGTGCGCGTGCGGCTGCATTACCTGATGGGCCGCGCCGAAGAACGGCTGTCGTTCGATGCCCAGCCCGGCGTTGCCAGCGCGATGGGCTATACCAGCGAGAACCCGCGCGAGGCAGTCGAAAACTTCATGCGCGACTACTTCCTGGTCGCCAAGGATGTCGGCGGCCTGACGCGCATTTTCTGCAAGGCGCTGGAAGTCCAGAATCGCAAGAAGACCCGCCACAATCCGATCTCGCGCATCATGCCGGGGTTCCTGCGGCTGCGGACCAACGACGACGATTTCTTCGTCGAAGCCGGGCGCATCAATGCGCGTCCCGACATCTTCAAGAAGGACCCGGTCAATCTTCTGCGCATCTACCACATGGCGGATGTCAGAGGCATTCCGGTTCATCCCGACGCCCTCACCACCATCACGCGCTCGCTCGACCTGATCGACGACAAGCTGCGCGCCGATCCCGAAGCCAACAAGCTGTTCCTCGAATGCTTGTCGTCCAAGAACGACCCGGAAAAAGCGCTGAAGCGGATGAACGAATCCGGCGTGCTCGGCCGTTTCGTGCCCGAGTTCGGCCGCATCGTGGCGCTGATGCAATTCAACATGTACCACCACTATACGGTGGACGAGCATCTCATCCGCGCCGTCGGCAATGTCGCCAATATCGAGCACGGCGGCATGCAGGACGATCACCCGATCGCCCACGACGTGATGAAGCGCATCGCCAAGCGCGAAGTGCTCTATTGCGCCATGCTGCTGCACGATATCGCCAAGGGCCTGCCCGGAGATCACTCCAAGCTCGGCGCCGAGATCGCCCGCCATTGCTGCCTCAGGTGGGGCCTTTCCGAAGACGACACCGCCACGGTGTGCTGGCTGGTCGAGCATCATCTCATCATGAGCGACACCGCCCAGCGCCGCGATATCGCCGATCCCAAGACGGTGCGCGATTTCGTCGAGATCGTGCAGTCGCCGGAATACCTGCGCATGCTCTTGGTGCTGACGGTCTCCGACATCCGCG
Organism: Alphaproteobacteria bacterium; assembly: GCA_023259375.1. GTDB lineage: Bacteria > Pseudomonadota > Alphaproteobacteria > Micropepsales > Micropepsaceae > Rhizomicrobium. Next base: position 27,985 of record JAHFQC010000053.1, read on the forward strand.
CCGTCGGACCGGGCGTCTGGAACGGCTGGAAAGGCCAGCTGTTGCGCGAGCTTTTCTACGAAGCGGAATCGGTGATCTCGGGCGGCGACCAGACGCGCTCGCATTCGGCCCGCGTCGAGGACGCCAAGGCCGCGCTGGAACAGCAGCTCGCTGACCTGACGGCGGAAGAGCGCGAACGCCTGATCGCCCGCCATTACGACACCTATTGGCTGACGCTCGATACCGAGGCGCACGTCCGTCACGCCCGCATGATGGCCGACGCCGATGCCAAGGGTCAGCTCTTGGCGCTCGACGCGGTGTCGAACACGTTCCGCTCGGTGACGGAAATCACCGTCTACACGCCCGACCATCCCGGCCTGTTCGCCCAGGTCACCGGCGCCATGGCGGCGGCGGGCGGTTCCATCGTCGACGCCAAAGTGTTCACGACGTCGGACGGCTTCGCGCTCGACATCTTCTCGGTGCAGGACGCCGAAGGCGGTCCGTTCGGCGATGCGACGCGGGTCGAACGCCTGAAACAGACCATCCTCAAGATCGTGCGGGGCGAAGCGGTGCCGCGCGCTCTGTTCGCCAAACGTCCGGCCAAGAGCAAAGCCACCGCCTTCAACGTGCCGAGCCGGGTCAATTTCGACAACGAAGCATCGAATGCAGCGACGGTGGTGGAAGTCAGAGGCCGCGACCGCGTCGGCTTCCTCTATGACGTCGCGACGGCACTGTTCGAAAGCGGCCTCAGCATTTCCTCGGCGATGATCGCCACCTATGGCGAGCGCGTGGTCGACGTGTTCTATGTGCGCGACGGCTACGGCCACAAGATCATCCATCCCGACCGGCTGAAGGCGATCGAGGAAATCCTGCTACGCGCGGTGGAAGGCAAGCGGAACGAGTAAGCCCTGTGTCGCCTTGTAACCCGCGCCCGTTCGCGCCATAACCCCGCTTACGCAATCGGGAATTTTTACCATGTCCAACACCCATAAGCCCCTCGTCTTTTCCGGCATGCAGCCGACCAACACGCTGCACCTCGGCAACTATCTGGGCGCGCTGAAGAACTGGGTGAAGTTGCAGGACCAGATGCCATGCATCTATTGCGTCGTCGACATGCACGCCATCACCGCCGTGGCTTATGGCAAGCCCGACGAGTTGCGCACCGCCGTGCGCGAAGTGGCGGCGGCCTATATCGCAGCCGGCGTCGATCCGAAAAAATCAGTCCTGTTCCAGCAGTCGGCCGTGCCGGCACACGCGGAACTGGCGTGGATCTTCAACTGCGTCGCCCGCCTCGGCTGGGCCGATCGCATGACCCAGTTCAAGGAAAAAGCCGGCAAGCACAAGGAACGCGCCTCGGTCGGGCTCTACACCTATCCGATGCTGATGGCCGCCGACATCCTGGTCTACAAGGCGACCCATGTGCCGGTCGGCGAAGACCAGAAGCAGCACCTCGAACTGACCCGCGATGTCGCCCAGAAGTTCAACAACGACTACAACGTCGAGGATTTCTTCCCGCTGACCGAACCGGTGATCATGGGCGCGGGAACGCGCGTGATGAGCCTGCGCGACGGCGCCAAGAAAATGTCGAAGTCGGACGACAGCGACATGAGCCGCATCAATCTCACCGATGATGCCGATATGGTGGCGCAGAAGATCCGCAAGGCCCGCACCGATCCCAATCCGCTGCCGGAAAACGAGAAGGGTCTGGAAGGCCGTCCCGAAGCCGAGAACCTGATCAATATCTACTCGGCGCTGTCCGACATTCCGCGCGCGGAGATCATCGCACGCTTTGCCGGTCAGCAGTTCTCCGGCTTCAAGAACGAGCTGGCGGACATCGCGGTCGCCAAGATCGCGCCGATCGCCACGCGGATGCGCGAACTCCTCGCCGATCCGGCCGAACTCGACCGCATCCTCAAGGACGGCGCCTTACGCGCCGCCGCGATTGCGGACCCGATCGTGGCGGAAGCCAAGAAGATCGTCGGCTTCAGCCACTAGACCCCACATCTGTTGTGACATTGTTTGGCTGCCTTCCGTCGCGCCCGCCAAGACTTAGGTGGGCGTGAGGGGGTGAGTGTTGCGACTACTTATTAGTTGCGATCATCGCAATTGCACCGCACTGGAAACGTTGCAAATCTCAAGGCCGGACAAGGAACCCGTCTAGTTGTTATTGCGACGGAGTTCCGAATGGGGTGTCGTTGGGGTCGGGGCCTTTTAGCATTTGCTTACATTACCTGAGGTCTTCTCTTTCCGTTCCATGCCTTCGACGGTACGCGCCATGCTGCAAGGGATGACCATGGCCACGAGAGACATGCGTTTTTATAGCGAGAGTGCGGTACGCTTCCTGGCGGCTGCCAGCGCGCGCCGGAACTCCATCGAGAACGACTGGCTTCACACCCAGCGCGAACTGCAGAAGATCTGGCCGCGACCCGGACGCACCGTGCTGGCCTTGGTTCATGAAGGCGACGAAGGTCTCGACGCCGAAGACGCCACCGATCTTCTCACCGTTCTGGCGCAGCTCAGCCCCGACGATCCGGTCGATGTCATCCTGCACACCCACGGCGGCAGCGCCACCGCCGCCAACCGCATCGCGGCGGCCTTGATCGGACGCCGCAACACCGCCGCCTTCATACCGTTCTACGCCGAGTCCGCCGGCACCGAAGTGGCGCTCGCCTGCGAGGAAATTCATCTCGGCAACGATGCCAACCTGACGCCGATCGACATTCATATCGAAGGCACGCCGGCACGGGACCTTGTGGAACTGGCACACAAAGCCGGTCCGCGGGCCAGCGAAACTCTGCGCCTCGCCGCCAAAGTGGCCGAACGGGCGCTGAAGGATGAAGCCAAGACCGTCGACAGTCTGATCCATCCCAATCACAAGACGGCCAAGGCGCGGGTATCCCTCGGCCGGCGGCTGACCAGCGGCCGCTCCTATCACGCCGAACTGATCCGGTTCGATAACGCCCAGCAGATGGGGATGAACGTCATTCGCGGCGTGCCGGCCGCGCTCTACCGCTTTATCGGCACTCGCCGGGCGCAACTGCGCCAGTTGCGCGACCTGGACTCCCAGATCAAGTTCGTCCATCGCCGCGAGCCGGAACCTCACGTGGAAGTGCAAGCCGCTCTCGGCACGGCGTGATCCTAGCGGAAAACCGGTTTCCACTTTCCGGGAAGCAAAATTTCGTTGGTCGCGCTTCTTGTCCGAAAACCGGTTTCCACTTTTCGGGAAGCGCTTTAGAGTTGTCCGCATGACCACGGGAACCATCCTTGTTACCGGCGGCGCCAAACGGCTGGGCCGCGCCATCGTGCTCGATCTGGCGCGCCACGGCTATGACGTCGCGCTGCATTACAACAGCTCGGAAAAGGAGGCGCGCGCCACCTGTGCCGACGCCCTGACTGCCGGCGGGAAGGTTGCCTTGCTCAAGGCCGACCTCTCGCGCGAAAGCGAAACCGTGACGCTGGTCGAGCGTGCGGTGGCCGAACTCGGGCATCTGACCGGATTGATCAACTCGGCGTCGGTGTTCGAAAACGATTCCTGGTACAGCGTCACCCGCGCCAGCTGGGACCATCATCTCGAGACCAATCTGCGCGCCCCGTTCGTGCTGTCGCAAGCCTTCGCCCAACAGCTGCCGCGCGACCGGGACGGCGCCATCGTGAACATCATCGACCAGCGCGTGTTCAAGCCGACGCCACAGTTCCTCTCCTACAGCCTGTCCAAGGCTGGGCTGAAATGGCTGACCACCACGCTGGCCCAGGCGCTAGCGCCGCGGGTGCGCGTTAATGCGGTGGGTCCCGGCCCGACTATCATTAACGCCCGCCAGTCGCAGACCGATTTCGCCCGCCAGCGCGAAGCCACGGTCTTGGGCCGCGGCGCCGAGCCTCAGGACGTGTGCGAGGCGGTGCGCTATTTGTTGGGCGCGAGCGCCGTAACCGGCCAGATGATCGCGGTCGACGGCGGCCAGCACCTCGTCTGGCAGACGGCAGACGTCGCGGTGAAGGAATAAAAATGACGTCTCCCACCGATCCCTTGCGGATCGCCGATGTCGAAGCTGGCATCCGGCATGTTTTCATCCGCAATCTCGAACTCGATGTCGAGATCGGCATCTACAGCCACGAGCACGGCAAAACCCAGAAAGTACGCCTCAACGTCGACATGGCCGTAGAAGATGCGCCGGTGATGGAAGACCGCCTGGAATCGGTGGTCGATTACGCCGACATCACCCGCAAAGTCCGGAAGCTTGTTGCCAGCGGTCACGTCGCGTTGGCCGAGACCCTGGCCGAGCGTGTCGCCGAAATCTGCTTTGAGGATTCGCGCGTCCGCACGGTGCGCGTGCGGGTGGAAAAGCTCGAAGCCCTTAAGAATGCCGAAAGCGCCGGCGTCGAGATCGAACGCAAACGGCGATTGCGGTAATTACGTACGATCCGAAAAAGCCTTGCTCCGCTTTGGTTTGTGGTGCGGCATCGTTAACAACCAGCGCCGACTTGAGGTTGCGCGTTCACGTTGTTTTAAAAGCGCACGCCTAGCCTGAAACGCGAAACCCGCAGGAGCTTCGTGATGCCCGATCCGTGTGCGCCCGGAAAGACGCGATCCGAGCGCATCCTGGCGGAAAAACTCGAACTGCTCTACCGGACTTCGGCCGCCATTATCACCAACTTCGTGATCTCGTCCGTGGTGGCGTGGCTTGTATCCGATCTCTATCCGCACTGGGTTCTTGGAATTTGGCTGGCGGCCGTTGCCGTTGTTTGTGGGGGGCGCCTCCTGCTGCAATGGCACTTCCATCATACGTCGGCGGAAAAGCGCTGCACGACCTGCGCCGCCAAGCGCTACACGCTTGGAGCCCTTGCCTCCGGTCTGTTGTGGGGTGTGCTCTGCCTCGGCCTGCCGGTCTGGGGCGACACCATGGATTACATCGTTCTAGCGGTGACGGCCGCCGGCATGTCCGCAGGTGCGGTATCGACCATTGCCGTCTACTACCCCGCTTACTTTTGCTACAGCCTCAGTTTTGCCGTTCCGTTGACCACCGTTACGATTCTTCACCACGACGTTGATATCGCCGGAGCCGGCGCGATGATGGTGATCTATTACGCCGCGATCTCGCTGACGGCGTGGCGCACCAACCGGTTCATAGCCGCGACGGCCGAACTGAGTGTCGACAACCAGATTCTGAAATCCTCGCTCAGCACGGCCCGCGGCGAGCGCGACGCCGCCCGCACGGAGAAGTGGTCGACGCTGGCGCAATTGAGCCACGAACTGAGAACGCCGCTGAACGCCATTCTCGGCTTCTCGGAAACCATGCACGGCGAGATTTTCGGCAAGCTCGGCCATCCCCGCTACAAGGAATATGCCGAGCACATCCTCACCAGCGGCCGCGATCTTCTGACCCTGACGGAAGAGCTGCTGTTGCTCAGCCAGGGCGAATCCGGAACCTTGTCGCTGAAAGAATCCGAGGTCGACGCCGGTCAAATCGTCCACGCTTTGATCGATCTCAAGGCCGCCATCGCCGGACGGGCGGGGGTCGAACTCCAGGCCTATGTCGCCACCGACCTGCCGCTGCTCAAGGCCGACGCCGCCAAGCTCCGGCAGATGCTGCTCAACCTGATCGACAACGCCATCAAGTTTACGCCCGCTGGCGGCGAGGCCAGCGTGACGGCGGCAGTCCGGGACGGTGCCATCATTCTGAGAGTAAGCGACAGCGGCATCGGCATGAGCGCCGAGCAGGTCCTCGTCGCTCTCGAGCCGTTCGGCCGGATCGGCAATGCGCTCAACAACAATACCGCCGGTGCCGGACTCGGCCTGCCGATCTGCAAGCGCCTCACCGAACTCCACGGCGCAACACTCGCCATCGAGACCGCGCCCGGCAAAGGCACGAGTTGCACCATCACCTTCCCCGCCGCCCGTACCATCGCCCGATCCAGCGCCGCAGCGGCGTGACACCGGCGCCTGAGACGGCTTATATCTGGCGGCAATGAGCGACACGCCGACCAGTTCCGAAGCGCCTTTGAAGGGCGTGGCCCGCATCGAGGCCTATCTGAAAACGCTGCCCGACGCGCCCGGCGTCTATCGCATGCTGGGCGCGGACGGCACCGTGCTCTATGTCGGCAAGGCGAAGTCGCTCAAGAAGCGGGTTTCGAACTACGCCAAATCGGGCGGGCATACCGAACGCATCGCGCGGATGATCTCGGAAACCTGCGAGATGCTGTTCGTCACCACGGCGTCCGAGACCGAGGCGCTGCTTCTCGAATCCAACCTGATCAAGCGGCTGAAGCCGCGCTACAACGTCTCCTATCGCGACGACAAGTCGTTCCCCTTCATTCTCTTGCGCCAGGACCACGCCTTTGCGCAGCTCTTGAAGCATCGCGGTGCCCACACCACCAAAGGTCTTTATTTCGGGCCCTTCGCCAGCGCCGGGGCGGTCAACCGCACCCTCAACACCTTGCAGCGGGCGTTTTTGCTCCGCTCCTGCTCGGATTCGGTGTTCGAAACCCGCTCGCGCCCTTGCCTCCTGTTCCAAATCAAGCGCTGCAGCGCGCCCTGCGTCGAGCGCATCGATGCGCCGGCATATGGCGAGCTGGTCGGCGAGGCGATGCGCTTCCTCGAAGGCAAGAGCCGCAGCGTGCAGGAAAAGCTGGTGAAGGAGATGGAGGGCGCCGCCGAAGCGCTCGACTTCGAACGCGCCGCCCGTTTGCGCGACCGCATTCGCGCCATGAGCCATGTCCAGCAGACGCAAGGGATCAATCCGTCGACCTTCGCCGAAGCCGATCTCTTCGCCATCCATTGCGAGGGCAGCGACGTCTGCATTCAGGTCTTCTTCTTCCGCGCCGGTCAGAACTGGGGCAACAAGCCCTACTTCCCGCGCCAGACGGCCGACCTTTCGCCGGGCGAAATCCTCGAAACCTTCATCGGCCAGTTCTACGACGAGCGCCCGGCGCCGGCGCTGATCCTGTTATCGGACGACATTCCCAACCGCGATCTTGTGGCCGACGCCCTCTCATTGCGCGGCGAGCGCAAGGTGCAGGTCACGGTGCCCGAACGCGGCGAGAAGCACGATCTGATCGAAATGGCCCGCACCAATGCCCGCGAACAGCTCGGCCGGCGGATGGCGGAGAACTCGGCCCAGCGCGAGCTTCTGGAAGGCGTCGCCGACCTGTTCGGGCTTGAGACCGTGCGCCGGATCGAGGTCTACGACAACTCGCACATTTCCGGCACCAATGCGGTCGGCGGCATGATCGTGGCCGGGCCCGAGGGCTTCGAAAAGGGCGAGTACCGCAAGTACAACATCAAGACCCAAGACCTCACTCCGGGCGACGACTACGCCATGATGCGCGAAGTCCTGACCCGCCGCTTCGCCCGGCTGGTGAAAGACGACGAGGACGCCAAATCCAAGCGCCCGGATCTGGCGCTGATCGACGGCGGCCCGGGCCAGCTGGCCATCGCCTGCCAGGTGTTCGCCGATCTCGGGGTCGAGGGGGTGACCCTGGCGGCGATCTCCAAGGGTGCCGAGCGCGATGCCGGTTACGAGCATTTCCACCTGCCCGGCCGGCCGCCGTTCCGGCTCGATCAGAGGAGCCCGGTTCTCTACTACCTGCAGCGCCTGCGCGACGAAGCGCACCGCTTCGCCATCGGCACCCACCGCAAAAAGCGCTCCAAGGCGATCGGGGCCAATCCGCTGGACGAAATCGCCGGAGTCGGTGCCGGGCGCAAGCGCGCTCTTTTGCAGCATTTCGGCTC
>JAHFQC010000054.1 GCA_023259375.1 Alphaproteobacteria bacterium
ACGACCGCTATCAGTCGCGAGTGGCCTGGGTGCCGGTGTCAGTCGTGCTGTTGACAGCCCGCTCCAGCGTCGAACGGGCCCTGCGCAGCCCGGTTTAGGCCGTAGGGTTCTCCTCGCGTGGGGCGCCTCGGTGGGGCGGTTTGAGGCCGTCCGCCACGATTGTCCTGTTGACGATCCGCCAAATAGGCGAACGCGGCTTGCGACAGCCCGTCGAATCCGGCACTTAATGCGGGATTATGGCTAACGTTCGCATTTCCCCGTCCATTCTGTCCGCCGACTTTGCCCGTCTGGGAGCCGAGATCGAGGCTTTGGACCAAGCCGGCGCCGATCTGATCCATGTCGACGTCATGGACGGCCATTTTGTGCCCAATATCACCATCGGACCGCCGATCGTGAAGGCGCTCAGGCCGCACACGAAAAAGCCGTTCGACGTCCATCTGATGATTTCGCCGGTCGATCCGTTCCTCGATGCCTTCGCCGAGGCCGGGGCCGACGGCATCACCGTCCATCCCGAGGCCGGCCCGCATATCCACCGGACGTTGCAGCACATCCGCGACCTCAAGAAGAAGCCGGGCATCGTGCTCAATCCGGGTACGCCGATCGACCATATCGACCCGGTGCTCGATCTGGTGGACCTGGTGCTGATCATGACCGTCAATCCGGGGTTCGGCGGTCAGAGTTTCATCACCAGCCAGCTCAAGAAGATTGAAGCGGCGGCGGAACGCATCGCCAAGACCGGACGGGTCATCGCGCTCGAAGTCGACGGCGGCATCAATGAGACGACGGTGAAGCAGGTGATTTCTGCCGGCGCCGATACGATCGTCGCGGGAACGGCCGTGTTCCGTGGCGGTCCAGCGCGCTACGCGTCCAATATCGCGGCTTTGCGAGGGTAGAGGTGTGGCAGCGCGCCCCAACCGACCGACGCTCGACCTTCTGCCGGAGGCACTGAAGGTCGCGCTGTGGCGCGTCACCAGCCGTGGCCGCCGCTGGGGCCGCAGCACGTGGCTCTATCGCCGGTTCCTCACCGGGCCGCTGCCCGATCACGTCGTCTATTGTCCGGTCGACACCTTGCCGCGAAGTCTCGACGACGCGGAGGCGCTGCTGCGCGGCAAATTCCGTTTCCATGGTGAAGCCGTGGACGCGGGCGACCGTTCGATTTTCGACAAGGCGGCGCCGTCGGATGGCTGGCTGCAGGCGCTGCACAGCTTCGCGTGGCTGCCGCATCTGTCGGCGGCGAACGGCGAGGCGGCGCGCACGCTGGCGACCAATCTCGTCACGCAATGGCTGAAGCGCTACGGCAAATATAGCGAGCCGGCGTGGCTGCCGCACATCATCGCCCGCCGCCTGGTGGCGATGTTCGCGCACGGCCGCTTCATCCTCACCAATTGCGATATGCTGTGGCGCTCCAAGGTCTACGTCTCGCTGCGCGAGCAGTCGCGCATGCTGGCGCGCAGCGTCGCTGAAGCGCCCGAAGGTTTGCCGCGGATCGAAGCAGCCGCCGGGCTGGCGCTGTCGGGCATGTGTCTCGACGACAGTCCGCGGCGGATGGAGCAGGGGCTTGCCCGCCTCGAAGACGAGCTGACGCGTCAGATTTTGCCCGACGGCGGCCATCTCAGCCGTTCGCCGGAAGTCTTGGTGCAGATCTACCGCTATGTCGTGATGGTGATGGAAGTGCTGGCCGCGACCGGCCTGCCGGTGCCGCACGGCATCCGCACCGCGCACGACCGCATGGCGCCGATGCTGCGCTTCTTCCGCCACGGCGACGGCGCGCTGGCGCTGTTCAACGGCGGCGGTGAATCCAGCGCCCGCATGGTGCATGCGCTGTTGCAGCGCGACGACGTCAAAGGCCATCCGTTCGGCTATGCCCGCCACTCGGGCTATCACCGCCTGCATACCAGCCGCACCCTGGTGCTGTTCGATTGCGGTGCTCCGCCGCCGGGCGCCTTCTCGACCAATGCCCATGCCGGCTGTCTGTCGTTCGAGATGAGCGCGGGCGTCCATCGCATCATCGTCAATTGCGGCACAGCTTCGCTCGCCGGCCACCGCCAGTGGCGGGACGCTTTGCGCGCCACCGCGGCGCATTCGACCGTGACGCTGGCCGACACGTCGAGCGCCGTGATCGTGCGCGAAGGATGGATCCGCAGGCTGTTGGGGCCGCGTGTCGTGCATGGGCCGGAAGGCATCGAGACGCGGCGGATCGAGACCGAGAAGGGCAACACCGTGGTGGCGAGCCACGACGGCTATGTCGCGACCTTCGGCGTCCGCCACGAACGCGAGCTGACGCTGTCGCCGCATGGCCTTGCGCTCACCGGCACCGACCGCCTGATGCCGCGCCAAGACCGGAAAACGGCGCTGCCGTTCGCACTGCGCTTCCACATCCATCCCGACGTGCGGCTCAGCCGCGCCGAGAGTGGCTACATCCTGTTCAAGCTGCCGAACGGCGAAGGCTGGCGCTTCCGCGCCACGGCTCCGGTCGATGTCGAGGAAAGCGTTTATGTCGGCGGCGACGCCATCCGCCGTACCGAGCAGCTCGTCATCACCGCGCAGGTAAAAAACGAGCCGGTCGAAATCGGCTGGATCATCGAGCAGATCGGCGCGGCAACATAGAAGGCCGGGGCATCGCGAGGAGGTTGGGCGTGGCAATGAGTGAAAAAGCTCTGAGTTACGATCAGGCAGTCCTCAATGCCTATATCGGAGCCAACCCAACTCAAGCCGAGTTGGTCGATGTCATCCAGCAAAGCGGAAATTACGCACTCGTCGATAAACGGGCCGAAGAGATCGTCGTCGATCAGCGGGCGTTTGTTCTTGGTTTGCTGGCATCCGGACAACACGCAACTTCCGGGATTGCTGCGTGGTTTTTCCGTCGGCTTGCTGAAATATTGGGTGGCCGGTTTGTAGTCGACCAAGTTCTCCGGGCGGGCACCAGCAATGCACGTAATGCATTTTCAGATCCTTCTTTCGAGATTTCGAACAAACCCGCCGACAAGCGTGTCGTGCCATCGCGCTCCATGGTTGGTCTGCTCGAGGATGCGGTGATTTTCGTCCGCCGCACGGAATCCAAGCCGATATTTGATTTGGCGCATCTGGTGGCAGCGTTTCTTCGCCAGCGAACGGCTCCTACAGCTGCTTTTCGGGATTTCGGGGACGGGTTCGCGGCAGTCCAGAAAAACTGGCTCCAGTTGCGCGTGGAATTCTATTCTCAACTTGGCCCGGCGCTTTCTCCCGGCCAAAGTGCTGTGTGGGCCGGCTTTCTGAGGCTTCAGACCGGGAACGTTGTGAGCAATGAGCAAAGACCGCTCTCAAATGAGGGACCGGATCCAGCAACGACATCGCTGGATTCCGAAAAGCAGGATGAACCTGCAGCAAATCCGCCGAGTGAGACGGATCAATCCAGCAAAGAACCTACGCCAACCCAGAGGGATACTCGTCCCGTCCGTCAAGATTTCATCCCCGGCTTCTCCACTGACCGGCCCGGCATCGATGTCGGCGACAGTCTTGGTGTAGATCCTGATGTGCAGGCGTTTGCGCGCCTGATCTGTCTAAAGGATGCGAGGCCGCCGCTGTCGATCGGGTTGTTCGGCGGCTGGGGGGCCGGCAAGTCGACCTTCATGGAGCGGCTGGAAAAGGCCATCGACGTGATCACGCACGCAGAAGCACTTCGGCGGGAGAACGTCAAAGCGGGACGCGCTCAGCTGCAGCCGCCGGGGGCGCCGGAGTTCCTCGCTCGGGTCGCCCATATTCGTTTTAACGCGTGGCAGTATTCTGACGCCAATCTTTGGGCCAGCCTGACGACGGAGTTCTTCGACCAATTGCGCGCGGGTGGTCACGACCGGCAGGGCAATGTGGTGCACGAACGCCTCGTGCAGCGGGTTAAAACCCACGTACGTGCGCTGCCCGACGACGCGGTGGAGGCGCAACAGGCTCTTACCGACAGTCAGCGGGCGCTGAAGGAGGCTCGGGCGGAGCGCGACTTGGCCTTGTCGAAGGTGCTGGACGCGCAAAATGGTGTGCTCACCAAGGCTGCCGTCCGAAAGATCGCCGAAGTCTATGACGCCAACAAGCGCGGGCTGTCCCGGTTGGGCTTTGCCGTGCCGTCGGGAGATGCCGAATGGGCCGTTGAGCGTTTTACGGAACTGGCTAAGGAGGTTCGGGAGTGGCCAGGCCAAGTGAATGCCGTTCTGAAGGCTGCCTGGCACTACAAGTGGAAGTGGCCGGTGCTTGGCGCTGCAGTCGTGCTCGCCGCGTCGGTTGGTATCGTCATTTGGAATCCGGGACTGCTGCCAAGGATCGTTGGTAGCTTAGCGGCATTCATCAGTTTCGCAGGCATCGTTGTCGAGCGCTTGCGCGAGCCGTTCCGCATTGTAAGGAAAATTGCACGCGATACCGCAGCGCTTGGCGGCGACCTGCAAGCCGTTAAGGACGACGCGGAAAAGCAGCTGCTCGCCAAACAAGTGCTCGTGCAGGATAAGCGCGCGGAAGTGGAACGGCGAAAGGAAAAAGCAGACGAAGTCGGCAAAACGCTGGCGGCATATTCCGGCGCGCATGGGCAGATGCAGCCACGATTGCTGCATTTCCTTCTCAACGACGATCCCGAAACCAAGGAAATTGAAGGCCAGATTGGCCTCATCAGCCGCGCCCGCCGCCTGTTTCAGGCTGTCGATGAAGTCGCGGCCAAGGAACGCGAGAAAGACAACCCCGACGAGGACGTGCCCGAGCGCATCGTGCTCTACATCGACGATCTCGATCGCTGCAGTCACGATCAGGTCTACGCGGTGTTGCAGGCGGTCCATTTGTTGCTGGCGTTCGAATTGTTCGTGGTGGTGGTAGGCGTCGATGTCGCCTGGGTCGAAGAGGCGATCACGCGCCAGCTTCGCGATGGCCCGCAGACCCAAGGTGATGACGAAGGCAAGCGTCGCAAGCGCGCCATCGATTATCTGCAGAAGATTTTCCAGATTCCATTCTGGCTGAAGCCACTATCGACCGACGGCAATGACGGTGGGAGCTATGGACGATTCATCGCTACTCTGGCAGGTTCGGATGCCAAGATAGTTTCGCCGGATACCGAACGGCGCGAACCTACATCGGAGGAACCCGCCAACACGGAGATTCAGGTTCACCTGGAGCAACCGCAAGAGGGCGAAAGTGCGCCGTCGAGTTTCGTAGTTGTGCCGGATGAACCTGTGGAACCGGAGCGTCTGCTCGAGACCGTACGGCTCGATCCGCGTGAGGTCGAGTTCCTGAAATGCCCGGCAATCGGCGCTATCGCAGCGCACGATCCGCGCGGCGTCAAGCGGATGATCAATACGTACCGTCTAGCGCGGGCCCGGATGAGCCGCGAGGAGCTCGACAAGTTGCTGGATGCCGACGATCCAACATTTCCCATTCTGGCGTTGTTTGCGGCTATAGAAACGGGACAACCCATCGAAGAGATAGCGGATGTAATCGATCGTGATCTGCGAATCGAGAAGTTTGGCGCAATGGACTTTGGCGAGTTTCTCAAAGCGCGTGTGGTTGAACAAGACAAAGAGTGGCGGAATGCAATTGAGAAAAAGGCCACTCACGAGAAAGTAACGGAAGCATCTGCCCTATACGGACGCTGGGTCGCGGTGGCGGAGGGGCTGGCGAAGGCGCAAATTGTGCGGAAGACCCATCAGATATTTGTCGCCGATTGCCGTCCGATTGCCCGCCTGGTGCGTCGCTATTCCTTCAGTCGGAAGCAGTGACGCCTAAATCGGCTTCACATCGCCGCTCGCCCGCGGGCGTGACAGGACGCGGCCGTAAGCAATCGCGAAGATGAGGAACGCCACGCTCCACAGGCATCCGGCGATGTGGAGCAGGGCGATCATCGCCGTGCCGCCGAACACCGATACGAGCCGCAGCAGCGCCGCCAGCGACACCAGCACGAAGATCGTCACCGTCCAGCGTCCGGCGGTCAGCGGGCGGCCGGTGTGGCCGAGGCTGGCGCGGGTCATCACCGCCAGCGTCATGGTGCCGATCGCGCCCACCGTCAGGGCGTGCAGCGCTGTCGTCGTCGGCATGAACTCGAACACAGTGTCGAGGCCGAGCAGGAGCAATCCGACTGCCAGCCAGCCGTAGCCGACATGCAGGATCACCAGCAGCGGTTCTCGCGTGGTTGCCACGCCGCGCCAGCGCGACAAGCGCCATCCGGCCGCTGCGCCGCCTATGATCAAGCCCCAGCCGGTGACCGCCGCATCGGGCAGGATCGCCCATAGCACGACGCTCGCCGCGGTAATCGCCAGCGCCACCGTATCAAGCCGCTCGGCCGGGGCGGGCACCGGAATTTCGGGGCGGAATTTCACCAGCCAATTGCGCGTGAAACTGGGAACGATACGGCCGCCGACGAGGGCAATCAGCGCCAGCAGGGTAGCGATGCCGATACGGTTTCCCGCCAGCGCGGTTTCGCTTACGCCCAGGGTTTCGAGATGGACCAGCAGATTGCCGATCACGAGCACGCTGAGTGCCACCAGCATCGGCAGATTGCGCCAGTTCTTGCCGGCGATGATTTCGCGCGCCACCACCGTCAGGAATGAGACCGGGAACGCCAGATCGATCACCGTCGCGGCCGGTTCGCCGATCACGCCGGAGATCATCACCGCGACGCGTCCCGCCAGCCAGAGCAGCACCAGAATGCCCAGCGGCCAGCCCTGCAGCGGCATGCCGCCGGTCCAGTTGGGAATGGCGGTGAGAAGAAAGCCGGCCACCACGGCGGCGCCGTAGCCGTACACGAGTTCGTGCGGATGCCAGATGATGGCCGGCATGGCGGTCGGCGGCATCAGGCCACTGGTATAGGCCACCAGCCACACCGGAACGGCGATGGCGGCCCAAATCGCAGCAGCGAAGAAGAACGGCCGGAACCCGGCGGAGAACAGGATCGGACCGGAGGTGGGTTTGTAACGCGGAATCGCCATAGGCATCGCTCTCGTAGGCGGGCAGGACTGAGTCCAAAGAAGTAAAACAGATACCACAATAAAACAACCGGCTAGCGGGGATGGCGCGGGCATTCCTGGGGCGGCGCGCGAACCGGCTTGCGGCGGCCCGCCCAAGGTGTATACTTTGTGATACAAAGTAATTGGTATTGCATAGTCCTGTTTATGCCAAATGCGGAGGGAAGCGATGGCGATTGGTGACGGACTCAACATACCGGGTACGCGCGGGCGGTCGCCCGGATTGAAGATATTGGTGATCGTTGGGTTGACGCTGTTGATGGCGGTGCCGCTGTTTCTGATCCAGATGGCACTGGTGGACCGCCAGAAGACGGCGGAAGGCGCGGCGACCGACATCGCGCAAGGCTATGGCGGACCGCAGACCGTCGCGGGTCCGGTGCTGCTGGTGCCGTACCGGGTGAAGCACGTCGAATTCGTCGACGGCAAAACGGTCGAGACGGCACAGGACTTCACCGGCGCGCTGCTGCCCGACGATCTGAAGATGGCGGTCAAGGCGGACACTGAAACGCGCTATCGCGGCATTTTCCCGGTGCCGGTCTATCGTGCCGCGGTCGACATGGCGGCGCGTTTCGACAAGGCCGCGATCATCGCTGCGTTCCCGCAAGGCGCCGAGATCGATTGGAAAAACGTCACCGTGACGGTGCTGGTGACCGATGCGCGCGGGCTGGCGGACAATGTCACGCTGGTCGTCAACGGCCGCGCCGTGCCGTTCGAGCCGGGGGCAGGAATTTCGATGCCCGCCACGACGTACAACGGCAACCCGTCACCGCTTTCCGGCATGCAGGCGCGGCTCGACCTGACCGAGGCGACCGATCTCAAACTGGCGACCAAGTTCGTGCTGCGGGGCACGCGGGAATTCTCGCTGGCGCCGCTCGGCCGCCGTACAGTGGCGAACGTCCAGTCGGCCTGGTCGTCGCCCAGCTTCTTCGGCGCCTTCCTGCCGAGCGAGCGCCGTGTTGGCAAGAACGGGTTCACTGCGTCGTGGACGGTGCCGTATCTGGCGCGCGGTTTCGGCCAGTCGTTTGCCAAATCCGAGGACGCGACCGCCGCGATCATGCCTCAGGCGTTCGGTGCGCGCTTCTATCAGCCGGTCGATCATTACCAGCTGGTCCAGCGGGCGCTGAAATACGCCATTCTGTTCGTGACCCTCGGTTTCCTGACCTTCTTCGTCGCCGAAACCGTGTCGCGGCGGCGTATCCATGTGGTGCAATACGCCATGGTCGGCGCGGCGCAGGTGCTGTTCTATCTGCTGCTGTTGTCGATCGCCGAGCATATGGGTTTCGCGATCAGTTATGTCATCGCGGCCGGTGCGACGGTGCTGTTGACCGGGCTCTATGCGGTCAGTGCCTTACAAAGCTGGTGGCGTGCCTTGATCACAACGATCGTACTGGGTGCGCTCTATGTGATGCTCTACCTGATCCTCAATTCCGAGGATAACGCGCTCTTGACCGGCTCGTGCGTGCTGTTCGCGGCCCTGGCGGGCACGATGTATTTCACCCGCAAGATCGACTGGTATCATGTCGCCGACACCGGCGGCGGCAACGCCTGACAAAACGGGGAGGGGGAGCAACGCTCCTCCTCCTTGATTTGTGATGATTTGAAATCGCTATCCTGCGCAGTTCCGATGCCATTCCCGATGTGGTCCGAGCATGCTAAGTCAGCCTCAGATAGCGAATTGGTGGGGGCTCATGCGCATCGCGGTTTCGACAGTTCTCGCAATTTGTCTGACGTCTGCCGCCGTTGCCGGTGAGCGCATGGCGACGCCGTTTTCTGGACCGGCGGACGATGTTCGCCTGGCGTTGTCACCGGATGGACAATGGGCACTGTGGGGTGTCGGCCGGTCGGATGCGCCATCGGACATCGTCTTCAGCCGGAAGACGCCGTCGGGCTGGAGCGCACCGCAGCCGGTGCCGTTCAATTCACCCCGAAACGATTTTGATCCGGCGTTCAGCGCCGACGGCCGCACGGTCTATTTCTTTTCCGATCGCGACGGCGGCTACGGCAAGAGCGACCTCTACGTGATCGCCTTTGATCCAGCTTCCGGCAAGTGGGGAGCGCCCGCGAACCTCGGCGCTAATGTTAATTCCAGCGGCGACGAGTGGGCGCCGAGCGTAACCAAGGACGGCAACCTGCTTCTGTTTTCGCCGGACGGGCACGGTGGCTATGGTAAACACGATCTGTTCGTATCGCGGAAGGAAAACGGCGTTTGGGGAGCGCCGGAAAACCTCGGGCCCGGCATCAATTCCGCCGACGAGGAGTTCGACGCCACGTTCGCTCCTGACGAACGTACGATCGTTTTTGCCAAAGGCCATTTCGAACCCGACATGAAGGTGCGGCTGCACCGCGCCGAACGGACTGGAAAGGGTTGGCAGGACAAAGGCGAACTTCCGGCCGCGATCAACTGCGGGGCTCGCCTCAATTTCGGTCCGTCGTTTCCCGCGGCTGAGCCGGGGACTTTCTACTGGTCCGGCGATTGCCGCGATGGCCGCAGCGATTTCGACATCTGGCGCATCACTTTGCCGTGAAGGCTCGCCAACACCGAATTCCCTGGCGGTTGTGCGCGCTCTTCTCACCGCATTCCACGCGCGGCGCGCACGTGCTAAGGCGCTCCCGTGATTTGGGGTAAGAGGCGGACGGTGACACTCAACACGCGTATGCCCATGGTTAAGGGCGTTGTGTTCGATCTCGGCGGCGTGGTCATCGACTGGAACCCGATGTACCTCTATCGCAAGATTTTCGACGGTGATGAAACCAAGGCCGCGAACTTCCTCGCCAATATTTGCACGCTCGAATGGAACGGACGCCAGGACGCCGGCCGCGATCTCATCGCCGCGACCGCCGAGCGCGTGGCGCTGTACCCGCAATGGGAGCGCGAAATCCGCGCCTACTATGGCCGCTGGATCGAGATGATTGGCGACGCCATCCCGGGTACGCCCGAACTGATGGCCGAGATCAGGGCGGCGGGACTGCATCTCTTCGCGCTGTCGAACTGGAACACCGAGACCTTCTCGCGGGTGCGCTACACCTTCAAGCCGTTCCAGATGTTCGAGCACATCGTCCTGTCGGGCGACTACGGCTGCATCAAGCCGGACCGCAAACTGTTTGAGATTGCGCTTAACTGTTATGAGATGGCGGCCGAGAACCTCGTCTTCGTCGACGACAGTCCAGCCAATGTCGAAGGGGCTGCCAAGGTCGGCCTGCCGGCGCTCCATTTCACCGGCGTCGCCAAGCTCCGCCGCGACCTGATCGAGCTGGGAGTTCCGCTGGCGCCTGGCGCATGAACCGGAAACCCTGACGGCATTTCACGACAAGATCATGCGCCAGGCGCCCATGCGCCGGTGTTGGTGCTGCCATCTCCAAACACATTCTTGCGCCCGGTCGAGGCTGGGGTTATCGGATTCTGTCGCCAATTTCCGAGGACTGCCCAATGAAAGCCCTTGTGAAGACGAAAGCCGAAGAAGGCATCTGGCTCCAGGATGTGCCGGAACCGGACTACGGCATCGACGATGTGCTGATCAAAGTCCTCAAAACCGGCATTTGCGGCACCGACGTCCATATCTACAATTGGGATGCCTGGTCCCAGAAGACCGTCAAGCCGGGAACCACCATAGGCCACGAATTCGTCGGCCGCATCGCTGCCGTGGGATCGAATGTCCACGGTCACAAGGTGGGCGAACTGGTCAGCGCCGAGGGCCATATCATCTGCGGCCATTGCCGGAACTGCCAAGCCGGGCGGCGGCATCTGTGCGCCAACACTCTCGGTGTCGGGGTCAATCGGAACGGCGCCTTTGCCGAATACGTTGCCGTACCGGCACTGAACCTCTGGCATTGCAGCGAGAAGGTGCCGGAAGAGATTTACGCGATCTACGATCCGCTCGGGAACGCGGCCCACACCGCGCTGTCGTTCGATCTCGTCGGCGAGGATGTGCTGATCACCGGCGCCGGTCCGATCGGCATCGCCGCGGTGCCCATGGCGGTGAAGGCGGGCGCGCGCTACGTGGTCGTCACCGACGTCAACGATTACCGGCTGGGACTGGCCAAGAAGCTCGGCGCCACGGCGGTGGTCAATGTCGCCAACCAAGACCTGAAATCCGTGATGCGCGAACTCGGCATGCAGGAAGGCTTCGACGTCGGTCTCGAAATGAGCGGCAATCCGGCGGGCTTCCGTCAGATGCTGGAGACCATGGCCAATGGCGGCAAGATCGCCATGCTCGGCATCCAGCCCGGCGATACCGGCATCGACTGGAATACCGTCGTGTTCAAGGGGCTCACCATCCGCGGCATCTACGGGCGCATGTTCGGCGAGACTTGGTACAAGCTGACCAGCATGATCCAATCCGGCATGGACATCACACCGGTGATCACCCACCGCTTCTCGTACAAGGATTTCCAGGAAGGCTTCGACGTGATGCGGTCGGGCCGCTCCGGCAAAGTCGTGCTGGATTGGAGCGAATTATGACCCAGCCGTTGGATGAAACGCTGCACGCTGATCTTGCCGCCATGGCGAAAGCGGGAACGCTGAAGACGTTCCGCCATATCACCGGGCCGATGGACACCGAAGTCGGCATGGCCGAGAAGTCCGGCCGCATCCTGGTGCTGTCGTCCAACAATTATCTGGGTCTGGCCGATCATCCCGAGGTGATTGCGGCGGGCAAAGCGGCGCTCGACAAATATGGCGCGGGCACCGCATCGGTGCGTTTCATCTGCGGCACGTTCGAGATCCACCAGGAGATCGAGCAAACGCTGGCGCGGCTGTCGCGCACGCAAGCGGCGCTGACCTATGTGTCGTGCTGGGCGGCCAATACCGGGCTCATTCCGGCGGTGGCGGGCGAGGGCGATGCCATTGTTTCCGATGCGCTGAACCATGCCTCCCTGATCGACGGCTGCCGTGCCGCCAAGGCCAAGCGGCTGGTCTATCGCCATTCGGATATGGACGATCTGCGCGAAAAACTCGCCGAAGTGCGCGAGGCGCGGCGCATCTTCATCGTCACCGACGGCGTGTTCTCGATGGAAGGCGATATCGCCAAGTTGCCCGACATCGTCACCCTGGCCAAGCGCTACAACGCCTCGATCATCCTCGACGACAGCCACGGCGTCGGCGTGATGGGCGAGCACGGCCGCGGTACGGCCGAGCACTGGGGCGTCGAAGGCGAGATCGCGATCATCACCGGCACGCTGGGTAAGGCGCTCGGCGGCGCCGCGGGCGGCTATGTCGCCGGATCGCAAACGCTGATCGAATTCCTCAGCCAAGTTTCGCGGCCGCAACTGTTCTCGAACGCGCTGCCGGCGACGATTGCGGCCAGCGCCAAGAAGGCGATCGAAGTCCTCGAACGCGAGCCTGAGCGGGTGACGCGCCTGCACGAACTCGCCGATATGATGCGGCACGGGCTGAAGAAGCTCGGCTTCAAGCCGCTCGAAGGCGCCAGCGCCATCGTCCCGATCATCGTCGGCGACACCGCGTTCGCCATCAAGATGAGCCAGGAGCTTTTGAACGAAGGCATCTTCATCACCGGTTTCGGCTATCCCGTGGTCCCCGAAGGCACCGCCCGCCTGCGCATCCAGATGTGCGCCTCGCTCACCGACGAACAAGTGGCGTTCGCGCTGGAAAAATTCGAGGTGGTCGGAAAGCGGTTGGGGGTGATCTGAAGAAAGCTGTCACCCCCGGCTGAGCGCTCCGAAGCACTTAGTGCGGAGGAGGGCGAAGGGAAGGGGGGCCAGGTGGTTCGCCTTGATGGCTTTATCCGTTAAGGTACCGGGATAAATCATTCCAGCCGGAGTTATGCTCTTCGATCAGCCGGATTTTCCACGCACGGTTCCAGCCCTTCAGCTGCTTTTCGCGAATGATGGCTTCTTCAATATCGTTGAAGGTTTCGAACCAGACGAGCAGGTGAACCTCGTGCTTTTTCGTGAAGCCTTCGGCAACCTTGTTTTTGTGCTCCCAAATTCGCCTGGCAATGTCGTTCGTCACGCCGACGTAAAGCGTTCCGTTTCGGCGGCTCGCCAGCATGTACACGTAGTACAGCTTGTCCACCTGGGCCCCCTTCCCCTCCCGCCCTTTGCTGCTCTGCAGCTTCGGACGGTCGGCCGGGGGTGACAAGCTGGTGTGCGACAACATTGCAGCGGCCCTCCGGCTTTGATAAAGCTGGTTCCCCGCCGATTTTTCCCCGGAGAATCAGATGGTTCAATTCGTGCTGCCGAAAGGCTCCAAGCCCGTCAAAGGCAAGACGTGGGAAGGGCCGAAGGAGCCGAATGGCAAAAAGGCCAAGCGGACCAAGGAATTCAAGATCTACCGTTACGATCCGGCGGATGGCGGAAATCCGCGCATCGACACCTATACGGTCGACCTCGACAGCTGCGGGCCGATGGTTCTGGACGCCCTCATCAAGATCAAGAACGAGATTGATCCGACCCTGACCTTCCGCCGCTCGTGCCGCGAAGGCGTCTGCGGCTCGTGTTCGATGAACATTGCGGGCGTCAATACGCTGGCCTGCACCAAGGCGATCACCGACATTTCGGGACCGATCAAGGTCTATCCGCTGCCGCATATGCCGGTGGTGAAGGATCTGGTGCCGGACCTGACCCATTTCTACGCCCAGCACGCCTCGATCAAGCCGTACCTGCAGACCAAGACGGCCGAACCCGAAACCGAATGGAAGCAGTCGCCGGAAGAACGCGCCAAGCTCGACGGCCTCTACGAGTGCATCCTGTGCGCCTCGTGCTCGACCGCATGCCCGAGCTATTGGTGGAATTCCGACCGCTATCTCGGCCCGGCGGCGCTGTTGCAGTCCTATCGCTGGATCGCCGACAGCCGCGATGAGATGACCCCGGAGCGCCTCGACGATCTCGAAGACCCGTTCCGGCTTTATCGCTGCCACACCATCATGAACTGCGCCGCGACCTGCCCGAAGGGCCTGAACCCGGCCGAGGCGATCGGCAACATCAAGCGGATGCTGGTGAAGCGCGGCGTCTAGGACAACTCTTTCCTCCCCGCGGATGCATCTATTTGGTCGCGGCCATTTGCCGACACCTGGATCTAGCCATTGGACCGCGGAAAGCGTGTCGGTGACGGCTCATCGTTCCATTGGGTTTCCATCGCGCCGCCCGTGAGCCGCACCCGGAATTGGTCGTCGAGCCCGTCGACAGTGAACAGCCCATCCTCGCTCAGGGGAAGCAGGCGAACCGGCTGGCCGTGGCGGATCAGATGGAGCGCACCCTCGCTCCAGACGACGCGTTGTGAGCCATAGGCTCCGGCCAGCGCCCGGAGTTTTCTTTGCGGGATTTGAGGCGGATGCACCCGTGACTCCGCAGCAGCACGCGCCCAGGTCCAGTCGGCCTGATCCGCAGGGTCCGCGTTGGTTCGCGCGGTCAACGTCTTCAGCGCCAGAGCGTGGGCGACATCGAGCGCCCGCGCCGGATCGACTGGGACGTCGGGTGCCACGCCGACGGCTTCCCAGTTCGTATGCGACACCGGATGCTCGGGGCGCCCGAAGGAGCAACTGAGCATGAAGCCCGGCGCGACGGGAGAGAACTCGTTATTGTTCGCAGCGCCCGCAGTGGTCGCGCCGATCAGCGTTCCCAGATGGAATTGCTGCACGTCATAGGCGAAGGCCTCCGCGCCCGAGCCGACATGGTGGTCGATGAGCACATAAAGCGGCTTGCCCTTGAGTCTCCCCCCGGGAAGATACTCAAGCGTGCGCGACTGAATCGGCGGCTTGCCGGCTTCCAGAAAGGTGATGTCAAGCTGATCGCCGTCCATGAAATGGCTCAGCAAATAGCGCACCGCCGCATGTGAGCCGCCGCCATTGCCGCGCAGGTCGATGATGACGGCATCCCCGCCGCGCAGGAATTGCATCGCCGCATCATAGGCGGCGCCGGTCTGGTCCTCGATCCACTGGAAGTCGGTGATGCGCAGGTAACGGACATTGCCGGGAAGAATCCGCATCTCTTCCAGCCCGTGGTTGGCGCGCAGGGCCTGGCGATTCCACATGGCGTCGAGCGCGGAATTGTCGGGCTTATCGCCTTTTGCGGCAAGTGTAGCGGCATATTCGGCCGGCGCGTAGTTCAGGTACATGTGCCGATCGTTGCTCGCGGCGCGTAAATCCTCAGTCACGAGATTCGCGAACGTGGTCGGGTTGTCCTGGTTGTAACGACCCGAGGCCAAGCCTTCTTTGAGCCGCGAGGTGATCGCCGGAACACGGTCGGGAAAGACGTAGCGTTCGCCGATATGGCGCACAATCTCGGCAATCGCTGCGGTGCGCTGGGGGGCCGTGATGGCGGTGCTTGGATTTGCCGCTACCGTGACTGGCGTGGCGCGCTGAGCGTTTGCCGGAAATGCCGCAAGCGCAAGCAACGCTATGAAGGCGATAAGAGCAATACGCATGAGCTGATAGCTTTCACTGGAGCGCAGAGGACGACGATGCCGCGCGGCGGAGCCGGTCAGAAAAGGGCGTTTCATTGAGCAGTTTCAAGGTTTGTTCGATGACCCCGGGGAGCGAGAGGCCGAGTTCGTCGTCGAGGGTTCGCGCTGCGGCTTCAGTGGTTGCCCAGAGACGCTGAAGTTGCGGACAGATATTTTCGGCGTACGGCGTCAGCGCGACGATGCGCTCGCGCGCGTCTTCTCCGACAGTCAACGAGGCAAGGCCGTGTGCTGCCATCTCATTGACAGTTTGCCCCATCGCCGAATGGGTGACGCCGGTGCACCTGGAAAGCGCGCGGATCGTCATCGGGCCTTGATCAAGCAGTGCCCGGACGACCGGCGTATACCGAGGCCGATAGTCGAGACCGGCGTCGACATAGGATTGTTCAACCGCGCCATCGAGCGCCTCGATCAGACGGCGCAATAGCGTTCCCAGGGTTGGCGCGTACATAGGAACACTATATACAAGCACTTGTATAACTGCAACAGAGCCTTTGGCCCATATCTCCCCGATCAGTCGGCGGAGCGCCCGCGGGCCGTGAACGCACGCCCGCTTCCGCTATTCGTGCGTAGTGTGGCGAGAAGGTGGAACTATGCGGGAGAGGAAAGACGGGAAGATCTTTTCGCTGACGTCTCTTTCCGTACCATCGCCAGAAACGCCTTGGCGGCGGCGCTGAGATAGCGCTGCTTGTGGCGCAGCACGTAGAAATGCCGCTTCGGCAGCGGGAACGGCAGGCGCTCCAGTGTACCGCTGCGCAGCGACGCATCGACGGCGTGGCGCGACAGCAGCGTGGCGCCGGCCCCGGCTTCGACCGCGGCGCGCACCGATTCATTCGACGGCAGTTCGAGCACGATCTTCAGCGCCGCGGCCGCCACGCCGGCGTGGTGCAGCGCCTCTTCCAGGACCACGCGCGTGGCCGAGCCGTGCTCGCGCAACACCCACGGGATTTTGGCGAGATCGGCGGCGCCGAGGCGCTTGGCGTGTACCAGTCCGGGCGGGGCCACCATCACCATTTCGTCGTCGGCAATGGCGGTCACCGACAGTAACGGATCGTCGATCGGGCCTTCGATGAAGCCGAGATCGACCAGGCCTTCATGCACCGCCTCGCGCACGGTTTCGGTATTGCCGATGGTGAGCGTTAGCGCGATGCCGTCGTTGCTGGCGTGAAAGCGCTGCATCAGCGGCGGCAGCCAGTAATTGCCGACGGTCTGGCTCGCCGACAGCGCCAGGCTGCCGATCTTCAGCGCCGACAGATCGGACAGCACCGTCTCGGCTTCCGCCGCCCGCGCCAGCACCGCCCGCGCCTGGGCGAGAAACTGCTTGCCGGTCTCGGTCAGACGGATGCCGCGGCCGACGCGGTCGAACAGGGTAACGGCATAGCGCGTCTCGATCGCCGCCACCGCCGCGCTGACCGCCGACTGGGTGAGGTGCAGCGCGTGCGCCGCCTGGGTCACATGCTGGCGTTCGGCGACGGCGACGAAGATGCGGAGCTGCTCCAGGGTCATGCGCGAGTCAGGCGGTCAATTCCACCAGCATGAGACTGAATCCGGCGACGAAAAGAAAGGCGGCAAATCCCAACAGCAGGGGTTTGAGGCCCTTGGCGCGCAATTTGGCGAAGTCGGTCTCCAGCCCCATGCCCGCCAGCGCCATCGACAGCAGGAAGGCGGTGAGGGCGGCCACGACCTGCTTGTCGGCGGCCGGAATGGTCACGACGCTGTTGAGCACGACCAGCGCGACAAAGCCGAGCACGAACCACGGCAGCGGCACGCGTCGGCGGTGCTTGGTGGCCTGGCCGTAGTGCTTGACCAGGCCGAGGCCGATCACCAGCGGCGCCAGCATGGCGATGCGGGACAGCTTGACGATGGTGGCGAACTCGCCGGCCTCTTTGCCGTCCTGGAAGGCGGCGCCGACGACCTGGGCGATCTCGTGGATCGAGGATCCCGCCCACAGGCCGTACCGGTGCGGGGTCAGGTGCAGCAGCGCCGGAAACAGCGGATAGACCAGCATGGCGATGCCGCCGAACACGGTCACGCACGCCACCGAATAGGCGACGTCTTCGTCGGGCGCGTCGGTCACGGTGTTGGTGGCGATCACCGCCGAAGCGCCGCAGATCGAGGTGCCGGCGGCGATCAACTCGGCGAGCTTGCTGTCGACGCCCAGGCGCCGTCCCAGCCATTTGGTGAAGACGAAAGTCGAGCCCAGCACGACGGCGATCATGGCGAGGCCGGTGAGGCCGACCTGGGCAACTTGCTGCGCGGTCAGTTGCAGGCCGATCAGGATGATGGCGAAGCGCAGAATGCGGCGCATCGAGAAGCCGACGCCCGCCTTGGCGCGCACCGGCGTGCCGATCAGATTGTGGAACGCCATGCCGAGCACGATGGCGATGATCAGCGGACTGAACCCGGAGAACAACGGGATGCCGTGAATGTTGCCGGCGAAAGCGGCGAGGGCGGCGGTGAGAAGAAGGCCCGGCAGAATGCTGCGGGCGCCGGATAGAAGCTGGGAAACGTCAAAAGGGCGGATGTCGCTCCGCTGGACAGGGGCATGCATGCAGAAACTCGCGTGTTTGTACGCGGGCAAATTGGCATATGCCGTATACATCAAACCAATTCATTATTGCGGTCTGATTGTTCGAAGGGATCGAACGGTCAACAGTGGCGCTGCTGCCATCCTATTCGGGTGCCGCCTCGGGGCGACCATCAGCGGTTTTCGATCTGCCGCGCGAGTCCGATCCAAAACCAGACATTGCCAACGACGGAGCTACTTCCGGGTTGCGCCGATTTCGGACGTCGGCATCGCCTATCCGCACTACCATCGTTTGGAACTAGAGACCGTGAAGCCGAGCATGGCAGAAGAAGATATGACTTGCTTTGGGCACACGTTACCAGCGTTGCGTAGCGCGATTCCCACTAAATTGCGCCGGATCCAATTCTGCCGAACAACAGGCGTCCTCGCCGTCGTCGTTGAATGGAACTCAACCCCACACGATTTATGTGGGCGTCCGTTAGACGTGTGGTCAAGAAATCACAGCACAATAACAACCACGGCGCGACCAGCTGCGTGCTATTCTCTGTATGGTTAGTAATGCTAACATTATCAACGCGCCGCCCCGGGAATGGACAATGCCGCGGCCGTCAGGAGTAAGTGCGGGTGTGTGGTTCGGCAATCACTTGAAAACGAACATGACCACCTCACCGTGAGCTGCGGCTCAAGCAGTGGGAGTATTTTATTATGGTCGATCTCGCAGCCGCGCGTCTGGATAGGCCAATCACCCTCCGTTTCTCGTCGAACCTCATCGTTGCGATCACCGCATTTCTCGTGGGTGGATTTGCAATCCGTCATTTCGGAGGCAACAACCCCGTCCTGCACACCATGCTTGATACGAGTGCCGTAGTCACGGCGGCGCTTGTGGCCATGATGTTCTGGGATGCCAGCCGCCGGCTCAATCAAACGTGGCTGTTGTTATTGGCGATATCATTTGCGTTGTTGGCCGTCGCCGAGTGCGCGCACGCCATGGCCGCGTTGATCTGGACCCAATCTGATGGGCAGCCTACGTCTGTAGAGGTAATGTGGCGCGCAGGAACATGGGGATCCCCAGCGCATCTGCTTCCGATCGGCGTCGGTGCGGCCCTTCTGCTCCGGAACAGGCCGCGATCCATCGGTTGGCCGTTCGCGATCGCGCTGGGTCTCTTTGCTCTCCTGATAGCATTCTTATTCTTGTCTCTCCCCCGGTACGCGCCGCCTGGGTTGTTGGGAATCACCCGGCCGACGCTCGTCCTGGTACCGCTTCTGTGGGTCGGCATCGGAATCACCTATTGGCGGCAAGTCCTCGAATCGGAAATTGCGCGTACCGTCGCTGTCGCTGCTGTCGTGCTCGCGGCCGCACATTTCGATATGTTGTATTCCCGCGCGCCGAGCGACGCCGTTGCGCTGGTTGCCCATCTTGGGAAGTTCATCGGCGATGCGCTGCTATTAACCAGCCTCGCGCAGATCGGTGCGGCCGACAGTAAGCGGC
Organism: Alphaproteobacteria bacterium; assembly: GCA_023259375.1. Lineage (GTDB taxonomy): Bacteria > Pseudomonadota > Alphaproteobacteria > Micropepsales > Micropepsaceae > Rhizomicrobium. The sequence continues at coordinate 19,398 of JAHFQC010000054.1, forward strand.
TCCGCCTCGCCGAGAATGCGTTGACCAGTCTCAATCGCGACCTCGATGCACGCGTCAAGGAACGCACGGCGCGCCTGCAGGAGGTGAACGGACGCATGCACCTGTTGCAGCAGATCACCCATGCCATGGGCGAGCGCCAAGATGTTCTCAGCATCTTTCAGATCGTCGTCAGCACACTGGAAGAGCGGATGCCCGCGGATTTCGTCTGCTTTTTCCTCTACGATCGGGTCGCCCGTGAGCTCAACGTCAATCATGTCGGCCCGCGCAGCACGTGGCTCGCCAAAGCGCTCGACATGTCCGAAGGAGCCGTCGTTCCTATCGACGAGAACGGACTTTCGCGTTGCGTTCGCGGGGAACTCGTCTATGAGCCGGATATCGCCGCAATCGCATTTCCCTTTCCGAGAAGGCTTGCAGACCAGGCGCTTCGCTCCCTGGTGCTGGCGCCGCTCAAAGCGAAAACGCAAGTCTTCGGCGTTTTGGTTGTGGCGCGTCTGGCAAGGAGCGCGTTTCTCAGCACCGATTGCGAGTTCCTGCACCTGCTGGGAGAGCACGTGGCACTGGCCACCCACGAAGCGGAGATTCGCACGAGATTACAGCTGGCCTATGATGACCTGCGCCGCACTCAGCAATCCGTTCTGCAACACGAGCGCTTACGGGCGATCGGTCAGATGGCCAGCGGCATCGCTCACGATATCAACAACGCCATATCTCCCATCGCGGTCTATACCAAAGCGATGCTCGAAAAGGAGCCAAACCTCTCGCCCCGAATGCGGGAGTATCTCGATCTCGTCGGCCGTGTCGTCAAAGACATATCGGCAACCGTGGGACGTTTGCGCGATTTCTATCGCCGCGACCAGACCGACGTGGAACTGAAGCCGCTGAATTTGAACGACCTGATACCGCAAGTCGTCGATCTGACGAGAGCGCGATGGAGCGACATGCCGCAGCAGCAGGGTGTCGTCGTCACGGTCGAAACGGAGCTCGAACCGGATCTGCCGACCGTGATGGGGGACGAAACGGAGCTGCGCGAGGCACTCACAAATCTCGTTTTCAACGCCGTCGACGCCATGCCTCAAGGAGGCGTGCTCCGTCTCAGCACACGCAGCGTCGCCCGCCAAAGCGGGAATCAAAGGGTTCAGCTCGAAGTCGGCGATACCGGTGTGGGCATGGATGAAGCAGCACGCAAACGTTGCCTCGAGCCCTTCTTCACTACGAAGGGCGAGCGTGGAACGGGACTGGGGCTGTCCATGGTATTTGGGGCAGCCCGGCGACACAGTGCTATTCTCGATATCGACAGCAGCCCGGGCGGCGGTACGCGCGTGCGCATCGAGTTTTCGCCAACCCAGGCCGATGCGCCCAAGACTATCGACCGGGCGCCGAAGACAAATCACCCGCTACGACTACTGCTGGTCGATGACGATCCGGCCGTTCTCAGCTCGACGCAATCGGTCCTCGAGATGGACGGTCACGACGTGGCTGTGGCCGAAGGCGGACAGGCCGCCGCCGACATTCTCGCCACGGCGCACAAGGCCGGCAAACCCTTCGACGTCGTGGTAACCGATCTCGGCATGCCGCACCTCGACGGCCAGTTCGTCGCCCGGACGGTCAAGGAATTGTTCCCCGCAACGCCCGTCGTGTTGCTGACGGGCTGGGGGCGGCGCCTGCCGGGAGGCGAGGAACAGGCCAAGCATGTCGACTTCATCCTTTCGAAGCCTCTGGATATCGATGAGCTGCGTGACCTCTTCACAACGATCACGTCCTCAAGAAGCCTCGACGAGTAATGCGAGGTGCGTCCATCGGCGAGGGAGGCTCTGCTGCAAAAACCGAAGTTCCGCAATCGCGCGTAGAGGCCGAATCTTGAAGCGCAGGTGTTCAGCACACCGTCTTCGCCAGCGCGCTGCCCATCGACGCTGGGGTGCCGAGCGGGTCGGGCGGTTGGGCGGAGAGGTCGGCGGTCTCGTAGTACATGCCGGTGAGAAGATAGTATTCGTCGGCCGACAGGCTCTGGATGGTGCGGGCGGTGCAATCGATCCGGACCTCGAGCACGACTTGCGGATTGCGGCTGTCGTGCCATTTGATGATCCGCGCGACGCCGTCCTTTTGCAGGGTTGAGGGCGCGAAGAAGAACGTCACGTCCTCAAACGCGAAGTACGGCACCCAGTCGGATTCATTTTGAGCGAGGGCAGGCGGCGCCAGCGCAGAGGCGGTCAGCACCGCGGCGATCAGCAGGATCGGAATTCGCATCGACTGTCCCTTGATGCTACTTTAGGTAGAGCTTATAGTGACGGTATGACGAAGCTCATCGCGCTTCTAGCTGCTTGTGCCGCGACGCTGCTCCTAGCCGTGTACGCGGCCATTCCGGTCACTGTTCCGTCCTGGCTGTTCTGGCTCGCCGCGGCGTTCTGGGCCGTGATCGTCGGTGCCTGGGCGTGGCAGAGCCGGTTCGGAACCCGGCGTCTGTCGTCTGACGAGATCGAGCCGCCAACGCGGGTGCGGTGGCGCTAGAGCATTTCACCGTTTCCGGGAAGCGGGTGAACTGCTCTAGATTCTTTGATTGTCGCGCTTTCTGACGGGAAATCGGGTTCCGCCGAATACGCTGGCGCTATCGGCTCCTGAAAGCGCTCTCGGCCGTTCACACAGACCACAGACGAGCCGCAATTTCACCCCCTTGAAGCCACGTCCGGGTGTCACCACATGACTCCCATGACCAGAGTGTTTGCCCTTCTCGTATCCTGTGCCGTGACCCCGCTCGTATTCGTAGCGGCGGCCGGAGTGGCGTCCGTGCCGGCTTGGCTGATGGTCCTGTCGCTCGCGTTCTGGGCGGGAGTGGTCGGCGTGTCGGTATGGCAGAACCATTTCGGCATGCGGCCGCAGCCGATCGAGGTCAAGCAGCCCCAGTGGTCGCACCGAGCAGGCCCGCGCGGACTCTGAGCATCCGCCACAACGCGGCGCCGGCAAGACGGACCATCCGGCTTTGCGGATCGGCGCCGACGGCTTTGGCGATCATCCGGGTCAGTTTCTCGATGTGACGGCGGCGATAGACCCGCAACGTGGCGGCGGAGACGGCGCGCATGCAGGCGGCGCGGCTATAGGGACGGGTGGTCACATCCGACGCCGCAACCGTCGCGCAATAGCGGGAGAATGCGATCTCGTCGTCGTCGCTTTCGGCGGCGCGGCCGACCGCGATGACGATCTTCTTCCAGAATGACAGGTCGGCTTCACCCTGGGTCTGAAGAGTCTCATAGAACAGCTTGTAATGGCGGTATTCGTCGGCGGCGATGCGTCCGGCGATTTCTTGCAGTACCGGTTCAGCCGTCGCTTCCTTGATGGCGGTGTAATAGGACGAGGTGCCGCTTTCGATGACGCAACGGGCGATCATCTCGCCGCGTTTGGAACCGCGCACCGAGGTCTCGTCGGAACTGTCGAAATGCGCCGGGCGATAACCGGCACGGAACCGTGCGAAGGCTTCCTCGAGCTTGAACGAAGGGTCGGCCATTTCCGCCCAGCGGCCGAGCACTAACCCATGTTGGCTTTCTTCGCGGCCCCATTGCTCAATGACGGGATGGAACGACGGGTCCGGGAACACGCGCTTCAAATAGCCGACATAGTCCGGCGCATTATATTCGACGAGGGCCGCCGACTTGATCGCATCGACCAGCCAAGGTTCCGCTTTGGCGCGGTCGAACTTCTCCCACGCGATGTCGTCCGGACTCCAGCCCTGCTTGTAGACCGGTTCTGCTGCCATTCTGATCACGCCTTGCGCCCGCTCACATAGATTATAACAAGACTAAAACGCACAAGGGAACCGGGTGTTTCTTAACCGTCGAAATCGTTACGGAATGGACATGCGGAAATTTCTAGCGAGGCGTAGCGCCAATTGTCAGCGCGCGGGCGCCCAATTCATCCGATAACAAGCTCTGCCTGTGAAGGTTTAGGCGGCCCGGTCCAAGGCCGGTCTGTCGGTGCGAAACCGGCCTACCAGCGACGCCAACTCGCGGGCGAATTCGGCGAGAGAGGTGGATGCGGCCCGGCTTTCTTCCGCAAGGGCCGCGTTCTGCTGTGTCGCCTGATCGATCTGGCTCACCGCCTTGTTGACCTCGGTGAGAGTCTGAGCCTGCTGTTGTCCGGCGACGGCGATTTCGTTTATGGCGGCGGTGATCTTGCCGACTTCGTCCACGATCTCCGCCAGTTCGGCACTGGATTCCTCGACCAGCCGGACGCCCTCGTGGACCTGGCCTTCGCTGGCGGTAATGAGCGTCTTGATCTTGCGCGCCGAGTCTGCCGACCGTTGGGCGAGCGCCCGCACTTCGCTGGCGACCACCGCAAATCCTTTGCCGGCTTCGCCCGCCCGAGCCGCCTCGACGCCTGCATTCAAGGCGAGCAGGTTGGTCTGGAATGCGATCTCGTCGATCACGCCGATGATGGTGGAAATTTCGCAGCTCGACTGTTCGATGGCGGTCATGGCGGTGCGCGCCTGATCGGCGACTTCGGCGCCGCGCTCGGCCCGGCCCTTGGCGGTCTCGGCGGCGGAATGAACCGACTGGGCGCGATTGGCGGTGTCATTGACGGTTTCGACGATCTGCTGCATCGCGACCGAAGTCTGTTCCAGCGCCCCGGCTTGGCTTTCGGTACGGCCTGCCATTTCCAAGGCGGCGGCGTTGATCTGGGCGGTATTGGCAGCGATTTCAGCGGCGCGGGTGCCGACATCGCCCAGGGCTGCGGAGAGATGATCGAGGGCGGAGTTGAAATCCGATTGCAGCCCGCGGTAACCCGCCGGCAGTTCGCAGCCGATCCGTTCCGACAAATCGCGCTCCGACAGTGCGTGCAGCGCCTTGCCGAACGACGACACCACCAGCGAAATCGACTGCGCCTGGGCGCGTTCCTCGGCGGCTTCGCGCTCGATCATGCTGGTTTTGAGCCGCTGCAAAGTGGCGGCGATGCGGCCGGTTTCGTTGGTGTCATCGAGAAACGGCACTTCGACCGATTTGTCACCGGCATTGAGCCGCGCCATTGCCGCATCGAGACCGCGAAATCGCCGCGACAGACCGAGCGTGACGATCAGGGTCAATAAACCCGACAGCAGCACCAGAGCGACGACGATCGCAATGTCGGTGGTGAGCTGGTTCATCTGCTTGGCGATGCGCACATCGAGCAGGCGCGAGAGTTCGGCGTTGGTGGCGCGCCAGCCGGCATCCAGTGTCGCCGGGAATACGCCCGACGCCTTGCCGTAATCGGCCGTCTTGCCGTCGAGCGCGGATTGCGCCGCGGCGATCATGGCGTCGGTGGCGGCCTGCAGTGCAGCGCGATGCGATGCCAGTGCGGTCTTGGTGAGACCTGCCGCGTTGTTCTTCATGCTGGCATCCATCGACCCATACGCCGCATCGGCGGCGGTCTTGAAGCGATCGAGCGCCATGGCGATCTTGATGCGCCGATCGGGATCGGCGGCGGATGCCGCCATCGCGGCGTTGAGATCGAGGCTCTTTGCCAATAGGTTCGGCAGCTTCACGGTGGCGGCATCCATCGCGTAATAGCTGTCGAGATCGGGATCGAGCGTCAGGTTCGAACCGTCGGCAACCGCAACGATCAGGTTCGTCACGGCGCCGACGCGGTCGTTCCAGGCGGTCGCCTTGGTGAAGGCGTTGAAAGCATCGCTGCTGGAGAATAGCGCGTCCGAGGCCGCGTGTTCGGCGAGCGGGTTGAGATCGCCGCTCTGCAATGCGGCCCATATCTGCGCGTTGTATTGCGCGCCGAGCAGCTCCTTTTTCGAAAAGTCGGAATTTTCGCTGCCGCGCTGGAACTGAATGACCGCGCTGACCGCAGCCGATGCGATGAACAGACCGGCTACGAGCGTAAGCCTGAGGCCGATGGAAAGCCGTCCATTGATGAAGCCGAACATACCGTTTCCCCCGTCAAGCACACCGCATGCTCGCCCTTCAGGAGCACCCGGAAGACGGGATTATCGGGAAAAACACTTAGGTAGTTCTAAACGAAAATCATTCTAAACTTGCACCAAAAACAGGCAAAGGAAAAAGGCCGGCACAAAGGCCGGCCAATTTCAAAGCAATATGCCTTCGAACTGTTCAGGCGTGCGCGCGCAGCTTGGTCAGCATGTCGAGCTTGGCCTGACGCACGGACTTTTCAGAGTCGGTCGTCGCCTTGGCGAGACTCTCGGTGACCGCCGTGATGTGGGCCTCGAGATCGTTCGCCGCGATGGCTTCTTCGGCCAGCACCGTCAGCTTGGTCTGGGTGACTTCGGCAAAACCGCCGAGGACGAAGAAGCGCTGGACTTCCTTGCCGCCCGCAACGGTAACGACGCCGGGACGCAGAACCGTGATCACCGCTGTATGACCGGCCATCACGCCCATGTCGCCTTCGGAACCGGGGATCGTGACCATGTCGGCCTCCGCGGACAGCAACAGCTGCTCGGGAGAGACGAGGTCAAATGCGATTTTGTCGGCCATGCCGTTTGTTCTCTCTTACTTCGTCACGGCCGGGACGCGCCCGGCCATGACGGTCAGTGATTACGCCGTTTCCTTGGCCAGCTTTTCGGCCTTGGCGACTGCGTCTTCGATGGTGCCGACCATGTAGAACGCCGCTTCCGGCAGGTGATCGTATTCGCCGTCGATCAGCGCCTTGAAGGAGCGGACGGTGTCCTTGATGTCGACGAACACGCCCGGGAAGCCGGTGAACACTTCGGCGACGTGGAACGGCTGCGACAGGAACTTCTGGATCTTACGGGCGCGGGCGACGACGACTTTGTCTTCTTCTGACAACTCGTCCATGCCCAGGATGGCGATGATGTCCTGCAGGCTCTTGTAGCGCTGCAGCAGCGACTGAACCTTACGGGCGACATCGTAGTGTTCCTGGCCCACGACATGCGGGTCGAGAATGCGCGAGGTCGAGTCGAGCGGGTCCACGGCCGGATAAATGCCGATTTCGGTCAGGGCACGCGACAGCACCGTGGTGGCGTCCAAGTGAGCGAACGAGGTCGCCGGCGCCGGGTCGGTCAAGTCGTCGGCAGGCACGTAAATCGCCTGCACCGAGGTGATCGAACCCTTCGACGTGGTGGTGATGCGTTCCTGCAGGGTGCCCATGTCGGTGGCGAGCGTCGGCTGATAGCCCACGGCCGAAGGAATACGGCCGAGCAGGGCCGACACTTCGGAACCGGCTTGGGTGAAACGGAAAATGTTGTCGATGAACAGGAGCACGTCCATGCCCTGGTCGCGGAAGTATTCGGCGACGGTCAGGCCTGTGAGGGCGACGCGGGCGCGGGCTCCCGGGGGTTCGTTCATCTGACCGAACACCAGCGAGCACTTCGAACCGGCGGTCGAACCCTTCTTGGGGTCCTTGTTCACGCCGGACTCGATCATCTCGTGATAGAGGTCGTTGCCTTCGCGGGTACGCTCGCCGACGCCGGCGAACACCGAATAACCGCCGTGCTTCTTGGCGATGTTGTTGATCAGTTCCTGGATGAACACGGTCTTGCCGACGCCGGCGCCGCCGAACAGGCCGATCTTGCCGCCGCGGGAATACGGAGCCAGGAGGTCCACCACCTTAATGCCGGTGACCAGGATCTGCGATTCCGTCGACTGCTCGGTGAAGGACGGGGCCTCGGCGTGAATCGGGCGGCGTTCGGCAGCGTCGACCGGGCCGGCTTCGTCGACCGGCTCGCCGATGACATTGATGATGCGCCCGAGCGTGCCTTCGCCCACCGGCACAGCGATCGGCAGGCCGGTGTCGGTCACGGACTGACCACGGACGAGGCCGTCCGTGGTGTCCATGGCAATGGTGCGAACGGTGGATTCACCCAGATGCTGCGCGACTTCGAGCACCAGCCGGCGGCCGTGATTGTCGGTTTCCAGCGCGTTCAAAATCTGCGGCAGATGTCCTTCGAACTGAACGTCCACCACGGCGCCGGTGACCTGCGCCACCTTGCCGGTTTTGTTGCTCGTCGTCGCGTCCATGTGGGAGTTTCCTTGCGAATTAAAGAACTGTCAGGGTGACCGGGATATTTCCGCGCGTCGCCTTGGAATAGGGGCACATCTGATGGGCGTCATCGAGCAGCGCCTTGACGGCAGCCTTGTCCGCGCCCGGAACCTTGAGGCCGATTTCGGCCGCCAGCGAGAAGCCGTCGTCGCCCGCGTTGAGCGTGACCGAGACGTGTACCTGAGCCGAAGCCGGATCGATGTTGTGCTTCTTGCCGAGCACGATGACCGCCTGATTGAAGCAGGCAGCCCAGCCGATGGCGAAAAGCTGTTCGGGATTGTGGGCATCGCCGTCGCCGCCGAGCTCCTTGGGGAAGCTCATCGCGAGAGCCAGCGTGCCACCTTCGACACCTGCGCGGCCGGCGCGGCCGCCCTTGGAAATTGCTTTGGTCTTATAGGCCATGATCGTTCTCCTTCTTAGAGCGCTTCTGCGCCCGAAATGATTTCGATCAGTTCCGAGGTGATCTTGCCCTGACGCGTGCGGTTGTAGAGCAGGGTCAGCTTGTTGATCATCTCGCCGGCGTTACGGGTGGCGCCGTCCATCGCGGTCATCTTGGCACCAAATTCACCCGCCACGTTTTCCAGCAGTGCACTGAAGATCTGTACACTGATGTTCCGGGGCAGGAGTTCGGCAAGGACTTCCGACTCGTCGGGCTCGTACTCGTAGACCTGGCCGGTCTTGGCGTCGGTTTCCTCGATCGCCGCGGGGATCAAGCGCAGCGCGGTCGGAAGCTGGGTCATCACCGACTTGAAGCGGGCATAGATCAGCGTCGCGACGTCGAACTTGCCTTCGTCGAACCAGGCCAGCAGCTTCTTGCCGATTTCGTCGGCATTGGCGAACCCGAGCTGGCGCACGGCGGTGAACTCGATCGTGTCGACGATGAGATCGGCGTAGTGGCGCTTGAGCTGATCGCGTCCCTTGCGGCCGACGCAGAGGATCTCGACCTTTTTGCCTTGCGCCTTCAGCTCCTCGATCTGCGCCCTGGCAAAGCGCACGATGTTGGAGTTGAAGCCGCCGCACAGGCCGCGGTCTGCGGTGCAGACGACCAAGAGATACTTGTCGTCCTTGCCGTTGCCGGCGAGCAGTTTCGGCCCGCCGGGATTACCCTTCAGACCGGACGCCATGCCCGAAATGACCGCCTTCATCTTCTGGGCGTAGGGGCGGGCGGCGTCATTGGCGGCCTGGGCGCGGCGCAGTTTCGACACCGCGACCATCTGCTGGGCCTTGGTGATCTTGCGCGTCGCCGTAACGGAGGCGATGCGGGTGCGAAGGGATTTTAAGCTCGGCATTCCGATTTCTCTTCCGCGGCATGGTTGACGCGATTGTTCACGGGCGGCACCCGAAACACAAAGTGCGGGAAGATCTGCTCGCTGTGAACGTGACGATCAATAACTAGTTCTTCGACCGCCTGAGTGGCGCCGATACAAGACGACACGGTCGCATCGTCATATACAACATAGCCACCAGGCGTCATGTGGGCCCAAACGGAATCCTGCGAATATTTCACGGCGGAATAGATGTCGACGTCGATATGGGCAAGACCAAACGGAGCCCCGACTTCGTACACGGTGTCCGCGGTGTCCTGGATCAAGCCTTTCACCAGCGTCAAGTTCGTGAGGCCATAAGCCTCGGCTTGCCGTTGAATGCGCTGGAGGTTGGCATCCCCGAAATCGCCTCTGCGGTGGTTGTCGAGCGATTGGTCGACGTCTGGCATGCCCTCGAACGTATCCAGGGCGAACACCTTCGCCTCCGGATAAAGCTCGCGAAGCAAGGCGGCCATGAAAAACGCATTACCGCCGTTGTAGGTGCCAAATTCGATGATGTTCTTCGACGCCAAGTCCTTCAGGAAGAACCGGATGAGGAGGAACAAATTCATCTGCCGCTCGATGGTCATAATCGAGCGACCTTTGGCGAACTTGCGGGCGCGCTGATACAGCGGGTCACGCCAGATTTCCTGGGTGAGATCGCCGAACTCCAGACCCCATCCCCGCTGATATCCCTCGAATGGAGAACGATCTAGCTGCGGGGCGCGAGCCACGTTCAACTGAGGCAATGATATCAGCGGCTTTTGCATGTACTGGCCAAGAAACCAGCGTTTGGCGTTAGCATAAGTGAGCTTATTTAGCATTCGCTCAGTACGGTTATGCATTTCACGCCCTCCTATTTAACTGGTTACGTTGATCCAGCTATCTGAATACGCTCAGACGAACTCTTTCGCGTAGTCGTCGACTGCGGCCTTGAGCTTGCCTTCGATCTCGGCATTCAGGGCGCCGACGGTGCGGATGGCGTCGAGGATGTCCTGGTGCTTGGCGCGGAACACCGAGAGCAGGCCCTTCTCGAACGGGCCGACCTTGGCGACCGGCAGCTTGTCGAGATAGCCCTTCACGCCCGAATACAGGATGACGACTTCCTCTTCCACGGCCAGCGGCGAATACTGCGGCTGCTTCAGGAGTTCGGTCAGGCGGGCGCCGCGGTTGAGAAGGCGCTGGGTCGAGGCGTCGAGGTCCGAACCGAACTGAGCGAAGGCCGCCATTTCGCGGTACTGCGCCAGTTCCAGCTTGAGCGAGCCGGCGACCTGCTTCATCGCCTTCACCTGCGCCGACGAACCCACGCGGCTGACCGAGATACCGACGTTCAACGCCGGACGGATGCCCTGATAGAACAGGTCGGTTTCAAGGAAGATCTGGCCGTCGGTGATCGAAATCACGTTGGTCGGAATGTAGGCCGACACGTCGTTCGCCTGGGTCTCGATGACCGGCAGAGCGGTGAGCGAACCGCCGCCGTTGGCGTCGTTCATCTTGGCGGCGCGTTCGAGCAGACGGCTATGCAGATAGAAAACGTCGCCCGGATAGGCTTCGCGTCCCGGCGGACGGCGGAGCAGCAGCGACATCTGGCGATACGACACGGCCTGCTTGGACAAGTCATCGTAGATGATCAGGGCATGCATGCCGTTGTCGCGGAACCACTCGCCGATGGCGCAGCCGGCGAACGGCGCGATGTACTGCAGCGGAGCCGGTTCGGCGGCGGTGGCGGAGACCACCGTGGTGTATTCCATGGCGCCGGCGTCTTCGAGCGTCTTCACGATCTGCGCGACGGTCGACAGCTTCTGGCCGATGGCGACGTAGATGCAGTAGAGCTTCTTCTTCTCGTCGCTCGACTGATTGATCTTTTTCTGGTTCAGGATGGTATCGATCGCGATTGCGGTCTTGCCGGTCTGACGGTCGCCGATGATCAGCTCGCGTTGGCCGCGGCCGATCGGGATCAGCGCGTCGATGGCCTTGAGGCCGGTCTGCATCGGCTCACGGACGCCGCGGCGCGGAATGATGCCGGGGGCCTTGACGTCGACGAGGCGCTTCTCGGTCGAGGCGATCGGACCTTTGCCGTCCATCGGATTGCCCAGCGGATCGATGACGCGGCCGAGCACGCCCTTGCCGACCGGCACGTCCACGATGGCGCCGGTGCGCTTGACGGTGTCGCCTTCCTTGATGGTGACGTCGGAACCGAAGATCACGACGCCGACATTGTCGGTTTCGAGGTTGAGGGCCATGCCCTTAATGCCGCCCGGGAACTCGACCATTTCGCCGGCCTGGACGTTGTCGAGGCCATAGACGCGGGCGATGCCGTCGCCGACCGACAGAACCTGTCCGACTTCGCTGACTTCCGCTTCGGCGCCGAAGTTCTGGATCTCGCGCTTCAAGATTGACGAGATTTCGGCCGGTTGGATGTTCATCGTGTTACTTCCTTTATCCTGGGCAGAAAGAGTTTCTCACGCGTTGGCGTGATGAATTCAGTGGCTGACGCCCCGCATCGCAAGGCGAATGCCGTTGATCTTGGTACGGAGCGAAGAGTCGATCATCCGCGAGCCGACCTTGACGACGAGCCCGCCGAGGAGGGTGGGATCGACTTCGGTGTTGAGCAGCGGATCGCGGCCGAGCTTCGCCTTCAGCGCGCTCTTCAATTCGGCGATCTGCGTTTCGTTGAGCGTATGGGCCGAAACGACCTGCGCTTCGATCTCGCCCTTCTCGCGCTCCACCAGCGTGTTGAAGTCGCGCATGATCGCGGGCAGCAGGAAGAGGCGGCGCTTGGCGCACAACAGAAGCAGGAAGCGCACCGTCAGCGCATCGGCTCCGACCGCGTCGAGCACGGCCTTGATGCCTTTGGCTTGATCGTCGCGCGAGAACACCGGTGCACGCACCAGCCGCGCAAGATCGGCGCTTTCTGCAAGGAGGCCTTTGAGGGCCTGAAAATCGCGTCCGACAGCGTCGATCGCTTTGGTTTCAAGAGCGAGTTCGAAGACGGCCAGCGCATAGCGCCCTGCGATCCCCGACAGATGAGCTTCGTCTGCCACGCTTTATCCGTTTCATCGGAGCCAGAGCAAACCGCCCGAAAGCTCCATTAAACCCCTGAGGGGAAATGAGAAATTAGCGGCGCACGCGAATCCTTAAACGTGTGCGGCGAGCGCCTTAGCATGGGATGGGAACAGGGCGCAACAAGCGGGGAGGTCGCGGGCACGACCTTGGCCAAAATGGCGCAACACGGTGACGCAATTCTGGGCAACATCCCGTCAATTAAGGCAAAATCCTGGCAACCGTAACGTCACCGGATCTGCTGGAACGTGCGCTCCCGGCGCAGGTGGAACGGCCAGTCCCAGACACCGTCGGCGTTGACGAAATCGACCGAGGCAATCACCAGCCGGGCCCGGCCCATCACATTCGCCGCCGGCAGGAAGCCGACGCCGTTGAGGTCGGCCGGGACGCGGCTGTCGGCCGAGTCGTCGCGATTGTCGCCCATCACGAAGAGATGGCCGGGCGGCACGACGTATTCCGGGGTGTCGTCGTAGTAGCCGCTCCAGCCTTTCTTGTAGATCGGATGCTGGCGGCCATTGGGGAGCGTTTCGATGAAGCTGTACACGTCCAGGTAGTCGCCGGGCGGGTCTTCGGTGGGACCGTTCTCGGCCTTGCCGACGCCATCGGGACGCAGCGCCAGTTCGCGGCCGTTGATCCAAAGCCGTCCGGCCTTCATCTGGATGCGGTCGCCGGGCAGGCCGATGACGCGCTTCACCAGGGTGAGGGACTCGTGCCCGGGCTTGCGGAACACCACGACGTCACCCGGCTGGGGCTGGCACGCCAAAATCCGCTGGGTCGGCGTTTTGCCGAAGGCGAACGGCAGCGAGTAGCGGTTGTAGCCGTAGGAAAACTTCGTCGCGATCAGGAAATCGCCAATCCCTAGCGAGGGTTGCATCGAGCCGGAGGGGATGTAGAACGGCTGCGCCACGGCCGCGGCGCACATGTAAATGGCGCCGAAAATGAGCAGCGGCTCCTTGACATAATCCCAGGCGAGACGGGTCCGTTCGCCGGCCCTGTAGCGCCGCAGCGTCTTGCGCAGCCGAACCGAGGCCGTGAACCACCAGGACCGTGTCATCTCTACGCCCTCCCGCCTCCATTACCTGAAGCGACCGGCGGCAACTTGCAAGGCCGGTCTAGCGCACCCAGTTCAGGATGCGCGAGAAGCGGAAGTTGAACGGCCATTCCCAGATACCGTCGGCGTTCTTGAAGTCCACCGACCCGATCACGACGAAGGCGCGGCCGACCAGATTGCCGACCGGGACGTAGCCGACGCCGCATTCTTCGAGCGGGAAGCGGCTGTCGCAGGAATTGTCGCGGTTGTCGCCCATCATGAAGACGTGGCCTTCGGGCACGAGATAGACGTCGGTGTTGTCCATCCGCCCGTCCCACAGCTTCTTGAAGATGCGATGCTCCTTGCCGTTCGGCAGGGTTTCGACGAACGACGGCACCATGGCTTCGCCGCCGAACTCGTCTTCGTCGGAGGCAAGACCGGCATATTTGATCGGCAGTTGCTTGTCGTTGATCCAGAGGCGACCTTCCTTCATCTGGATGCGATCGCCGGGCAGGCCGACGACGCGCTTGACGAAGGTGACCTTGGGGTCTTTCGGCAGGCGGAACACGATCACGTCGCCGACCGTCGGCAGGCGCTGCAGGATCGGCTTCGGCGTCGCCTTGGATTCGCCCAAGAGGATGTAGTCGAACGGCATCGAATAGCGGGTGTAGCCGTAGGGGAATTTGGCCGCGAGCACGGCGTCGCCGATGGCGAGGGTGGGCTCCATGGACCCCGAGGGGACGTAGAAGGGCTGCACCACGATGGTGACGAAGCCGAACATCAGGACCACGGCGTAAAGCGGCTCCTTGATCCAATCCCATACCGCCTTGACGTCTTTACGAGCGAAAAAAGCCGCCACGGGCGCCGGCACCAGCTCGGCCACGGTAGCGCGAATGCGACCCCGAAACGTGGCCGCCCCCTTGGATTGTTCAGAATTCATCAGGCGGTCGCCCATCGGTTTCCCATACGCATTTCGTGGTTTTTGCCGTGACTTTCAAGGGCAATCGAGTGTTGCCGGGACCATCCGGCTCCCCTCATACTCGCCGCACCAGAAACCAAGGAAGTACTCCATGAAGCGCGCTTTCGCCAGTATCGCCTTGATCCTTGCGGCATTACCGGCCCATGCCGCCCTCAGTGTCGGCGCTCCGGCGCCCGATTTCACCACCCAGGCCTCGCTGGGTGGAAAAGAATTCACGTTCGCGTTAGCCGACGCCCTCAAGAAGGGCCCGGTCGTCCTCTATTTCTACCCGGCCGCCTTCACCAAGGGCTGCACCATCGAGGCCCACGATTTCGCCGAGGCGACCGACAAGTTCGCCGCCCTGGGCGCCACCGTGATCGGTGTCAGCCACGACGATATCGGCAAGCTGAACAAGTTCTCGGTCAGCGAATGCCGCAACAAGTTCGCCGTCGCCGCCGACCCGGACGGCAAGGTGATTGCGGCCTACGACACCAAGATTCCGGCGCTGCCGTTTGCCAACCGCACCTCGTACGTCATCACCCCGGATCACAAGATCGCCTTCGCCTATACCGACATGAGCCCCGACAAACACGTCACCCTCACCATGGACGCGGTGAAGGCGTGGAAGGGGAAGAAGTAGCCACTCGTCATGGCCGGGCGTTCGACCCGGCCATCCATTTCGAAATCTGGTGTGATGTAGGCATGGATGGCCGGCTCTGGGGCCGGCCATGACGGCGGTGCGGGAAGTGCTATAACCCCCGCCGCCGATTCAATTGAACAGTCCCATGCCCAAGAAAACCGCTCTCAAGAAAACCCTCACCCAGCTTGGCCATCACGTCGCGCCGATTCCGGCGTCGCCGGCGGAAGCCAGGATCGAAGCGGTGCCCAATCCGCATGCGGGCACGGACTACGTCGTGCGCTTCACCGCACCGGAATTCACCTGCCTGTGTCCGGTGACCGGCCAGCCGGATTTCGCCCATTTCGTCGTCGACTACTGTCCGAACAAGACGCTGGTGGAGTCGAAGTCGTTCAAGCTGTTCCTCAACAGCTTCCGCAACAATCCGGCGTTCCACGAAGACACCACGCTGATGATCGGCAAGCGGCTGATCGAGGTTCTCAAGCCGAAATACCTGCGCATCTGCGGCTACTGGTACCCGCGCGGCGGCATTCCGATCGACGTCTTCTTCCAGACCGGTCGGTTGCCGCGGAATGTCTGGCTGCCCGACCTCGAAGTGGAACCCTACCGCGGGCGTGGTTAATACGTATATGGAATGGGCATTTTGTGGCTGTGACCGTTTGGTCACCTTACCAACAATTGCGGCAATGGTTTCCCGGTGCTTGCCCGTTAACTTTTGTATTAGTCGATAACGTTCTGGTTACACCCCGCACCTTACTCTCACATCACAAGTTGAGAGTAGAGCGTTCATGCTGCAGAGCATGTCACCCATCCTGGCCGCCGCGGCTTCGCCAGCCTTCCTGGCGAAGGGATGCGTCAACGTGGTCGAGCTGGACAGCCTCAAGGAGATCGCGGGCGAACGTTGGCCGCGTATCCGCGACGGCGTGTATGCGCGGATGGAAACGTTGCTGCGCTCCAAGCTCGGACCCAACGATCTCTACATTCGTCTTGGCGAGACCGCCTATCTCATCACCATGCCGACCACCGATGCCGACGACGTCAGTGCGATCTGCACGCGCGTGGCGTTCGACCTGCATATGAGTTTTCTCGGCGAGTGCGGATTATCGCATATCCACATCGACTCCGTCGTCGGCGGCGAAGACGATGCGCTGGTATTGCGGCGCCTTCCGGCAACCACGGTCGCCGAACTGGCAGAGCGGGTGGGGATCGCCGATCTTCTCGCCAAACCGGTCGGCGTGATTGCAGCTGCGGCGGAGCAGGGCAGGCGTGAAGCGGACTCGCGGCCGACCCCCGGACATGCGCGCGGC
>JAHFQC010000055.1 GCA_023259375.1 Alphaproteobacteria bacterium
GCGAAATAACGCTGCATCGCCTGCTCGCCGAAGCTGACCGAGGCCAACGTGCCGAATTCATCATGCGGCTTGCCGGAAGTAATGGCGATCACGCCGCCGGTGGCCGCAGCGGTCGGGCTGTCGACGTCGGTCGCGCCCTGCAGCGCGCTGACGCGATCCACGATTTCGGGATCGGGCATCTGGTTGGTGTAAATGGCGTAGTTGCCGGTGTCGTTCAGCGGCATGCCGTCAAAGGTCAGCGAAATGTGGTTGCCGTCCTGGCCGTGCATGCGGATGTTGCCGCCCGAGGTGCCGTACGGATCGTTGTTGGTGAAGTTGATGCCCGGCATGAAGTTGAGCGACTGGAACACCGTCTGGCCGGCCGTCTGCGTCGAAAGGAAGTCGCTGGTGATGACCGACTTTTCCTTGGCGACCGGGGCGGCATTCATCAGACCGTTCAGGTTGGCGCGCACGCCGGTGACCACAACGGTTTCGACGTCCTGCGTACCGGTCGACTGAGCGAATGCCGGTACAACTGCAAGCGCCATGAGCGCGGCCGGGGCAACGCTCGTGAACAGTCTCTTGCTTACTCTCATTGTTTACCCCTCAAAAAGGTTTGGTTCTCGCACCAAGGACGGCGGTGCTCTTCTCCTACGCCGCACTACGGTGGCGCCTAAACGTGCGTTGTGGCCGTGCTGTGAAAGCTCGATGACGACATCGCAATCTTTCCAGACACTCTCGTTGAAACGCACGTCCGCGCCCCCGACTAAACCGGCCTCACCCCGAGACCGGAATTCGCAACTGCAGCAACTGCTACGGCAACAGCCTGCCTATAGGGGATTTATCACGTAGCTTTCGTGACAGAGGAGTCGCTTCCCGGCCACATTCACTGAAAAATGCAGTAGGGGTGCGCGTGTCGCACACCTTTGCTAGTGCGACTAATTTGCACCTGCACCGTCATAATTATTAAATTCCAGAAACGAATTCCGAAACGCACAATCATGACAGACGATCTATGCTGCGCTGCAGCACAACTAGAGCGATCTTACGAACTTACGCAAAAGTTGTTCGAGCTGTTGCCCTGCCTGGGCGGCGATCGCCAGCGTCTCTTCGTGCGATTGCGCCGACGGAGCGAGGCCGGTGCCGTAGTTGGTGACGATCGAAATCCCCGCCACTTTTATCCCTGCGTGCCGCGCCACCAAGCATTCCGGCACCGTCGACATGCCGACCAGATCGGCACCTAATTTGGCAAACATACGAATTTCGGCGGCGGTTTCGAAATTGGGGCCGAGGACGAAAATATACACGCCCTTCTTCAGGGGCACGCCCGCCGCAGCGGCTGCAGTTTCCAATTTCGCCCGCAGATCGCTGTCGTACGGCGCGCTCATGTCGGGAAAGCGCGGCCCGAAACTGTCGTCGTTGGGTCCGATCAGCGGATTGAACTGAGCAAAATTGATGTGATCCTCGATCATCACGATCGAGCCCGGCCCGAGATCGGTCCGCAGACCGCCGGCGGCATTGGTCAGGACCAGCGTTTCGACGCCGAGCCGCTTGAGAATACGAATCGGCGTGGCGATCGCGGCGCCGCCATGACCCTCATAGGCGTGAATGCGTCCCTGCATGACGGCTATGCGCTTGCCGTCCAGCGTACCGACGATCAGGTTGCCCGAATGGCCGACCACGGTGGAGCGCGAAAAGCCCGGAATGTCCCCGAACGGAACGGTTGTTGCGTCGGAAAGGCCTTTGGCGAAACCTCCGAGCCCACTGCCGAGCACAATGGCGGTTTTGGGAAAGTCGGGGATGCGGGCCTGAACGGCCGCGACACCACTGGCGATCAACGCGGAGGTTTCCTGTGTCATGCCCTTAGGGGTAGCAGTGCTATGCGCAGATGGACAAGGGTGCGGTTTGTTGGAACAATAATCATGCACTGCTTTTGCCTCGCCGTTTGCGAGAGTTAGGACGATATGCGCGCGATTGTTGGAGTTCTGGATTCTTTCGGTATCGGCTCGGCACCGGATGCGGACCGCTTCGGCGACGCCGGCGCCAATACCTTCGGCCGGATCTGGGAAGGCTGCTCCAAGGCGCCGCGCGGGATGATGCAGATCCCCAACCTGATGGCACTCGGTCTCGGCCGAGCGGCGCACATGGTTGATCCGTCCCTGCCCGCCTTCGACGGCATGACGGCCCAAGGGCTGTTCGGGGCGGCGCAGGAACTATCAAAGGGTAAGGACACGCCGAGCGGCCACTGGGAAATGATGGGCCTGCCGGTGGAAGAAGACTGGGGCTATTTCCCCAAGACGGTGCCGACCTTCCCGGCCGAACTAACCGAAGCGGTGATCCGCGAAGGCAAGCTGCCGGGCATTCTCGCCGACTGCCACGCCTCGGGCACCGAAATCATCGAACAGTTCGGCGAGGAGCACATCAGAACGGGCAAGCCGATCTGCTACACCTCGGCGGACTCCGTTTATCAGATTGCCGCGCACGAAACCCATTTCGGTCTCGAACGCCTCTACGAGCTTTGCCACATCGTGCGCAAACTGGTGGACCCGTATCGCATCGGACGGGTGATCGCGCGCCCGTTCGTCGGCGAGAAGCCCGGCGAATTCCAGCGCACCGGCAATCGCCACGACTATGCGACCCCGCCTTATCGCCCGACCGTGCTCGACGTCGCCAAAGCGGCGGGGCGCGAAGTAATCGGCATCGGCAAAATTCCCGATATCTTCGCCCATTCCGGCGTGACCCAAGAAATCGTGGCGCACACCAATGCCGAGGTGTTCGACGCCACCATCGCTCAAACCAAGAATGCGCCGGACGGGTCGCTGGTGTTCGCCAACTTCGTCGACTTCGACACGCTGTTCGGCCACCGCCGCAATCTGCTCGGCTACGCCGGTGCGCTGGAAGCGTTCGACAAGCGCATTCCCGATCTCGCGGAAGTATTGAAGCCGGGCGACCTCGTCATCTTCACGGCCGATCACGGCTGCGATCCGACCTGGACCGGCACCGATCATACCCGCGAGCACATTCCGGTTCTCGCCTTCGGTCCCGGTATCGCGCCCGGCCCGATCGGCATCCGCACCACCTTTGCCGATATCGGCCAATCCATTGCCCAGCATCTGGGCCTGAACTCCATGCCTGTAGGGACAAGCTTCCTGTGACACCTATTCTTTCCGACGACGTCGCCACCGATCTGCAACGCTGCGACAACCCCGAAGCCGCTTATCAGCGCCTGGTCGCGCTTTACGACGAGGCGACCGGCGACATCGAACGCGCCTTCGCCGATTTCGCCAAAGGCGAGCCCAAGCATGGGCCCGATCCGGTCTATCCCTATCTCTGCGCCGATGTGAGCTATGACGACAGTCTCGGCTCCAACACGCTGGCGTTCGGCAAGGTGACGAGCCCGGGCCGCTACGGCAGCACCATCACCCAGCCGCGGCTGTTCCATAATTATCTGATCGAACAACTCACGCTGCTGACGCAGTACTACAACACAACCATCTATGTCGGGCGTTCGCGGACGCCGATCCCGCTGACCTTTGCGGTGGAACGCGCTTCCGCCATCGATGCCAAGAAGCGGCGCAAGCTGATCGAGTATTTCGCCCTGCCGCGGCTCGACGAAGCCCACGACCGCCTTGCCGACGGCGGCGAATGGCCGGGCCCGGGTCCCGCCCCGCTGTCGCTGTTCTCGGCATCGCGCGTGGATTTCTCGCTGCATCGCCTGCGCCATTATTGCGGCTCCGACGCTGGCTATTTCCAGAACTTCGTGCTGTTCACCAACTACCAGCGCTACATCGACGAGTTCGCGGTCTATGGCCAGGCCGAAGTGGCGGCGGGACGCGCCCGCGCTTTTGTCGAGCCGGGCAACCGCGTCATCGAACAGGGCAAAGAGCCGTCGTGCCCGCCGCTCACCAAGCAGCCGCAGATGCCGACCTATCATCTGGTGCAGCCGGGCAACATGGGCATCACTTTGGTCAACATCGGCGTCGGACCGTCGAATGCCAAGACCATTACCGATCACCTCGCCGTGCTGCGCCCGCATGTCTGGCTGATGGTCGGCCATTGCGGCGGCCTGCGCGGCAACCAGCGGCTGGGCGACTACGTGCTGGCGCACGCCTATCTGCGCGACGACCAGGTACTCGACGAAATGCTGCCGCGGGAAATCCCGGTGCCGCCGATCGCCGAAGTCCAGCTTGCGCTGACCAAAGCGGTGAGCGAAATCACCGGCGGGACCGGACAGGTGCTGAAGGAACGCCTGCGCACCGGCACCGTCGTCACCACCGACGACCGCAATTGGGAACTGCGCTATGCCGAACAGGCACGACGGTTCAACCAGTCGCGCGCCATCGCCATCGACATGGAGAGCGCCACCATCGCCGCCAACGGCTACCGCTTCCGCGTGCCCTACGGGACGCTGCTCTGCGTTTCTGACCGGCCGCTGCACGGCGAGATCAAGCTGCCTGGTATGGCCGACGCCTTCTACGAGGAGCGCGTCAGCCAGCACCTGCAGATCGGTATCCGCGCACTCGAACTGCTGCGCAAAGAAGCCCAGAACGGCACGCTCCATTCGCGCAAACTGAGGAGCTTCACCGAACCGGCGTTCCGGTAGCGGTGCAAAGTGCCCAAGAACGGATTCTGATCGTTCCCCTTCCCTTAGGACTTGAGCCCTTGCCCGGACTCACGCAATTCTGTCGGCCGGGCTAGCCGAGACAGGTCATGGGCTGGAAACGGGGATTGGCCGGCATCATTGGGTTCGCGCTATGCGTCGCGCCGGTTTATGCGGACGACGCCGAGCCGAGCTATTGCCAGACGCACGCGTCGGACTCGGTGTCGAGCTATCTCGGCGGCTTGGTCCGCCTTTGCGGCTGGTCGGTCGGATTGTCGGATTCACCCGCGCCGGTCGCCACGCCCGCGGTAACACCACCGCCCCCGCCGCCACCACCGGAGACAAAGGTGTTTGTGGTATTCTTCGCCTCCGGCGACATGGACCTCAACGATCCGGCCAAGCAGACCGTCTCCGAAGCCGTGCAGGCGGCCAAAACCGGCGGCTTCGCCAAGATCCATCTCGTCGGTAATACCGATACCGCCGAAGACGATGCCTATGTGCTGTCGCTCGCTCGAGCCCAGGCGGTGCGCGATCAGATGCAGGTCTACGGCCTCACCACGGCCGCGTTCGACACGGTCGGCAAAGCGGCGAGCGATCTGAAAATCCCTACCCCGCCCCACACCAAGGAAAACCTGAACCGGCGCGTGCTGATTGTGCTGGAGAAATAGGGTTTCCTCCGTTGGCGGCGCTGTGTCGCATAACCTAGCGGCTCGCTAGGCGTAATTTCGCTTCAGCCCGCTCCCGCCACCCGCATTCCTGCGCCTGACGCCTGCCTTTCGGGCTCGTCAGTGTGCGCATGAATACCCACGTCGAAACGCCCAAGAAGCATCATTACAAGAGCCCGTTCGAGCTCAGGGTCGTGGTGTTGTGCGCCATGACCGGCGTCTTGATGCAGGCGCTGAACACCACCATTGCCAACGTCGCGCTGCCCTACATGCAAGGCGGGCTTTCGGCCTCGCGCGAACAGGTGACCTGGGTTCTCACCTCCTACATCGCTGCGGCGGCGATCATGACGGCCCCGGTCGGCTGGCTGGCGGCGCGGTTCGGCAAGAAGAACGTCTTCATCGCGTCGCTGATCGGCTTCACCATCACCTCGATGCTGTGCGGCACCGCCGAGAACCTGACCGAGATGGTGGTCTTCCGGCTGCTGCAAGGCGTGCTCGGCGCGGCCATGGCGCCGCTGTCGCAAGCCATCATGTTCGACCTCTATCCGCCGGAGGAACGCGGCCAGGCGATGGCCTATTTCGGCATCGGCGTGATGTTGGGCCCGATCCTGGGGCCGACGCTGGGCGGCTATCTCACCGACTATTACAGCTGGCGCTGGATCTTCTACGTCAACGTGCCGTTCGGCATTCTCGCCACCATCGGCATGGTTGCCTTCTTCAAGGACAACAAATCGGACGCGTCGCTGAAGTTCGACTGGTCCGGTTTCGGCTTCATGGCGCTCGGCGTCGGCGCGCTACAACTGATGCTCGACCGCGGCACGACGCAGGACTGGTTCTCGTCGGGCGAAATCATCGTCGAATGCACGCTGGCCGCGCTGGGCTTCTATCTCTTCGTCGTGCACTTGCTGACATACGGCAAGCCGTTCCTGCAGAAGGACGTCTTTCGCGACCGCAATTTCGTTTTGGCGATGGTGCTGCAGTTCGTCGTCGGCGCGATCCTTTTGGCATCTACGGCCTTGATCCCGCCCTTCCTGCAAAACCTCTCCGGCTACTCCGTCACCGAGACCGGCCTGCTGCTCGGCCCGCGCGGCTTCGGCACCATTGCGGCGATGCTGCTGGTCGGCCGGCTGTCCAACCACACCGACCCACGCATCATGATGACCATCGGCGCCAGCTTCATGATCTGGTCGTTGTGGCAGATGTCGCTGTGGACGCCCTCGGTGGAGATGCCTGAGCTCTATTTCACGACCATCGTGCAGGGCTTCGGCATGGGTCTGATTTTCACGCCGCTGCAGCTCGTCGCCTTCGCCACCATGACCGGAAAACTGCGCCCTGATGGAACGGCGCTGATGAACCTGATCCGCAACGTCGGCAGTGCCATCGGCATATCGATCACCACGACATTCCTGTCCAACATGATGCAGTCGGTGCACGCCGATCTGTCGCGCTACGCCACGCCGTTCAACCGGGCCATCGGAATAAACGGACCGTCGCTGTTCGAGAACCTGTCGCTGCCGGCGACACGGACCGCGTTCGACGTCGCCTTGCGCATCCGCGCCGCCATCGACGCCTACGCCAGCGATTTCCGCTTCATGTTCTACGTGTCGCTGATTGCCTTCCCGGTGATCTGGCTGCTGGAGCGGCCAGCCTATTCGCTCGCCGGACGCGCGCCCCAGTCTGCAACCAAAGAAACTACAACGCCATCGTGAACAGGAAAGCGCGTTTTTCGAAGCCGCGCCGCTCGTAGAATTCATGCGCTTCGGTACGGTGGAAGGCGCTGTCGAGTTCGATCCGGCCGCAGCCGGTCTTGCGGGCGATCTCCACGACATAATCGAGCAGCGCGCCGCCGATCCCCTGCCCGCGCGAAGCCTCATCCACGACCAGCTCGTCGAGGCTTGCGAGCAAGGCTTCCTGCCAGAGGCTGCTCTTCATGCTGAACGATGCGAACCCGACGATTTCGCCGTTCTCCGTTGCGCAGACATAGCGCTGTGTCGTCGAGGCCAGCCCCCGGTCAAACGCGCCGCGCAGTTTGGAGAGATTTTGCGCCTTTTGCGGCCAAAGCTGCACCAGCACCGCCGCGACCTGCTGAAAGTCGGCGGAAACGCATTTACGAATTTGAGCCATCACACCCCACGCCAAACCGAATCCCAATTGCCAGCGCAGGATAGCAGAGGGAGGTTAATCGCGTCGCAACCGGACCACCACGTCGACGCGGGAAATCCGGCGGCCTTCGGGCAGCGGCGGCATGACCTTCAGGCCGGTTTCAGCCTCGGTGACACCGACCAGGCGGCGTTCGTCCTCGAAATAGAAATACTGGTGATTGTCCGGGTTGATATCGAAATACCGCCCTGAATCGATGGAAACCTCGCGCACCATGCCGGCGTCGCAGAAACTGTGCAGCGTGCCGTAGACCGTCGCCAGCGAGACCTTCACGCCGTTGCGCTGGGCAAAGCTGTGCAGGCCCTCGGCCGTCACCGCTTCTTTGCACGAGGAGAACAGCAAGTGTGCCAATTCGCGACGCCGGCGGGTCGGCCGCAACCCTGCCTTGCGCAAACGCGCGATCGTCACTTCGTCAATTTCCGGGATCTGCAAGGAAGCCCCTCGGCCAGTGCGGCCCGCCGCGGAAGCCCCACGTCTGCGGTCGGTCGCTGGATTGGGCTCACAAACCTTGCCGGATCGGTAAGTTGCGGCCGGTAGCCGTTTTCCATTAGGCTTGCTGCGATGCGGGAACATCGACGACACCACGCGGCGACGAACGGGGCTTTACGGACCCTGCTCAACCTTGTCGTGCTGTTCACATTTACCCTGCAGGCTTTCCTGGTTCAGACGCATTTGCATAACCTGCCGGTATCGCTTCAGCCCTCCACGGTGACGGCCTCAGCGCCCGCCTCCAAGGCGCCGCTCGACGCCGACAAGTGCTTCCTCTGCCAGGAATATGTGCATAACGGCACGTATCTGACCCCAGCCGCCGCCGCGGTGCTGCCGCCGAGCGCGGTGGTGTCGCTGCTGCCGCGCCTGATCGAGCTGGTCGCCGCCGCGCGGCCGCTAAGCCACAACTGGATGGGACGGGCACCTCCGCGCGTCTGACGGTGCCCGAATATCGCGCTGCCGCACCTTGCGTGCGAGCGGCTTCGCATCCCATTCGTTGTGGAGAATTACCTTGTACCGCAGAACTCTTCTGCTGACCGCAGCCGCGGCAGCGGTCCTTTCGCCTGTCTACGCCCAGCAAATGTACGCCCCCGAGCGAGGCTCCTCGGTTGAAACCGTGGTGGTCACCGCCTCGCCCATCGCCAAGCATATCGACGATACCGCCGCGATCATCGCCAATGTCGACCGCGACACGATCCTGTCGAGCGGCGGCGGCACCCTGGCCGATGCGCTGGCCAACGTCCCCGGCGTGTCCGGCTCGGGGTTTGCCGCCGGAGCCTCGCGCCCGATCATCCGTGGCATGGACTCGGCACGCGTCAAACTGGTCGAGAACGGATTGTCGAGTTCGGACGTCTCCGACGTCGGCCCCGATCACGGCGTGCCGATCGATCCGTTGTCGACCCAGAACATCGAAGTCGTGCGCGGCGCCGCAACCTTGCGCTACGGCAGCCAAGCCATCGGCGGCGTGATCAATGCGCTCAACAACCGCGTCCCGGTGAGCTTGCCCGACAAAACGTTTTCCGGCGAAGCGGAGACGGCCTATTCCTCGGCCGCCAATACCGGCGAGGTGTCGCTGTTGACCGACATCGCGGCCGGCGACTTTGCCATTCACGCCGACGGCTTCTACCGCAATTCCGGCAACTACGGCACGCCGCTCGGCACCCAGGCGAATTCGTTTTTCGTCGGTAACGGCTTTTCCCTCGGATCGAGCTATTTCTTCGACGCCAAGGACCACACCGGCCTTGCTCTCGTGCAGTACGACGCCAAGTACGGCATCCCGAGCGACACCACCTACATCCTGATGCGGCAAACCAAGCTGATCAGCCGCTCGGCGTTCGAGATCGGCGCCGGACCGTTGCAGACGCTGAGCATCGACGGCTCGTACGCCAACTACAGCCACGAAGAAAAGAACCCGGACGGGTCGGTCAACACCACCTTCAAGAACAAGGAAGGCAATATCCGCATCGAGCAGACGATCGGCAAGCTGGGACCGTTCTCGTCGCTGGCGGTCGGATTTGAAGCCTCCAATCGCGACTACTCAGCACTGGGCGTGGATTCGACCTATCTCTATCCGGCGAACACCAACACCTTCGCCGGCTACATCTTTGCCGACACGCCGATCGGCAACCGGCTCAATCTCGAAACCAGCGTGCGGCTGGAGAACGTGCACATCTCGGGCACGCCGGCGTCGAATGTCCACACCGGACGCGACTTCACGCCGATCAGCGGCGCGGCCGGACTGCTCTACACCGCCAACGATTGGCTGAAATTCGGCCTCACCGCTTCGACCGCCGGACGCGCTCCGGCGCAGACCGAACTCTTCGCCCGCGGCGCGCATGATGGGCCCGGCACGTACGAAACCGGCGATCCGTGGCTGAAAACCGAACGCGCCAATTCAGTCGAAGCCACCGCGCGGGTGAAGCTGGAGAAGTTCAGCTTCGATCTCAGCCTGTGGAGTTCGTGGTTCGACAATTACATCTACGGCGACCAGACCGGACGGACTTGCGACGAAGCCGGCATTTGCAGCGTCGATGGCGGTAACGATCTGCGCGAACTGTTCTATCGCCAGAGCGCGGCGCATTTCCGCGGTCTCGAAGGCAAAGGACGTTATGAACTCTGGGATTTCGGCATCGGTGTCCTGTCGGCCGAATTCCAAGGCGACTATGTGCGTGCGACGCTGGCCGGCGGATCCAATGTGCCGCGCATTCCGCCGTGGCGCGCGGGCGGCGGCCTTGCCTGGGACAGCGACGATTTCGACGCCACGTTCCAGGTGATGCAGGTTGGCAAGCAGACCCAGTACGGCGCCTTCGACAGCGCCACGCCGGGCTATACCGACGTCAGCGCGCGCCTGTCTTTGCCGGTCTCGGACGGCTGGTCGCTCGATCTCATCGGCCGCAATCTCGCCGATCAGGTCGAACGCAACGCCGCCTCGTTCAACAAGGACACGGTGGTGGCGCCGGGCCGTGAAGTGCGCGTGGTGCTGCGAGCCAAGATTTAGCGCGCGAGAATGTGAAGGAAGCGGCGCGCAACTTGGCGTAAATTCCCCAGAGTCGTTTCGGGGGATGCCATGACTGCGCGCCGCTTCGTTCTTTGTCTGCTGACCGGATTGCTGTTCGCGCTGCCGTCAGCGGCCGGAAGTCACGATACGCAGGTGCCTGGCTGGTTCCGCTATGCGGTCGGCGACTTCACGGTCACCGCACTGCAGGACGGCGAGATCAATCTTCCCCCCAGCAGTTTCCAAGGCATTCCCGCCGACCAAATCCAGGCGCTGTCGGCGCGCGCGTTTTCGTATTCGGACAAGGGCGTGCCGACGTCGGTCAACGCCTATTTGGTCGACACCGGCGCGCATCGCATCCTGGTCGATGCCGGTAATGCCGAATGCTACGGCTGGAAGCTGGGCGCACTCGCCGCCAACCTGAAGGCATCCGGTTACGCGCCGAACGACATCGACATCATCGTACTCACTCACATGCACGGCGATCACGTCTGCGGCCTGGTCGAGAACGGCAAGAAGCTGTTCCCGAAAGCGTCCGTGTGGGCGGATGCCAAAGAAGCCGCCTATTGGCTCGACGACAAGAACAAGGCGACACCGGCAGGCGCGCGCGCTGCCGTGGCGCTGTACGGCAAGGATTTCCACACCTTCAAACCGGGCGACGTCATTGCCGCCGGAATGACTATCGTGCCGGCACCGGGCCATACGCCGGGACACACCGCGTTCCGTTTTGAATCCAAAGGGGCCGTGCTGCTGGTGTTCGGCGATATCGTGCACAATTCCTTCGTCCAGTTTGCCCATCCCGACGTGTCAGTGATGTCGGATACCGACCGCGTCCAAGCGATCGCGACACGGCAGGCGCTGTTCGCCAAGGTGGCCGCGGAGAACACGCCGGTAGCCGGCGCGCACGTCCCATTCCCCGGCATCGGACGGCTGCGCAAGGACGGCAACGGCTACGTCTTCGTGCCGGTGGAATTCACGCCCCGGCCGTAATCTAGGCTGGCTCGAGTTCCTTGACTTCGTCGCGTTCGAGCACGACGGCCTCTTCGGTCGGCACGGGATCGGACACGGCGATCTCGGGAGCATCCTGAAGCTGCGCTACCTCGGCCGCGGGACCGGCAACGATGCTGAGTTCGAGGTCGGTTGCTTCCACGGCTGCGTCCGGCATCTCGACGATTTCGACCGGCGCTACCGCATCGGCAACGACCGGCTCCATCGCAACGGGAGCTTCTTCGGCAGGCACTTCCGCCGCAACGACGTCGGCCGGCGCCGCATCATCGACCACGGCAGCCTCACCTTCCGGCGGAACGATCGCATCGGCTTCGAGCGGGAGGGGTTCCTCCTCAGGTTCCGCGACAGCAACTTCCGGCGCCGCAACGGTCCCGGCAACGGGCTCGACAATGGCGGGCGCCGCCGCGATCTGCTGGGCGAAATCGGTGTGCGCCTGGGCATAGGCTTCCGCGGCCGCGACCAGGGACTCGCGTCCCCGTCCCATCAACTCAAACACCATCTGCGAGAACAGCGCGCCCCACAGACCGAAAGCGAACTTGACGTATTCGCGGGTCGCGTTCTTCAGCACCAGATCCATTTGGATCACGAACGATCTCTCGTCGACCGGAAACACGCGGCAAAACCGGAAGCGCTGATTACAGAAATTGAAGTAATCGCGCGGCAGTCTGACGTTGAGTTCCGAAGCCGGCACGATGGTGCCGATGGCGATGTTGGAATAACCCGCCTCGTTCGGGCTTTTGAACATCACGACGGAGAACGGCAGGCCGCCCGGGAGTTGCTCGCCGGTCTCGGCGTTCACCACCTTCAGCGCCGCATGGATCACCGGTTTGCCGTCGGAGGTGATGGTGTCCTGAACGGTGACTCCGGTGGCGTTCATCAGCCCGACCAGTTCGGCGGGCGACATGTATTGGATCACGTGACGATCGTTGGCCATGACACCCTCCGCTATTTCTGCAAATCGAAGGCAGCATCCGCCGCCGCGCGCAGATGCTCGACAGCCTCATCCGAGGCCGGAAGCGTACGGCGGAACACTGCCACCGGATCGGCATTCCACAGCAACGACGCGTCGCCAAAGACATCGCGCTCCAGCTTGGCCCGCGAGCGCGCGAGTTTGGTGCGCCGGGCTGTCGTCTCCGCGATGGCTTTCGCCGCCAAGCTCGGCATCACCCGGTAATACCAGGGCGACCCGTTCGCCGCCCGGGCCTCGCGGCGCAGGCAGTCGGCAATCTCTTTATCCAGACGCGCAATTTTCTTGTGGTACTCGGCGTACCGCATCGCGATCCCCCATCCATCCGCTTTTGGCCCCCACGGCTGGGCACATTCTTACCAAATTTTGACCCATAACGGGACAAATTTTCCGTGACACGGTTGCGCAAGGGGCCGGCACACAAAGTTGTATCCGAAACTATCGTACGCCCGTGCCGCGAGAACCCGTCGCGATAGTATCGCACGCACAGCATCAAATCGGATGGAACCGGCGCTGCTGCACTCCGTTCAGAAAATGCGGAAAAAAAGCTCCGCATACGTAGAATCCCCAGCTGTGAACAAGTTGTCGCACTTGGGCGTAATACTCGTTAAGTCATCGAGCTATTTTGTGTCGCAGCCGACTGTTTTTTACCTTATTTCACAAGCATTTCTCGCAGCCGGCCGCCCGCCCGGAGCCCTGCTCCGCAACCGATAGGACGTGCCATGCGCCTTTTGTTCGTGACGTCCGAAGCCTATCCCCTCGCCAAAACCGGCGGTCTCGCCGACGTTTCCCGCTCCCTTCCAGCTGCATTGGAGCGACAAGGCGCAGAGGTCATCGTCATGATCCCCGCCTACCCGCGCGCCGTCATGCAGTTGCGCGACGCCAAAGTGTCGGCGCGGATCGGCCCGGTTTTCGGCATTACCGACGGGGTCCTGATCACCGGAACATTCCCCGATTGCGATATGCGGGTCGTGCTGGTTTCAAGCGCGACGCTGTTTGGACGCGCGGGCGGCCTTTATCAGGACGACCATGGCGTCGATTGGACCGATAACGGCCTCCGGTTCGCCTATTTCTCCAAAGTCGCCGCCGAACTGGCCGTTGGCGGGATAGATATCGGCTGGCGGCCGGACGTGGTGCATGCCAACGACTGGCATACCGGTCTCTTGCCCTATTTCATCGCCAATCACGAGGGCGCCCGGCCACGCACGGTCTTCACCACCCACAACATGGCGTTCCAGGGCAATTTCGAGCACGGCCAGGTTCCCGACATCGGTGCCGGCGATTTCGAATTTTACGGCAAGATCTCCTACCTCAAAGCGGGCCTGCGTTATGCCGATCGCGTCACCACGGTAAGCCCGACCTATGCCCACGAAATCCTGACATCCGAATACGGTTTCGGCCTCGAGGGCGTGCTTGCCGGACGCGGCTCCCATTTTTCCGGCATTCTCAACGGTATCGACGAGATCATCTGGAACCCGGCGACCGACCACTTCCTGGCGGCAAACTACCGCCCGCGCGAAACGGCCGGAAAACGCGTGTGCAAACGCGAACTTCAACGCGAGCTCGGACTGGCGTTGGCCCCCGACGTTCCCGTGATCGGCTTCGTCTCGCGTCTCACCGAACAGAAGATGGCCGATGCTCTGGTCGAGGCGCTGCCGTGGATCGCTGCGAGCGGTGCGCAACTCGCTGTGGTCGGCGAAGGCGATCGCGGTATTGAAGCGGCGCTGGCCGACGCGGCCGAGTTGCATCCCGCGCTCTCCGCAATGGTTGGGTACGACGAGACGCTCGCACACAAACTGCAGGCTGGTAGCGATATCCTTCTGGCGCCCGCACGGTTCGAACCTTGCGGCCTGACGCAACTTTATGCGCTGAAATATGGGACTCTTCCGGTCGTGCGGCGCACCGGCGGTCTCGCCGATACTGTAGTTGATACAAACAATTTATCCATTTGCGATCGGAGCGCGAGCGGTTTCGTCTTTGATGAACCGACAACCGATGGTATGATCTCCGCATTGTCGCGCGCACTGGCGTTGTATCGCGATCAACTTCATTGGCGCCTCGTGCAGTTGCAGGCCATGACCCGCTCTTTCGGCTGGGACCGGAGCGCGGGGGCTTATATGGATCCGTATCGCGGCGTGACAGGCATAGCGCCGAAGTGGCGCGAAGAGGAAACGGGGGACGACGAGGACAACGCACGGCGCGCGGCCGGATAGGAGAGAATGATGGGACTCGAGCAACTGATCGGTGAAGAAAAAGTACGCGCCCGCAGCCACGCCATCTGGGAACTGGAAGGCTGCCCCGAAGGTCGCGCCCATGAGCATTGGGAGCGCGCCATTGCCGAATTGGCGGCCGAACTGGAACGCGCATGGCTCGCGATGGCGGAAGAACGCGAGCGCAGCGAATTCGTCATGCCGCGCCCCGAAGTCCGCGAAGCACCGCAACGCGTCCAGGCCGGACGCTGCGATCCGCGGGCGCTGAAGAAGGCGGCTTAGAGAGCCGCCCTCACCGCGGCGATATGTGCGGACTTTTCTGCGTCTGAAAGGAACGACCCGGCGAAGCTGTTGATGGCGAGCGTGACGAGGTCTTCTCGCGTCAACGGCAGCGCGGCGGCAATGGCTTCGAAATTGGCGCCGACATAACCGCCGAAAAACGCCGGGTCGTCGGAATTCACGGTCGCCTTGAGGCCAAGTTCCAGCATCCGCTTGATCGGGTGCTGTTTGAGGTCATTCACCACACAGAGTTTCAGGTTCGACAACGGGCAGACGGTGAGCGTCAGCCCGTCCTTGACGATGCGCTCAACCAGACGCGGATCTTCCAGGCTGCGGTTGCCGTGATCGATGCGGTCAATCTTCAAAACATCCAGCGCTTCCCAAACATATTCCGGCGGCCCCTCCTCGCCGGCATGGGCGACGAGCTTCAATCCGGCCTCGCGGGCGGCGGCGAATACGCGGGCGAACTTCGCTGGCGGATGACCGACTTCCGATGAATCCAAACCGACCGCGGCGAAGCGGTCGAGATAGGGCTCGGCCTGTTTGAAGGTCTCGAACGCGGATTCCTCGGGCAGATGGCGCAGGAACGACAGGATCAGCTTCGAGGTGATGCCAAATTCCTTTTCGCCCTCGCGCAACGCCCGCCAGATGCCATCCGCCACGGTCTTGAACGCCACGCCGCGGTCGGTGTGGGTCTGCGGATCGAAAAACACTTCCACATGGCGGACATTGTCGGCGGCGGCGCGCTTCAGATAGGCCCGGGTCAGATCGTAGAAATCCTCTTCGGCCAGCAGCACGGATGCGCCGGCATAGTAGATGTCGAGGAAATCCTGCAGGTTCGAGAAGCGATACGCGGCGCGCACTTCTTCGGCGGAGGCATAAGGTATGTCCACCTTGTTGCGCCGGGCGATGGCAAACATCAGCTCGGGCTCGAAGCTGCCTTCGAGGTGAAGATGGAGTTCGGCTTTCGGGAGTTTGGCGATGAACTGGTCCATGACGAAAGGTGCCAGAGTCGAAGAAGCGAGGCAACATTACCCAGTGTCATCCCGGCCAAGCGCTCTGCGCACGACCAACGAGATGGCAGTCATGATGCACTCAATCCCAGATTGGATCGTCGTCGATCGGGCGCTTCGGTGGCGGGGCCGCCTTCTTGTCGCGCTGATGCACGCACGTTCCCGCCACGTAAGTGCGGGCCACGGCGCGGTCGTCACCCAGCATGGCGAGCGCGAACAGTTTTTCGGACCACATGGTGGCATGCTCCCAGCGGCGCTTGGCCAGCGGCAGCGCGTGGGTGTCGAGCACCACGAAGTCCGCTTCCTTGCCGGGCTTGAAATTGCCGATCTTGTCGTCCAGCCGCAGCGTGCGCGCCGCGCCCAGGGTGGCGAGATAGAACAGCTTGAACGGGCTGACGTGCCGCTTCTGCAACTGGCAGACCTTGTAGCCCTCGTTCATGGTCGCGAGCAGCGACAGGCTGGTCCCTGCCCCGACATCGGTGCCGAAACCAACCTTCACGCCCGCCGTCTCGGCGGCGGTCAGGTTGAACAAGCCGGAGCCGAGGAACAGGTTCGAGGTCGGACAGAACGCGATGTTCGAACCCGCCTTCGCCATCCGCACCCATTCCGACGCCGACAAATGCAGGCAATGGGCGAAGACCGAATGCGGCGTCGCCAGGCCGAATTTCTCGTACACGCCAAAATAGTCGGCGCAGTCGGGATAGAGGTGATGGACCGCCTCGATCTCGTTCACATTCTCCGACAAATGGGTGTGCAGCTTGACGCCGGGGTGCTCGGAGAGGAGCCGGCCGGCGAGTTCGAGCTGGCGCTCGCTCGAGGTCAGGGCAAAGCGCGGCGTCACCGCGTAGCCCAGCCGCCCCTTGCCGTGCCAATC
Source organism: Alphaproteobacteria bacterium (assembly GCA_023259375.1). GTDB lineage: Bacteria > Pseudomonadota > Alphaproteobacteria > Micropepsales > Micropepsaceae > Rhizomicrobium. Next base: position 16,739 of record JAHFQC010000055.1, read on the forward strand.
GCGGATCAGATGGCGGGTCTCCATGTAGCCGGTCTCGGCGGTGTCGGAGATCCCGGCCGGGGCATTGACGTCCATCAGCACCTTGCCGGTGATGAGGCGCATATTGCGACGGAAGGCTTCGGCGAACAGCGCCTCGGCGGCAACCTTGTGGGCAGTGGCGAAGACCAGCGCCGTGGTGGTGCCGTGGGCGAATAGCTGGTCGAGGAAGAAGCGCGCCGTCTCGGCCGCGACGTCCTCGTGATGGAACCGGCTCTCGGTCGGGAAGGCATAGGCCGACAGCCAGTGCAGCAGGTTGTTGCCCGGCGAGGCCATCATGTCGATCTGCGGGAAATGGACGTGGCAGTCGATGAAGCCGGGCACGATCACGCCATCGGCAAAGCGCTCGACCGGCGCGCCCTTCACCAGCGGCTGGATGTCGATCCAGGCGCCGGCTTCGACGACATGACCGTCTTCGACCAGCAGCGCCCCGTCTTCGTGCAGAACAGCCGTCTCCTCGCCCTGATCGGGATCATCGAGGAGATGGAAAACGGTGCCGCGAAAGACCTGGCGCATGACTCAGCTACTCTACACGCGCGTGGACGAGAGGATGCTGATCCGGCGCGGTGTCGGCGATGATAACCGCCTCGGCGAGCGCGGCAGCAGCTTTCGCAGCATCGGCGTCATTTTTGGCGTGGATAAGCGCCAGCGTGTCCCCGGCCTGGACCTTGGTGCCGATCGGCAGGAAGCCGGACAGGCCGACGCCCATGTCGATCACGTCGGTGGTCTTGCGGCGGCCGCCGCCGAGATCGACCACGATCAGACCGATGGCGCGGGTCTTCTCCGCCGCGATGACGCCCGAGCGCGGGGCCTTGAACGGCACCGTCACCGGAGCCTTGGCGAGGTAGCGATCGGGGTTCTTGAGGAAGTCCTTGGGACCGCCGAGAGCGGCGACCATCTCTTCGAACTTGGCGGCGGCGGAACCGGAATCCAGCGCAGCTTGGGCCTTGGCGATACCTTCTTCGGGGGTGGCGGCGAGCTTGCCGAGCACCAGCATTTGGCCGACCAGCGCCTTGGTGATCTCATGTAGACGGTGCTCACGATTCTTGCCGGTCAGGTAGTCGACCGCCTCGACCACCTCGATGGCGTTGCCGGCTGTCAGCCCCAACACCTCGTTCATGTCGGTGAGCAGCGCGGCGGTAGGCAGTCCCGCACCGTTTGCGATTCTTACAATCGTTTCCGCCAGATCGGTCGCGTCCTTCAGATTTTCCATGAACGCGCCGGTGCCGAGTTTGACGTCCATCACCAAGCCTTGCAGCCCGGCGGCGATCTTCTTCGAGAGAATCGAAGCGCAAATCAGCGGGATCGACTCAACCGTCGCGGTGACATCGCGGACGGCGTAGATGCGCTGGTCGGCAGGAGCAAGATCGGAGGTCTGGCCGATGATGGCGCAGCCGACCTTCTTCACCACCTCGCGCAAAGTCATCAGATCCGGCTGGGCGCGGTAGCCCGGGATCGCCTGCATCTTGTCGAGGGTGCCACCAGTGTGACCGAGGCCGCGGCCGGAGATCATCGGCACGAAGCCGCCGCACGCGGCGACCATCGGGGCCAGCATCAGGCTGATCTTGTCGCCCACCCCGCCGGTCGAGTGCTTGTCGAGCACCGGGCCGAAGTCGCCCCAATCGAGCACGGTGCCCGAATGGGTCATGGCCCGAGTCAGCGCCACCCGCTCGGGGAACTCCATGCCGCGGAAGAACACGGCCATGGTGAAGGCCGAGATCTGGCTTTCGGACACGGTCCCGGCGGTGACGCCCTGGATGAACTCGGCGATTTCACCTTCGTTGAGAGCGAAGCCGTCGCGCTTTTTGCGGATGATTTCCTGAGGAAGCATAGGGGGTATTGCCTTCTTATCACCCCGCGACGAGCGCCGCGGGCGGCGAAACTGGATGGCCGGCTCGGGGGCCGGCCATGACGATTAGGGGTTCAAATTCTCCGGGCCGAACGACATCGGCAGGAGGGTGTCGAGGGTGACGGTCTGTTTGACGCCGGTCGGGTCGGCGAGATGGATCGGCAGATCGGGGCCGGCGAATTCGCGGAAGCGCTGACGGCAGGCGCCGCACGGGGTGCAGATCTGGCCCTCGGGTCCCATCACCAGCGCTTCGACGATGCGGGTCTCGCCGTCACCGACCATGGCCGCAATGGCCGAAGCCTCGGCGCAATTGCCGACCGGATAGGCCGCGTTCTCGACATTGCAGCCGCCATAGAGCTTGCCGTTGGCGCCCTTCACCACTGCCCCGACGTGGAACTTCGAATACGGAGCGTAAGCGCGGTCCCGCATGGTGCGGGCCAGAGAGAGCATGTCAGCGTGGCTCATCGTGATCTCACTTTGTCATCCCCGGCGGAGCAAGCGAAGCGCAGCGACGGGAAGGGGACCCAGGTCGTGACACCTGGACGGTATTGGCGACCTAGCACCGAAATCCTTCTTCAACAGCAAACGAGTTCCACCACCTGGGTCCCCTTCCCCTCCGCCGCTGCGCGGCTTTGGCCGTGGATGACAGGTGGGGTTACGCTCCGCCGTACCACTCACGCCTTATCCAGCGTCTCCACGATGTCGCCCAACAGCCGCGAGGCGCCGATGCGGAACAGGTGCGGCTGGAGCCACTCGTCGCCGAGCACGGTCTGCATGATGGTCTGATAGACCGGAACCTCTTTGGCCTTGGAAATGCCGCCCGCCGCCTTGAAGCCGACCTTGTAGCCCGTCGACTGGCGCCAGGCCGCGATCGTCCGCGCCATGACCAGCGCGAATTCGGGCGTGGCATTGACCGGCTCTTTGCCGGTGGAGGTCTTGATGAAGTCCGCGCCCGCCATCATGCAGGCGACAGACGCCTTCGCCACATTGGTCAAAGTGCCGAGATCGCCGGTGGCGATGATGGCCTTCAGATGGGCCTTGCCACAGGCTTCGCGGAACGCCCGCACTTCGTCATAAACGCCTTGCCAGTTGCCGGTCAGCGCCTTGGAGCGGTCGATGACGATGTCGATTTCCTGCGCGCCGGCTTTCACCGACTCTTCGACTTCCACAATGCGGGCCTTGAGCGGCGACAGGCCATGCGGGAATCCGGCCGACACTACTGCCAGCGGAATGCCCGAACCGGCCAGGGCTTCGAGCGCCGTGCCGATGAAGGCGTGATAGACGCAGACCGCGGCGGTCGTAACGCCGTCGCAGCCCAGCGCCGCCGCCACTTTCGGGCTGACCGGCTGACGGGCCTTGGCGCACAGCGCCTTGACGCGCTCCGGCGTGTCGTCGCCCGACAGCGTGGTGAGATCGATGCACTGGAGGGCCTGCAACAGCCCCGGCGCCGCGGGCGGCGGGGTCTTTTCCGTGAGCGCCGCAATCGCACGCGCGATCTCGGCGTCGTCGACCGACTGGGCGGCGATCAGGGCCCCGTCGAATGCCGCGACGGGATTGCGGGCGCCCTCGGGCGCGTTCGAGGAAATTGGCTGGTTCTCGTGCATTTCCAGACGCTTCCACTGGGGAAGAACCAAGTCAACCCGCCCGCGACGCAGGGCTTGTGCGCGGTTTCGAGGGCATTTGAATGCTGTGGAGGAGCCCGATTGCTTTCATCGGGATGTAGCTGAAATGGGCAAACCACCCGCATTCTTCAAGGGGGTGCGGCAGAGTGGTATTCGGGCAGCGGAGACAAACGCTTAGCCGCTTCTCGGGCGCACGTGGGTCGCAGGTGCAATAATTTCCGGAAGAATAAATTTGGACAGGCCCGCGTTGCCCTTCCCGCCAACTGCCGTTGCGCGGCTCCGGTTGACGGAAAGGGCTGCGGCGCTCCGAGGAGCACACGCGGCAGCTCGGCTTCGGCAATGTGCCGCCCCCTCCGGCCCTGCGGGCCACCTCCCCCGCTTTAACCAGAAGCGTGCCGCTCGCAGATTTGAGATCCGCGGGGGAGGAAAGAGAGGTCAGAACCGGTCGCCGCTCTGGGCCACGACTTGGCCGTGAAGCTGGACTTCGCCGGTGATGGCGCCGCCGCGTTCGATTTCGATTTCGCCGTACTGGAATTTCCCCGCCAAGCGGCCGGTGCTGCGCACCACCAGATGACCGGAGACGATCAGCGTGCCTTCGAACACACCTTCGACTTCGGCCTCTTCGATTTCCGCCGTGCCCATCAAAACGCCGCCCGACGAGATCACCAGTTTGCGCGCCCGCACATCGCCTTCGATGCTGCCTTCGACCCGCAGCATATCGCACTGCATGTTGCCTTTCAGCGAGACACCTGCCCCGGCCACCAGCATCGCTGCATTCGGCGACGGCGGAACGGCGGGCTTCGCTGCCGCGACCGGCGCACGGACCGGTTCGACTGCCTCGACCACTGGCGCTGACGGTGGTGGCGGCGCGGCTGGTGCAGCGGCCGGAACGGCAACTCGTACCGGCGCGACGGCAGACCTTGGCGCCACGACCGGGCGCTCCGGTGCTTGCACCTGCGGACGCAGGACGGGCCGCGGCGGCAGCACCTCGCGCCTTGGTTCCGGTTGTGGTGGCGCGGCGCGGAACCCTTCGTGCTCTGACTCCTTGGCGCGATTGAAGATCGTCATGTCCCCCTCCTATGACTGATCGCTACTGACAACGCTTACATATCTAAATCCGTGTCGGACCGTTACTCAAAGTTGCAGTTGTCGTTAATTTCAGCACTTGAACCGGATATATAATATAATAACCGACTAAACCGGGGTGCTTAGCCCAGTTTATAAGCTGTCTGCCTCAAAATGTGCTTTACATTTGTGCAGATACGATAATTGCCAGTTTCAACGGCAAAGTGCCGCGTTGCAGGCGCTGCCCAGTTTTGCAACCTGCCCGGTCCATAAGCAGAAGAACGTCTCTGGAGGGCAAATACATGATCAACGGAGCCGATACCGCCTGGCTGATGGTGTCCAGCGCCTTGGTGCTGATGATGATGCTACCGGCCTTGGGCTTCTTTTACGCGGGGCTGGTGCAAGCCAAGAACATCCTGTCGGTGCTGTTCCAGACCTTCGCCATCGCGGCGATCGTTTCGCTGATGTGGTTCGCGTTCGTCTATTCGGAAGCGTTCAGCGGCTCCGGTGCATGGATCGGCGATCTGAAAGCGGTGTTCCTGCAGAACTTGCCTCGCACGGCCGCGCATCCGGGCACGTCCATTCCCGAAAGCGTGTTCGTGATGTTCCAGATGACGTTCGCGATCATCACGCCCGGCCTGATTATCGGCGCGTATGTCGAGCGCATCAAATTCGGCGCGGTGCTGATGTTCTCGGCGCTGTGGCTGGTGCTGGTTTATGCGCCGGTGTGCCATTGGGTTTGGGGCGGCGGTTATTTCGCCCAACTCGGCGCGATGGATTTCGCCGGCGGTATCGTGGTGCATCTGACGGCCGGCATCTCTGCCCTCCTCGCGGCCGCAATGCTCGGGCCACGCCATGGCTTTCCGCATTCGGTGCAGCCGCCGCATGCGCCTTGGATGGTGATGGTCGGCGCCGCCTTCCTGTGGGTCGGCTGGTTTGGCTTCAATGCGGGCAGCGCCCTGAAAGCAGGCAGCGATGCGGGCATGACCATGCTGGCGACGCATCTGGCGGCCGCAACGGCAACCTGCGTCTGGATCGCGATCGAATGGATCAAGTTCGGCAAGCCCTCGCTGGTCGGTGCCGTAACGGGTGCCGTAGCGGGTCTGGCCACGATCACCCCGGCTTCCGGCTATGTCGGACCGCTGGGCGCGGTGGCCCTGGGCGTCTGCGGCGGGCTCGTCTGCTACGGCGCGGTGCTGGTGGTGAAGCGGCGCTGGAAAGTCGACGATGCCCTCGACGTGCTCGGCGTTCATGGCGTCGGCGGGGCGCTCGGCAGCCTGCTGGTACCGTTCGCGGCCGGGCTCGGCGTCGGCGGCACCGCGTTGGCCCGCCCGGTCCTGGCCCAGTTCGGTGTTCAAATCGAAACCGTCATCGTCACAGGCCTCTGGTCTGCGGCCGCAACTTTCCTCATTATCACCCTTGTCAAAGCCGTCGCCGGATGGCGGATCGACCGCGAGCAGGAGATCCAAGGCCTGGATTTCTCCAGCCACGGCGAGACCGGCTACAACATGAATGGGTGAGGACAAACGCATGAAACTCGTGATCGCGATTATCCAGCCGCACCGGCTCGACATGGTGCGGGACGCGCTCCTCGCCACCGGCACCGAAGGCATGACGGTTTCGGAAGTGCGCGGCTACGGCCGCCAGAAAGGCCATAAGGAAGTCTATCGCGGCGCCGAATACACCATCAGCTTCATTCCCAAACTGAAGCTGGAAGTGGCGGTGCCCGACGAGCGCGTCGAAGCCGTGGTCGAGGCGATCCGCAAAGGCGCCTACACCGGCAAAATCGGCGACGGCAAAATCTTCGTCGCCGACCTCGAAGCCGCCCTGCGCGTCCGCACCGGCGAACGGGACAACGACGCGCTGTAGTCTTTCGCTATTTATATCGTCATGACCGGCCTCCGAGCCGGCCATCCAGTGTCGACTACATTCCCGCGCTACTCCAGATTTCGCCACCGCCTGGATGGTCGGCTCGGGGGCCGGCCATGACGAATGGGGGGCGATGAGCGTCCGGTTTGCGCCGCTAGAACACGCTGGGCGCGTCGGACATCGTGAGTTCGTTGTACGCCTTGGCCTGGGCGCCCGATCCCAGGCCCATTCCGAGAATGCGCTCGACCGCATTGATCAAGGACGTGACGATCAGCATTGCGGGCATTCCCTGCAGCGCCAATGTAAGGGCGCGAGCATTTCGAACGCCGCCCGGTATCATCAGCTTGTTCGCGTAGTGCTGAACGATCGCAATCGCGATTGCCATCGGAATGGTCACGCCAAGCCAGATCGCAAGAATACGCCAGAAATTGCTGCGCGAAAGACGCCAGGCGCGACCGAAATTGATCTGTTCCTCGGCCACCACCACGGCCGGGAGGAAAAAGGTCAGGCGCGTCATCACGTAGAGAAATGCGGCAAACTCAGCCAGCCCGACGAGTACCAGTCCGATCAGAACCAGCGGCGACGGGCACAGTCCAGGTGCAATCGCGCACATCATGACGTTCTGCAGCGGATTGGTCAGCAAGTTGGTCCACGGCGTGCCGGCCGCCGGCAGCGGCATCCCAAATGCGAAAGAGGCGCCGATGAATATCCCCAGCAGCACCGCAACGAGCGCCACCATGATCAGATCGATGGCGATGTAGGCCGCGATCATCCGCAGTGCCGCCGGCCCGAACGAGAAATAGGCGAAGCCCGGCTGGCGCCGCTCCAAGGCGATTGCTATCACGCCGGCCACGGCCATGCCTTCGAACACCGCCTCGACCAGCATACTCAGCGGCGTCATGCCGAAAACACTGCCAAACGCCGCCCCTGCGGTCTTCGCCGTGAGTCCGCCGTGCAGCTGAATGTTGAGATATTCGACCAGCGTCAGTAGCGCGATCATCGCCAGTGTCGGCAGCCACGCTGCGCCGATCACCGCCCCCAGACGTCCGAAGCCAAACCGATACCCCGCAACAACCGCTCTTTCGACGGTGACTTTTTCGTCCATGTCAGCCCCCCGCTGCCAGGCCGGAACACCGGCCACCGCCGATCTTCAACCTTCCCGGTCGTTAAAGCCAATAGAAATCGGAGGACGCGCGCTTTGCACGACCTCCGATTCCATTTCTGAAAGCGTGCCGTTCTCGGATTTTCGATCCGCGGGGAGTTTCTCTACACGAACTGGCGCAACACGACGTAGAGGCCTCCGGCGATGAGCATGGCGGCGGGGAGCGTCAGGATCCAGGCACTGACAATCGATTTGACCGTCGACCATTGCAGGCCCGAGCCGTTCGCCGCCATCGTTCCGGCAACACCGCTGGACAGAATGTGCGTGGTCGAAACCGGCAGGCCGTAGAACTCGGCGGCACCGATCGTGGCGGCAGCGACGATCTCGGCGGATGCGCCTTGGGCATAAGTCAGATGCTGTTTGCCGATGCGCTCGCCCACCGTGACGACGATGCGTCTCCAGCCGACCATGGTGCCGAGGCCGAGCGCAATCGCGACACACACCTTCACCCATAACGGAATGAAGCGCGTGCCGGCGTTGAGATCGCTGGCATAGGTTTTCAAAGTCGAGGTTTCCGCCGCCGCGAACGTGGCGCCCGCTTTCGGCAACAAGCGAATGGCGTCGGAGGTGAGATACATGTCGTTGCGCACGTTGGGCGTCACGGTGGCGGGAATGCGGGCCACGGCGCCGTAGTTCTTCACATTCTTGGCGATCTCGCCGGAGAGGACGCCGAGACCGGCGAATACCTCTGGCTTGTTGATCTGTTTGGACCGCAGAGCATCGCCGACCGTTTTGCGCGCGGTGTCGGGCGTCATCGGCGGAGCACCATTGGCATGCGTGGTGAAGACATGCTGCGCGGCGAGCGAGGACTGCACGAAAGCCGGCGTTTCGGCATCGGTCATGGTGCGATTGAGAGCATAGGCGGTAGGCGCGGCGCCGATCAGGATCAGCATGATCAGGCCCATGCCCTTCTGACCGTCATTGCCGCCGTGGGCGAAGGAGACGCCGGTGCAGGTCAGGATGAGAACGCCGCGGATCCACCACGGCGGCGGCGCAGCGGTCTTCGGCTCCTGATATAGCTTGGGCACACGCACCAGATACTTCATCACCAGCAGCAACAGCGCGGCGAACACGAACCCCATCAGCGGACTGAACAACAGTGCGCGAGCGACATTCCAGGCCTGGGACCAATCCACGCCCGAAGTCGCCTGCCCGGCCGGTGCCATCAACTGATTGGCCAGACCGACGCCCATGATCGAGCCGATCAGTGCGTGGCTGGAACTGTTGGGAATGCCGAGCGCCCAGGTACCGAGATTCCACACGATCGCGGCGATCAACAGCGAGAAGATCATCGCATAGCCGGCGGTGTTGCCGACCTGCAGGATCAACTCGACGGGTAACAGCGTAATGATGCCGTACGCCACCGCGCCGGTCGAAACCATCACACCAAGGAAGTTGAACGCCCCCGACCAGATCACAGCCACCAGCGGCGGCATCGAGTGGGTGTAGATCACCGTCGCGACGGCGTTGGCGGTGTCGTGAAAACCGTTGACGAACTCGAACCCCAAGGCGATCAGCAACGCGAGACCGAGCAGCGCGAACACGCCGAACGCGATGGTCTCGTGCACCGATTGTATGTCGGTGACCAAACCATGCACGCCGTACCCGATCCCCGCAGCCAACAGACAGAAGAAGACGATCACCGTGGTCCGGCCGGGGCGCTGGTCGAGCTTGGGCTTGGGCGGAGCAGGAACGTAAAGGTCGGTCGTGCCGGAAACGGCGTCCATCGGAACCCCCATCGTTTGGTGCGAATGCGGATTAGTCGCCAACTAAGGTGAAGGACGCCGACGAAGGTTTTGTGACGAAGCGGCAGCAACATTTCCGCCCTCTGGAAAAGGGTTGGCGCGCGTTCTTAACGCAGCGGCCGTATAACCACCGGCCGGATCAATCGGGGAATCGGATGGCTTTGCAGCGCTGGCAGATCGACCGCTTCGCGGCGGCGGCGACGATCCTCGCCGGGGCGCTGCTGCTGTTCGAGGTCGAGCCGCTGATCGCCAAGGCGATCCTGCCCTGGTTCGGCGGCTCGGCGCAGGTCTGGACCACCTGCCTGCTGTTCTTCCAGGCGGCGCTCTTGGCCGGATACCTTTACGCCCATGTGCTGACCACCCGCGTGCCACCGCGCTGGCAGTGGCGCATTCATGCCGGACTTCTGGCGGTGAGCCTGGTGTTCCTGCCGATCATCCCGGCCGAGCACTGGAAGCCGCTGGGCGGCGAAAACCCGCTGCCGCTGATCCTGGGACTTCTGACCACCACGATCGGCCTGCCGTTTGTGCTGTTGTCGGCGACGAGCCCGCTGGTGCAGGCGTGGCTGGCGCGGCCGGTCGAGGGTGAAGTGCGGCCGCCGTACCGGCTGTTCGCGCTGTCGAACTTCGGCTCGATGGTAGCCCTGCTCAGCTATCCGGTGCTGGTCGAGCCCTATGTCCCCGCGCACCTGCAAGCCACCGGCTGGTCGCTGCTCTATGCCGGGTTCGCGGTGATCTGTTCGCTGACGGCGTGGCGTTATCGCGACGGGACACCGGCGCCGCGGGAAAAGACCGATCACCCGTCGTGGGGCATGCGGGCGCTGTGGTTCTTCCTGGCGGCGGCGCCCTCGGGCCTGTTGCTGGCGATGACAAATTTCATGCTGCAGAACATCGCGGCGATCCCGCTGTTCTGGGTGGTACCGCTGGCGCTCTATCTCGCCAGCTTCATTCTCGCCTTCAACAATCTCAAATGGTTCTCCCTGCCCGCCTGGTACATGCTGTTCGTGCTGGCGCTTGGCACGGCACTGGCCACGACCGCCGGCTTCTTCTCCAACCACGGTCTTTTGATGTTGCCGGTGCTCTCCGGGGTGCTGTTCGTGATCTGCTGCGTCTGCCACGGCGAGCTGTCGCTGGCGCGGCCCGAACCGAAGCATCTGACCGAGTATTATCTGATCATTTCGACCGGCGGTGCGGCGGGCGGACTGTTCGTGGCGGCAGTGGCGCCGACCGTGTTCAACGCGACCTACGAACTGCCGATCCTGCTGCCGCTGACGGCGCTGATCGTGCTGGTGGCGGCAGCCCGCCATTACCGCGAATGGACGGAGATGCACCCCAACCTGCTGGCGATGGGCGGGGTGCTGGTGGTCGCGGCGGCGGGATGGATGATGGCGAGGACCGCCTATTCCTACCAGTCCAACTCCGTGTTCCTGACCCGGAACTTCTATGGCGCGCTCAGGGTCCAGGACTCCGCCCTGACGGAAACAAACCCGATCGTGGTGCGCCGGCTGCTCAACGGCACCATCCTGCATGGCCTTGAGGTGAAAGACCCGCGGTTCCGGCGGACGCCCCTGACCTATTACGCCAGACCCTCCGGGATCGGGCGCTTGATCACCGCGGTTGGCCAAAGCGGGCCCATCACGGTCGGCGTGATCGGCCAGGGCGTCGGCACACTGGCAGGCTATGGCCGCGCCGGGGACACCTATCGCTTCTACGAGATCAATCCCGCCGTCGACCGTATCGCCCGCGATCTGTTCTGGTACCTGTCGACCAACCCGGCCCGGCAAAGCGTTGTCATCGGCGACGGACGGCTCAGCCTGGAGCGCGAACCCCGGCAAGGCTTCGACGTGCTGGCGATCGATGCCTTCCTCAGCGACTCCATCCCATTGCACTTACTGACCCGCGAGGCGTTTTCGCTTTATTGGCGCCATCTCAAGCCGGACGGCGTTCTGGCGGTCCACGTCTCCAACCGCTACATCGCGCTGGCCCCGGTGATCGCCCAGGACGCGGCGGCGCGGGGTATGGTCGCCCGCAGCGTCGACGTCTCCAACGATCTCGACCATGGTATGGCAAGGTCAGTTTGGGTCCTGGTCACCCGCCGCACGGACCTGTTCCAGCGCGGCGAACTCACCAACCTCCCGATCGAGCCGGTCCCGCCCGATCTTCAGCCGTGGACAGACGATTATTCCGCGATCTGGAGCGTCCTCAATTTCTGACCTGCCCGGGCCTGCCGCCGGCGCGGGCATCGCCCGGTAGCGTTCACTTGCCCAAATCAGTCAAAAAAAGTGTGGCCAAACCTGCCCTTACAATTGCACTGTGTGCTAGTGATGATTTCAAAAGATGACACCGGCGCACCGTGCAGCGGAGGCCCGAGGGAGTGAAACTTTATGGAGCGTAGACATCCGTTCGCGCGCGATACCATGGCCTACGTCCTGGCAGGCGGACGCGGCGCGCGACTGAACGAACTGACCGACAAGCGCGCCAAGCCGGCGGTCTATTTCGGGGGCAAAGGCCGCATCATCGATTTTGCCCTGTCCAACGCGGTCAATTCCGGCATCCGCCGCATCGCCGTTGCCACCCAATACAAAGCCCACTCGCTGATCCGCCATCTGCAGCAAGGCTGGGACTTCTTTCGCTCCGAACGCAACGAAAGCTTCGACATCCTGCCCGCCAGTCAGCGCGTCGAGGAAGGTCTTTGGTATCAGGGCACAGCCGACGCGGTGTACCAGAACATCGACATCATCGAGAGCTACAATCCGGAATTCATGGTCGTGTTGGCCGGTGATCACATCTACAAAATGGATTACGAGCTGATGCTGATACAGCACGTCGAATCCGGCGCCGACGTGACCATCGGGTGTCTCGAAGTCACCAAGGCCGAGGCCAAAGGCTTCGGTGTGATGGCGGTGGACGAAAAGAGCGTCATCACCGATTTCGTCGAGAAACCCGCCAATCCGCCGACCATGCCGGGCAAGAGCGATACCTGCCTCGCTTCGATGGGCATCTACGTCTTCCGCACCAAGAAGCTGTTCGAGGAATTGAAGCGCGATGCGGCGACCGCCGGTTCGACGCGCGATTTCGGCAAGGACATCATTCCGTATCTGGTCAAGAACGGCAAAGCCGTGGCACACAAGTTCTCGGACTCCTGCGTGCGTGCGGGCGCCGAGGCCGAGCCTTATTGGCGTGACGTCGGTACCATCGACGCCTATTGGGAAGCCAATATCGATCTCACCGACGTACTGCCGAAGCTCGATCTTTACGACACGACGTGGCCGCTGTGGACCTACGCCGAAATCAATCCGCCGGCAAAATTCGTGCACGACCTCGAAGGCCGCCGCGGATCGGCCGTTGCCTCGCTGGTGTCTGGCGACTGCATCATCTCGGGTTCGCATCTGCGCCGCTGCCTTTGCTTCACCGGGGTGCGCTCGAATTCGTTCTCGGTGCTGGAAGACGCGGTGATCCTGCCGCGCTGCAAGATCGGTCGTTCGGCGCGGCTGCGCCGGGTGGTGCTCGACCGCGACGTGAACATTCCGGAAGGTCTGGTGGTCGGCGAAGATCCCAAGCTCGACGCCCAGCGCTTCCGCCGCACCGAAAAAGGCGTCTGCCTCATTACGCAGGCGATGATCGACCGGCTGTCGTGAGGTAGTGATGAGCTTGCGTGCGCTTTCCGTCGTTTCCGAGGCCTATCCGCTGATCAAGACCGGAGGCCTCGCAGATGTGGCGGGCGCACTGCCGGCGGCCCTCAAGCCCTACGACGTGGCGGTGACGACGCTGCTGCCGGGCTACACCAAGGTCATGAAGGCGCTCAGCCGCGGCGAAGTACTTCATCATTATACGGATCTTCTCGGCGTCGAGGCGCGGTTGATCGCCGGAACCGCAGGCGGGCTCGACGTCATCGTGCTCGATGCGCCGGAACTCTACGCCCGCGACGGCGGGCCCTATCTCGATCCTTCGACTGGCAAGGACTGGCCCGACAACTGGATGCGCTACGGCGCCCTCGGACGCGCCGCGGCGGATCTCGCCGAAGGCAAAGCGGGCGACGGCGGCTTCGATCTGGTGCACGGCCACGACTGGCAAGGTGCGCTGGCGCCGGCGTATCTGCGCTATGACGGCTCCGCCGTTCCCTCGATCATCACCATCCACAACATCGCCTTCCCCGGCTGGTTCGCGCCGGAAACCTTTTCGCATCTCGGACTGCCGCAACGCGCCTATTCGATCGAAGGCGTCGAGTATTTCGGCGGCGTCGGCTTCCTCAAGGCGGGATTGCATACGGCCGATGCCATCACCACAGTGTCGCCGACCTATGCCGAAGAAATCCGCACCAAGGAATTCGGCATGGGCCTCGAAGGCCTGATCCGGGCGCGCGGCGACCGCGTGTTCGGCATCGTCAACGGCATCGATACCGGCGTGTGGAATCCGGCCAGCGATCCGAACCTCATCCAGCAATACGACGCCCGCTCGCTGCATCTGCGCCGCCAGAACCGGCGCGCCGTGGAGAAAGCGTTCGGGCTCACCGACGCGTTCGGACCGATCTTCTGTGTCATCAGCCGCCTGACCACGCAAAAAGGCATGGACGTGCTGGCTGCGCTCACCGACGATCTCGTCGCCATGGGCGGAAGGCTGGCGCTGCTCGGCGCCGGAGATACCAAACTCGAAACCGCGTTCATCGCCGCTTCCAACAAGCATCGCGGCAAGATCGGCGTCACCATCGGCTATGACGAAGGCCTGTCACATCTGATGCAGGGCGGCGCCGATGCGATCCTGATCCCGTCGCGCTTCGAGCCGTGCGGACTGACCCAGCTCTACGGCCTGCGTTACGGCTGCGTGCCGGTGGCAGCCAATACCGGCGGCCTCGCCGACACCATCATCGACGCCAACGAAGCGGCGGTGAATGCGAACGTGGCGACCGGCTTCCTGTTCAACGACGTCACCCGCGAAAGCCTGACCACCGCCGTCGCCCATACGATTGCGCGCTATGCCAATCGCAAAGTGTGGAAGTCGCTGCAGGAGCAAGGCATGCGCGCCGACTATTCGTGGGCGCGTTCGGGACGGCAATACGCCGACCTCTACCGCCGCTTCGCCAAAGCCGGCAGCACCCAGGCGGCGGTGCGGACGATTTAGGGCCTATCCGAACGCTTGGGCGCCCGCCGTCAGCTTGTCGATGCCGAGCAGCGTCACCATGTGGCCGTCGAGCACGACCATGCCTTCGACATAATCGTTGTCGCTCTCCCGCACGACATCCGGCATCGGCTGAATCTGGTCTTCGGTCAGCGCCATGATGTCGAGCACCGCATCGACCAGAATGCCGGTGGCGCGCTCGCCGCTTTGCAGCACGATGATGACATTCGCGGCCGTCACGTCGGTCCGGCCCAAGCCGAGGCGGGACTTGAGATCGATCACCGGCAACACGACGCCGCGCAGATTGACGACGCCGCGGATGTAATCAGGCGCATGCGGCACGACCGTCGTTTCCGTCCAGCCGCGGATTTCCCGCACCCCCATGATGTCGGTCGCGTACTCCTGCCCGGTGGCGAGGAATTTGATGTACTGGCGGGCGCCTTCGGTCTGCATGGCTCAGAACTCCGTCCAGTCGTGGTCCGGCGGTGCGATCTTCTGAGCGGCCGCAGCAGTGGAGATGCGGCCAGCACTGACGCGACGGACCGGCTTGAGCGACACCGGTTTGACGGCCGGTTTAGGCGTGCGCAAGGGCGCGTGTTCATCGACGGTCACCGACGAATGGCTTTCGCCGACCTTGAAGAAGGAGATAAGCCCGGTCAGCGTCTGGGTCTCACTGGCAAGATTGCGTGAGGCGGCGGTCGACTGTTCCACCATCGCGGCATTCTGCTGCGTAACCTGGTCCATCTGGCTGACGGCCGAGTTTACCTCTTCGATGCCGGTCGCCTGCTGCTGCGCGGCCGTCGCCATCTCGCCAACCAGCGCGTTGATCTGCACCACCTGCTCGACGATGCGCGTCAGCGCGGCACCGGACTCGCCGACATATTTGACGCCATCGGCGACATGCTCGCTCGAGGTGTTGATCAGCGACTTGATCTGCTTGGCCGCATCCGAAGAACGCTGTGCCAGCGCCCGCACTTCCGAAGCAACCACCGCGAAGCCCTTGCCGGCTTCGCCCGCGCGCGCCGCTTCGACGCCCGCATTCAAGGCGAGCAGATTGGTCTGGAACGCGATCTCATCGATGACGCCGATGATGTCGGTGATCTGCTTCGACGATTGGGCGATCGAATCCATCGCCTTGACGGCGGTCTCGACCACGCGGCCGCCCTCTTCCGCCGCGGTCTTGGCCGTGGCGACACTGGTGGTCGCTTCCTTGGTATTGGCCGACGTCCTCTTGACGGTGGCGGTAATCTCTTCCAACGCCGCCGCGGTCTCTTCGAGGCTGGCGGCTTGCTGTTCGGTGCGGCGCGACAGGTCGTCGGCGGCCATCGAAATTTCGCCGGCACCGGTCGCGATCTGGCGGGTGGAGTCCATCACTCCGCTCAGCGTGTCCTGCAGCCTTTCCACGGCGGCATTGAAGTCCCGCTTGAGCAGATCGAACGGCCCGGTGAGATCGGCCATGACGCGATGCGAGAGATTGCCCTTGGCGATTTCCGCCAGTCCCGCACCGATGCTTTCGACGATCAGCTTGGTCTGTTCGGCCTTGGACTGCTCCGCGGCGGCAAGCTGATTCTTGAAGGTGGTCATGGCCTCGGCAAGCTTGCCGATCTCGTCCTGCTGATCGGCATGCGGCACATGGGCCGTGAGATTGCCGTTTGCCAGCTCGCCCATCGCGTCCGTCATGTTGCCGAGCGGCTTCGATACGCTGCGGATCAGCGCAAAGCCCGCACCGACGCACAAGACAACAGCCAATCCCAAGGCAACGATGATCCAAACACGTCCCGAAATGTAAGTGTTGTAGCCGCTTTCTCCGGAGGCTTCACCCATCTCCTTGTTGAAGGCGACGTCGGCGGTAACCGCTTTGTTCAGTACACTGAAGGCCTCACGCATTTCATGCGTATAGTAATGCGCGGCGGCGGCCGTGCCTTGGGTCTTGAGCAGTTCGATTTCCTTCTGCTCCATCGGTCGGTAGACGTCCCAGCTCGCCTGGATCTGGTCGGCCAGTTCGCGTTCCTTGCCGGGAGTGATGCTCTTGGAATACTCCGCCCATGCCGCGTCTGCATCGGCCAGTACGCCCTGACGGATCTTCGTGTCGCCCGCGCGCTGGCTCTCGTCGATCAACAGCATCGACGCCTGGAAGGCGCGGTAATGCGTGATCTTGGTTTGGAACCGCCCCAGCACTTGAATGGACGGCATCCAGTTCGAGCGCAAATCGTTCGCGTCGGTATTCAGCCGCGACAGGCTCGTGATCGCGAACAGACCCAGCGCGATCGTTGTCAACAATACGATCGCGAAGGCTCCGACGACTTTTTTACTGACGGAAAGATCTTTGAAGGTCACGTGGGGCTCCGCTGACGGCATAAAAGAACGTCGCCTATTGTTGGCCTAAAGACATTTTAGAATGAGTTTATGAATGTCCGTTTTTTCAACAGATTTCGCGGCTTGGTAGCGTCGCATGTTTTCTACAACGCTTCGGCAACACTGTTTTTCCAAGTGTTCCGCGCATCGACCTCACGCGCGCGCAAGTGGTAAGCGGTTATAGGTATTTTCCGCAGAGGTCCCAAGGAACAGCCTCTACCCCGGCTCGTTGTGCTCGCGACAGCGAACTCGGAGGCGCGGCATGTATCCGGCAGATAGTATGGCGGTAATACTGATCGTATTGGTTGTCATTCTGGCGGCAGCGGTGGCCATCCTCATTTGGCGCGGGCGCGGATCGAAGCGCCTCAAGTCGCACTTCGGACCGGAATACGCGCGCGCCTTGGAGGAATCCGGCAGCCGCCGGGCGGCCGAAGAACGGTTGCGCCGCCGCGAAGCGCGGGTGCAGTCCTACGCCATCCATCCGCTTTCGCCCGATCAGCGCGCCCGGTTCGCCGCCCGCTGGCGGACGCTGCAGGCGGAATTCGTCGACGATCCAGCCGGCGCGGTTTCGGCCGCGGACCAACTCCTCGGCGAAGTAATGGCCACACGCGGGTATCCGGTAATCGATTTCGAACAACAGGCGGCGGACCTTTCGGTCGAGCATCCGCAGGTTGTGCAGAACTACCGGACCGCGCACGAAATCGCGTTACGGCACGCCAAAGGCCAGGCCAGCACTGAAGACCTGCGCCGCGCGATGGTCCATTACCGCAGTCTGTTCGAAGAGTTGGCGACTGAACCCCATATGCGCGCGGCGTCGTAAGGAGGACATCATGGACAGCAAGAATCCGCCGCGCGATCCGAGTTTCGATCCGCAAATCATCCCGGAAGGCCGCGATCCCCAAGGCGAAGTGTTCGACGATCCGGACGCGGCGGCCGCCGAACAGCGGGGAGCGTTAGCCGAGGACGAACGGCTCGATGACGATATCGACGTACCGTCGGGCACGGAACCGCCGGGCCGCGATCTCGATGAGGAGCAGTCAGCCCGCCGCTTCACGCAGCACTCTGAAGAAGACCACAACGCGCCGTTGCTGGCGCCGGAGCATGCGGCTCCCCTCCGAGCGCAATGGGATGCCATCCAAACGGCGTTCGTGGACGAACCCAGGCGGGCGGTACAGGATGCCGACCATCTCGTCGCCCAGGCGATGGCCCGGCTCGCGGATACGTTCGCTCAGGAGCGCGCCAATCTCGAACAGCAATGGGGACGCGGCCAGGAAGCGTCGACGGAAGATTTGCGGCAGGCGCTGCAGCGCTACCGGGCTTTCTTCCAGCGGCTGCTCTCTGTTTAGGCTCTATAAGTCGCGCTTCGTACGCGAAAACCGGTACCCACTTTTCGGCGAAGCGCTTATTTCGTTCCGAACATGCGGTCGCCGGCATCGCCGAGACCGGGAACGATATAGCCGTGGTCGTTGAGGTGATCGTCGATCGCGGCGGTCCAAATATGAACGTCGGGATGGGCCTCGTGGAATTTCTTGAGGCCTTCCGGCGCCGCCAAGAGGCACATCAGGCGAAGGTTGTTGACGCCCCTGTCCTTCAGCATGTCGACGGCGGCGATCGATGAATTGCCGGTGGCCAGCATCGGGTCCATCATGATCACCAGACGGTCGGCGATGTCTTCCGGCGCCTTGAAA
>JAHFQC010000056.1:0-34014 GCA_023259375.1 Alphaproteobacteria bacterium
CCCAATCCTAGATCTTGATGTCGAGGTTGGTGCCGGGGCGCACATAACCGCCGCCGGGGCCTGTTATCGTGGCCGCGATGTGGTTCGCGGCCGGCGCCGGCGCAGCTTTCTTCGCAGGTTCCTGCACCACCGATGCCGCCGGGGCGTCCTTGAAGGCGATCGGCTCGAACGCCGCCGAGGTCCCGTGCGGGCGAACGGTCGTCTGGCTTTGGGTCGCCAGGAGATTTGCGGCGCTGATCTGCATGGCGCCTAGGATTTCAGAGATTGGTTTCCGAATCCTTTAAAAGGGCCAAACGCTTCTTGGCGCGGCGCCAACGGGCCCAAGTCACGGCCGCCGTCACGGCGAGCGTCGCGGCCGAGATGAGATAGGCGCTCCAGACATAAACGGCATACGACGGGAGGACCATGGTCATGCCCTCCCTGTGGCGACGAGGACCGCGGCCTTCCGCTCCAGGATTGTTGTCCGTATACGAACGATCCAGAGGGTCATGAACAAAGCCGTATAAGCCAGCGCCATGATGGCCAGCGGCCACAGGAACACCGGTGCGATCGCCGGACCGCCTTGCCGCAAGATACTCGCGCCCTGGTGGAGTGTTGTCCACCACTGCACCGAAAAGTGGATGATCGGCAAATTCACCGCGCCGACGATGGCGAGAACGGCGGCGGCGCGAGCCGCGCGGACTTCGTCTTCGATGGCGTTACCGAGTGCAATGATACCGAGATACAGGAACAACAAGAGCAGGAACGAGGTCAGACGCCCGTCCCAAACCCAGAACGCGCCCCACATCGGCCGCCCCCATAACGAGCCCGTGACCAGACCAAGCGCCGTGAACACCGCGCCCAAAGGCGCTGCCGTCTTCAGCGCGATATCAGCCAGCGGATGACGGCCGACCAATGCCGTAGCGCCGGCGAACGCCATCAATCCGTACGCCATCATCGCCACCCAAGCGGCAGGAACGTGCAGGAACATGATGCGGACGCTGTCGCCTTGCTGGTAATCGGGCGGAACGTTGAGCGCGAGCCAAAGTCCAACGGCGAACAACACGGCCGTTGCCGCCGCAAGCCACGGCAACAGTTTGCCGGTCACATCGAGGAACCGCCTGGGATTGCCGAGTTGGAGCATCGGATTCCTATAGCACCTTATGCGCCGAGATTGAGCCGTACACCGGCGGCGGCCGCGAACGGGGCCAACGCCACGGCAAGAAGCGAAAACGCCGCCAGGAACAACAGGGCACCGCTCTGAAGCCCATCAAGCACGGCGGCGACGGCGCCCGCGCCGAAGATCACCACCGGCGCCACCAGCGGCAGCACGATGAACGGCAGGATCAATCCGCCGCGCCGGATCGACAGCGTCAGCGCCGCACCGATGCCGCCGATGGCGCTCACCGCCGGTGTGCCGATCAGCAGAGCCAACACCAGCGTACCGGTCGCGGCGGCCGGTAGTCCGTACGCAACCGCCAGCAACGCACCGATCACGGTCAGCGGCAAGCCGGTCGACAGCCAATGGGCCACGATCTTCGCGAACGCCAAGGCCTCCAGCGACAGCGGCGCCAGCGCCATCAAATCGAGACTGCCGTCCTCGAAATCGGCCTGAAACAGACGATCGAGCGATAACAGCGCCGCCAGCACCGCCGCCACCCACAACACGCCCGCGGCGATGCGGGCGAGCAATTTCAAATCCGGTCCGATACCAAGCGGTACCAGAGTCGCGACGGCGGCAAAGAAAGCCAGCGCCAGTGCCGCACCGCCGCCTGCCCGCACGGCCAGCATCAGATCACGCGCGATCACGGTGCGCAGCGCGCTCATGCATCCCCCAGACGCAGCGTAAGTCCGTCAACGCCGAGCGGGTCGTGGGTCGCAGCGATCGCGATGCCGCCGGCGGCGCAATGGGCGGTCAGTTTCCCGGCCAACAGCGCCTTGCCGTCGTCATCGAGCGCCGCCAACGGCTCATCGAGAAGCCACAGCTTGCGGCCGGTGAGCACCAGACGGGCCAGCGCCAGCCGCCGCTTCTGACCGGACGACAGATATTGTCCCGGCAGCTGCGGCTTGAGTCCGAAGGCTTCGGGCTCCGGCGCAGGAGTGCCGTAAAGCTTGGCCCAGAAGCGGAGTTGCTCGCCGACATCGAGCTGCGGCTTGACCGCGTCGCGGTCGCCCAGCCAGCCGACCAGCCGGGCCCGGTCCTCGCCGTCGACGGCCTCGCCGGAGTCCGTCCGGATACGGACGATCCCTTCGGTCGGCGCCAGCAAGCCGGCGATGACACGCAACAGACTGGTCTTGCCCGCCCCGTTGGGGCCGGTGAGCGACAGCAAATCGCCGGCACGCAAGGAAAGATCGAGACCCGCGAACAGCCTTCTGTGGCCGCGGGTCAAAGCAAGGCGTTCGATGGCGAGCGCAAAGGTCATACCGGCCGATGTTTAGCCCGTCGCGGCCGATCTGTCGCCAGGGGACTGAAGCGGGGAAAAAACCTGCCGTATTTCGTCCACAAATTGCCGCGGGTGCGAGGCGGCTTGCGACCACAAAAAATATCAGGCAATGTCAGTGGGTTACTCAGCCATTTGCGCCGCACCTCGTGCTGCAACTGCGCAAAAAGGCTGGACAGGGCAGCGAATGTGGGCTTGGCTGGGTCCCCACCAAAAGCCCTCCCTTGAGGCGGCAAAAAGCGGGTATGCGCGTGGCGGAAGATCCCAAGGCCGAAACGGCTGTCGTCATCAAGAAGTATGCGAACCGGCGGCTCTACAACACGCAGACCTCCAGCTATGTCACGCTCGACCATTTGAGCGAGATGGTGAAGCAAGGCGTCGAGTTCGAAGTGCGCGACGCGCGCACCGGCGAAGACATCACCCGCTCGGTCCTCACCCAGATCATCTTCGAGGAAGAGGCCAAAGGGCAGAACCTGTTGCCGATCCGCTTCCTGCGCCAGCTCATCCGCTTCTACGGCGATCCGATGCAGTCGTTCGTGCCGGGCTATCTCGACCTCTCGATGCAGAGCTTCATCAAGAACCAGGAAGAGATGCGCGAGCGCATCGCCAAGGTGTTCGGCAGCGGCAATCAGGCCGTCGAACAACTGGCGCGCCAGAACATGGCGATGTTCGAGCACTCGATGCAGATGTTCGCGCCGTTTGCGCCGCCGCAAGAACCGCCAACGCCACCGACAGCACCGGCTGAGCCGGCCAGCAGCGACCTCAACGATCTGAAGTCCCAGATGGATGAAATGCGCCGCCAGCTGGCGGAGCTCAGCCAGCGGAAATAGAGCGCTTTCTGGAAAAGTGGAGCCGTTAGCGACAGCGTAAGGCGACGGTTTTCCGTCCGAAAGCGCGACAACCAAAGAATCTAGAGCAGTTCATCCGTTTCCGTGAAACGGTGAAATGCTCAAGGCTTCAGTCCTTCTTCCAGTCGGGCGTCAGGAGCGGCTCGCCGAAGAAGAAGCCCTGGAAGTGGTCGACGCCGAAGCCTTCGAGCAGGGCGGCCTCTTCTTCCGAACCAACCCATTCCGCCGTGGTCTTGAGATTGAAGCTCTTGGCGAGATGGACCAGCGTGCGCACGAAGATCTGGTTTTCGGGCGAAGACGTGAGCGCGGCGACGTAGGAGCCGTCGATCTTGACCTTGTCGACCCGCAGCATCTGCAGATTGCGGAACGAGGTGTAGCCGGCGCCGAAATCGTCGATGGCGATGCGGCAGCCCATCTCCCTCAGGCGCGAGACGAAGCGCGCGTTCTCTTCGAAATGATGCAGCGCCGCGGTCTCGGTCAGTTCGACCACCAGGCGGTCGGCAATCGCCGAATTCTGCTTCACGTATTCGACGAAGCTCTGCAGAAACGCCGAATCCTGCGCCGTGGTGCCGGAGACGTTGACGCTGAGATTGATCTCGGGATGGGTGTGCAGCGCCGCCACCGCCATTTCGAGCGCGCAGCGGTCGACGAGGCGAACTAGACCGAGCTGCTCGGCCGCCGGAATGAAGTGGCCGGCCGGTGCAATGGTTCCGTCGGGGCGCACCATCCGGAGCAGGCATTCATATTCGGCGATCTGACGCGTCTTGGCATCGATGATAGGCTGATAGGCGAAGACGAGACGGTCTTCCTTCAGCGCGGCGACAACTTCGTCGGCCACCGACATCAGGCGCAGACGCGCGCCTTCGCGCAATTCGGAATGGTGATAGATCGAAAAGCCGTCGCGGCCGTGGCTGCGGGCGCGTTCGAGCGCTTCTTCGGCGCGCAGCATCGCTTCCTGGCTCGACGAGGCGCTGCCGGGCAGCCACACCGCACCGACCGACGAGGTCACGGCGACACGGCCGGCGCGGGTATCGACCACGTCGCCGCGAACCACCGCGCGGAGGCGCTCGGCCACCACGATGATGTCGCTTTCGGTGCAGTTCTTCAGGATGACGCCGAACTTGTTGCCGGCGGTGCGGCCGATCACGTCGGTGGTGCGCAGCGAGCGCGCCAACCGTTCGCCGACCGCCAGGATCACTTCGTCGGCGGCATCGAAGCCGTAAGAGTCATTGATGATCGCCAGCCGGTCGATCGAGAACACCAGGAAGCCGCAATGGCGCTCCTGGCTTTGGGCGGTGGCGATCGCTTCGGCGAGTTCGGCGCGCAGCGAATTGCGGTTGAGATGACCGGTCAGCTCGTCGCGGGTCGCCAGATAGGTCAGGCGGTGATACTGGTGCTTGCGCTCGGTGATTTCGCGCACCACGCCGGTCAGCCGTTCGGTCTGTCCGCTGGCGTCGGGCACGCGGGTTCCGAGAAACACATACCACACGGTGCCGAGCGCCGACGCCATCTCGACGTCGATGTCGAAGGTCACGGTTTCGGGACTGCGGCTCTCGATCAGGGCGGAAAAGCGCTGGCGCACCTGGCTGTTCATGCCGGCGAGCAGTTGGCGGCCTTGGCTGCGGTCACGCTGAATGATTTGGGCTGGCAGGATGTCCGCCGCGCCGTCCCAGAGGATGCGGTCATCGGCAATAGTCCAGTTGAAGGCAACAATGCCCGCGCCCGACACAGCGAGCGCAAGTCTTTCAGAGTCCTGTACCGCCTTCAGTGCGGCAAGCGACCCCCCCGGCTTCTTCTGAAGCGACTGTTCCACCACGACCACCACCAGTTGGCCGTTCATCGGCCTTATCGAGCGATGATGGGCGGGGGGGCTTAAAAAACCCGTAACTCTTGAAACAAACGACGCCTCATCCGTCACGGCCCGCAGTTTGCCTGAACAAAGGGTTATGACGGCGATTTCGACATTTCCAATTGTCAGGACGGGCGCGGAAAACCGCGGGACTGCGTCCGTTCACGCCGTCGAAAAAGTCAGTGCCAGCGCCGGAATCGATGGTGAATCGACGGCCCGCCGCGAACGCCCGAGTTGGATCTGCACACCATCATCCAGGCGCTCATCGTCCCAGTCCGGCACAGATACCAGCGACCCATATTGGGACGCTCCGCGGCTGACACCGACTTTCGTCGCGCAAGTGATGGGGCAGGTCTATTGCCCGCACGCGCCGCTGCCGTCAGCGGGAACGGCTTACCGTCCGACCCGGGCGCCGCGTCCCATGATTCTCGACAAGGAAATTTGACCCCAACCCGACGCCGACGACGCCCGCCGCCGCGAACAGCAACAGGCCGGCGCGCGCCGCCGTTCCCGGCGCCAGCCCCGCCGCCGCGGCCGCCAGCATCGAGAGCGAGGCCAGCGCGAGATAAAGGCTGGGGCGCTTCATCAGGCCCGGGCGGGCGACGGCAAAGGTGAAGATCGCGCATAGCACTTGCGGTGCCGCCGCCAGCGCCCGCCAATCGGTTGCCGCCGCGCCAATGCCGGCGAGGGTCGCGATGAGAAGAACCAAAAACGCAATCAACGAATTCGGCACCCGGCGAAAGGCGGAAAACGCAGCCAGCCACAGGCACGCCGATCCCAACGTGGCGACGATGTCGGTGACGGCGGCCGGCGCCAGCTTCGCCGCTTCCGAGATCGCCAGCGCCGCATAAAGTACCGCCGCCAGCTTGAGATAGGCTTGCGCGCGCACCGGCGCACCGCCGGCCGCGATCCAGGCCGCCGCGGCACCGAGCAACAGGACGAGCGCAAACGCAAGCATGATGGGACGTTAGTGCGAAAGGCGGCACCGGCGGAAGCGGCGTGTCACCACGGGGCGTAGAAGGTGGCGTTGTTGACCATCGTGGCGCCGAGAACGCGGCCATAGCCCGATTGCTGCACCACCACGGCGATGGAATCGTGCGCCGGCAGCTTGTTGCCCGCCTTGGGCACGGAGATGGCGAGCGGCTCGCCGCGCCAACGGCCGACATTGGCGATGTTCGTCACCACGTTACGATAGCTGATCGTGCGGCCGTTGTTCTCGCCGCCGCCAACCTTGACCTGCGCCGTCGAGCGGACGCGGAAGACCCAGACGGTGGCGTCGACGTTGCTGCGGCGGGCCGCGTCGGGAGCCCGTTCGATCACCACCCGCAGATCATCCGGACGCTTGGTGGCCTGCACCGGCACCGACCACGCCGCGCGCATCGGCGTCTTGACCCGCATCGCCGCCACGAACACCGCATCGGAAGGCCCGTCGCGCCGGGCCACCGCCGGCGTATCGACATCGGGCGTCTGCCCGTCGTCGCGGGTCATGCTGGCGAGAGTCAAAGCATACGACACCGCATCTTCACGCGCCGCCGGAACGTCCTTGACGCCGTCGACGATCATTTGCGGCGTGTAGACGCCGCCGCGATGCAGCGCACTGGCGTACGCCTTCTGACGCCGCGTGTTGTCTTCGTTCGCCAGCGTGTCCTTCCAGCCGAACATGTCCCAGTAGGTCACGGGAAAACTGAGCAGCAGTACGCCCGGCTTCTGCGCCACCTTGGCGGCCATCTGATTGGCGGCGAAACAAGAAGCGCAGCCCTGACTGGTATAAACCTCGACCACGATGGGGCGCGTTTCGCCCGCGCCAGAGCCCGCAGGGGCGCTCGCAGCGGTAAACGTGAACAATGCCAGCGCGGCGGCTGCAATTTTCATGCGTCGGACCATACCCCCCTCGCCTCCCTGCGGCCAGTCACTTCGGCTTGAGCGGCGCCGCTTCAACGCAGATGGGAGCCGTTTCATCTCGAATTCTGACCTTTTGACAGACTTTCGTCGGTCTGCACCGGCGGCGTTCGCAGAGCTCACCGCGATTGCGACGGAACGCGGGTTTCTGTGGCAAAAAAGGCCCCGCGGCTGCCCGCGAGGCCCATTTTCTACGTGATGATGTCCTTTACCCCGCCATCAACTGCCGGAGTACATAGGGCAGAATTCCGCCGTTCTGGAAATAAGCGACTTCGTCGGCGGTCAATAACATCAGCACCAGCGGCAGGTCGGCGGTACGGCCGTCCTTGTAGGTGATGGTGGCAGTGACACGCTTCAGCGGCTTCAGATTGTCGGCGATGCCGGGGATATCGATCACCTCTTCGCCGGTCAGATTGTAGTCCTTGCGGGTCTTGCCCGCTTCGAAGGCAAACGGCGCCACGCCCATGCCGACGAGGTTGGAGCGATGGATACGCTCGAAGCTTTCGACGATCACAGCTTTGACACCAAGCAGCTTCGGACCCTTGGCCGCCCAGTCGCGCGACGAGCCGGTGCCGTATTCCTTGCCGCCGATGACGACGGCCGGGATGTTTTCCGCCTTGTACTTCGCAGCCGCGTCGAAGATCGACATTTCTTCGCCGGATGGCTGATAGAGCGTGTTGCCGCCTTCCTTGCCGCCGAGCATCTCGTTCTTGATGCGGATATTGGCGAAGGTACCGCGCTCCATCACTTCGTGATTGCCGCGACGCGAGCCATACGAATTGAAGTCCTTCGGCGTGATGCCACGTTCCTGCAAATAGAGACCCGCAGGCGCCTGCGGCTTGATCGATCCGGCGGGCGAGATGTGGTCGGTGGTGATGCTATCGCCGAACATCGCCAGCACGCGCGCGCCCTTGATGTCGGAGAGCGCCGCCGGAGTTTTCTCCATGCCTTCGAAATACGGCGGATGCTTCACGTAGGTCGAATCCGCATCCCAGGAATAGGTCTGGCCCTTGGCGACCTTGACCTTCTTCCAGTTGGCGTCGCCTTCGAACACGTCGGCATAACGGGCGCGGAAGGCGGAGGCCTTCACCGCCTTCTTGATCGCGTCGGAGATTTCCTTGGCGGTCGGCCAGATGTCTTTCAGATAGACCGGCTTCTTGCCTTTGCCGATGCCGATCGGCTCTTCCAACAGATTGATGTTCATCGATCCGGCCAGCGCATAAGCGACGACCAGCATCGGCGAGGCGAGGAAGTTCGCCCGCACCTGCTGATGCACACGGCCTTCGAAATTGCGGTTGCCCGACAACACCGACGCCACCGCGAGATCGTTGGTGGTGATCGCCTTGGCGACCTTGTCCGGCAACGGACCGGAATTGCCGATGCAGGTGGTGCAGCCGTAGCCGACCAGATTGAAGCCGAGCTTGTCGAGATATTTGTCGACCCCGGCACGGGAGAGATACTCGGTCACCACCTGGCTGCCCGGCGCCAGTGAGGTCTTCACCCACGGCTTCACTTTGAGGCCGAGTTCGACCGCCTTCTTGGCGACCAGACCGGCACCCATCATCACGCTCGGATTCGACGTGTTGGTGCAGGAGGTGATCGCCGCGATCACGACGTCGCCGTGACCGAGGGTATAGTCTTCGCCCTCCACTTCCACGCGGGCGTCGTCGACGTTCTTCTTGTAGCGGGAGGTCAGCGCCTCGGCGAAGATCGCCGGCGCATTGATCAGCGGCACGCGATCCTGCGGCCGGGCCGGACCGGCGAGCGACGGCACGACCAAACCGAGATCCAGTTCCAGCGTGACGGTGAATTCCGGATCGGCGCTCTTGGCATCGCGCCACAAGCCTTGCGCCTTGGCGTATTTCTCGACCAACGCGACGGTCGCGGGCTTGCGGGCGGAATTTTTGAGATAGCCGACGGTTTCCGCATCGACCGGGAAGAAGCCGCAGGTGGCGCCGTATTCGGGGGCCATGTTGGCGATCGTGGCGCGGTCTTCGAGCGTCATCTCATCGAGACCGGGGCCATAGAATTCGACGAACTTACCGACCACGCCCTGCTTGCGCAGCATCTGGGTGACGGTGAGCACGAGGTCGGTCGCGGTCGTGCCTTCCGGCAGCTTGCCGGTGAGCTTGAAGCCGACCACTTCCGGAATCAGCATCGAGATCGGCTGGCCGAGCATCGCCGCTTCGGCTTCGATGCCGCCGACGCCCCAGCCCAAAACCGAAAGGCCGTTGATCATGGTGGTGTGGCTGTCGGTGCCGACCAGCGTATCCGGGAAGGCATAAGTCACGGCATTGCCGCGCTTGTCCTTGCCTTTGCGGGTCCACACCGTCTGCGCCAGGTATTCGAGATTGACCTGATGGCAGATGCCGGTGCCCGGCGGCACGACGCGGAAATTGGCAAACGCCTGCTGGCCCCAGCGCAGGAAGGCATAGCGCTCGCGATTGCGTTCGTATTCGATCGCAACATTCTGCTTGAACGCGGTCTTGAGACCGAAATTGTCGACCATCACCGAATGGTCGATGACGAGATCGACCTCGGCGAGCGGATTGATCTTGGCCGGATCGCCGCCCAAGGCCTTCATCGCATCGCGCATCGCGGCGAGATCGACCACGGCCGGAACGCCGGTCAGATCCTGCATCAGCACGCGCGCCGGACGGAAGGCGATCTCGCGGGTCGATTTCTTCTCTTTGAGCCACGCCGCAACCGCCTTGATGTCGCTGGCGGTGACGGTCACGCCGTCCTCATGACGGAGCAGGTTCTCCAAAAGAACCTTCATCGAATAGGGCAGCCGGGAAATTCCCTTGAGCCCGTTTTTCTCCGCCTGGGTCAGGCTGAAATAGACATAGCTTTTGCCGCCCACCGAAAGGGTCCGGCGGGATTTGAAGGAGTCGAGACTGTTCTTCACGGAAAGCGCGCCTTTGATAAGGGGTGGAAGCATCCCCGGTTTAGTGGAATTCTAGACGAATTCCAAGTCAGCCGAGGGGAGGCTCTGATGAGCAAGTCGGTTTACGCGGAGAAGAATGGTGCGGTTACCACAGTGATACTCGACCGCCCCGAGAGCGCTAACACGCTTGATCGCGCTACCGCCGACGCGCTCGCCGAGGCCTTCATAGCGTTCGAAGAAGACGAGACGGCGCGTGTCGCAGTGTTGTGGGGCGCGGGTGGAAATTTCTCGGCGGGGATTGATCTTGTTGCGTTGTCGGGCGGCCGCGGCAACCGCTTGGCGTTTCCGGCCAAGCATCCCGATCCCTTGACCCGCGACGCACCGATGGGTCCGACCCGCATGCGGCTCACCAAGCCGGTGATCGCGGCCGTGGTGGGGCTGGCGACCGGCGGCGGGCTCGAACTTGCCCTATGGTGCGATCTCAGGGTGGCGGAAGAAGACGCCGTATTCGGTGCCGACAATCGGCGCTCGGGCTTGCCGATGATGGACGGCGGCACGGTGCGGCTGCCACGGCTGGTCGGCCAGAGCCACGCCCTCGATATCATTTTGACCGGCCGGCCGGTGGGCGCCCGCGAAGCCCTGGCGATGGGTCTCGTCAACCGCGTGGTGGTACCGCAAACAGCCCGCCAAGAGGCTGAGTCGCTGGCTGCAGCCGTAAGTATGCTGCCGCAAGCTTCTCTGGGCAGCGATAGATCATCCGTCTACGAACAGTTCGACCTCCCCTTCACCGCTGCGATGGAGAACGAATTCATCCATGGAATGAAGGCATTAGCTTCGGGAGAGGGGCGCCGGGGGGCGTCACTTATCGCCGCAGGGGTGGTTTCCGGACAGGACTTCGGTCGCAACGCAGGCGTGCCGGGCATAAAATAGCCCGATTTGCCTCGATACTGGGCAATCGTGAGGGAAAGGCGTGCGGGTGCGCGGCCCGAACGAGATAAAGAACTTGATGCGTGCGTTCGCTCTCCTTTTCGGCGCGTTGCTGCTTTGCGCGTCTGCGACGCAGGCGCAGGCCGGCGTGTTCGACCGGTCGCCGCGTTTCGGCGATATCAACGCGGGCACCTATCAGGCCGGTGACCGCCGTTTTTCGCTCGACCGCTACCAGAACGCTTTTCTGATGCGCTTCGCCGGTCAGCCCGAAATCTACGTGCTGTATGCGAACTTCGGCGCCATGGGGAGCCGGGTGCTGCAATACGATTCCGGCGCCATCGCCATCCAGGTAGCCGGCTGGGGCGGCATGACGCTTTATACCGACGACCATCCCGAAGGCCTGCCGACCAGCCGCATCGGCGATTCCTCGGCGCCGGTGCTGCCGGCGATCTCGATGCAGCAGATGCAGAGCGCGGCCGACGACGAAACCAGCCATCTCGGCTATGTCCGCGGCATCAGGATCAGCTTCTTCGCCGACCAGAACGCGGTGGCCGAAAACGCCGTCCGGGCCCTCGCCTTCGACACCATGGAAAATGCCGCCCGCGGCATCGACCGCTTCACATCCAATCCGGCGGCGCGCGGCATCTTCGGCCAGCGCATTTCCTCGGTACGCATCGCGGTCAGCGACCGGCCCTACATCAAGATCGAAAACCGGGTCCTGGTCGTGACCTTCAATCCCCGCACCGGCTATTTCGGCCGCGCTTCCTCCAACGCGATCTCGACCGCGCTGGGCAAACTATTCGGCGTTCCGTCCAATTAAGGCCCTCAAACGCCGGGCGGGCTCGCGCCATTGGGCGCGACGGCCGGTCGACCGCTGATAAGTCTAGGCTTCCACCCCTTGCGGGATCGCGTAGCCCGCGCGCGGCAACAGCACCCTGAGCAGCGGTCCCGTCATCACGGTCGTGAACACCGCCATGATCACCAGCATGGTGAAGACGTTCTGCGGCAGGAACCCCATATCGTAGCCGATGTTGAGCACGATCAGCTCCATCAGCGCGCGGGTGTTCATCAGGCTGCCGAGAATGGCGGATTCGGTCAGCGAGAACCGCGCCATGCGGCTGGCCGCGAACACCGGAACGATCTTGCCGCCGACGGCTGCAACGAGGATCACGGCGAGCCACATCCAATCGCTGGCGGCCGTCAATCCGAGCACGTTGGTGCGCAGGCCGGTGTAGGTGAAGAACACCGGCAGGAAAAACACCAGCACAAACCGTCCGACCTGCCGCCGCCATGCCTCGACGAAGGCCTTGTCCTCATGGAACAGAAGTCCGGCGAGGAAGCCGCCGAAGATCGCAAAAATGCCGAGCTGATAGGTGCAGATCGCCATCGCGAAGGTGATCGCGATGACGGCGGTCATCACGTTCGGCGGAATCTCGCCCGCGGTCACGGGATAGCGGTCCAACACCCAATGGATGACGCGCCGGACGCCGAACCAGGCGAAGGCGGCCAAGAGCAGAATGCCGCCGATCTGCAGCGCCATATTCTCAAGCGAGAACTGCGCCGCCGCATAAGCCGAGATGCCGGCCAGCAGCACCCAGCCAATGACGTCGTTCAAGGCCGCGGCGGAAATCGCCACCACGCCGATCTCGGTGCGGGTGAGATCGAACTCCTTGAGAATGCGCCCAAGGATCGGCACGGCGGTGATAGCGAGTCCGACGCCGCAGAACAGGCTGTAGGCCAGCGGATCGATTTTGGGCGCCAGGATCGGAGCGGAAAGCTGGCCGATGATGAAGCCGAGCGAAAACGGCACCAAAACCGATGCCGCGGTGATGCCGAGCGAGCCGTTGCGGTTCTTGCGCCGTCCGAGATGGCCGAACTCGAAATCCATGCCGATCTGGAACATCAACAGCACCAGACCGATCTGGCTGATGATGGTGATGGGCGACGAAGCCTTGGCCCCGAACAGCGCCAGCGCAGCATCGGGGAAGAAGTGGCCGAACAGCGACGGGCCGAGCACAAGGCCGGCGACGATCTCGCCGATGACACCGGGCTGGCCGAACTTGCGGGCTATGACATTGCCGGCGCGCGCCGCCAGGATCATCACAATGATCTGCAAGAGGGTCGAAAACAGCAGCGACTCGGTGGCATGAACGCTGGAATGCATGGACCCGACACCCCTCTTGCAAACTAGAACTATTCTAGCGAGCAAAAGAAGGGGACGGAAGCGCTTTCATCTCTGCATGTCGCTCGTTCGCGAACCGGTTCGAGCGTGGGTTGGCCGCGCAACCGAAGACTCCGCACGCAGCACCTGCAATGGGATGACGTGATGAGTTTTGGATGGGCCATGTACGGGGTGCGGATTTCACACTGAAAAGGATTTGTCCTATTGCGAAAAACGCAAAGCGCGTTTAAACGCGGCCCGGTTCGTGCCATTATGATGTTAGCCGTAATATAAGTGGCTGTATTGTATTGGTTTTCTGTGGGGTGCGTCGGCTCAGCCCGGCTAACACTCAAAAATGAAAAGGCCCCGCCCCTGTGCGAAAGGGACGAGGCCCAGGTAAAGGACCTAAGAGGGATACAGGACCGAAATCGAATCGGTACCATGTCCCGAAGGGAAGGCAGGACCGCTCTTTCCATTGAGCTACCTGGCCCTCTCAAGTACCTTAGCACCCTGCTCTATGCAGGTGCGCCAGTCTTAGAGCCGCTGTTGCCTAGAGAGCCGTAGCGGCCTTTGACATGTACTTTGTGTATTTTGGTGCGCCCTTCCGTCAAATGAAAAATTGCGGAATCGTGGCGTTGCGCCACTCTTGATTTCAAAAAGTTTCTCCTTCGGAGATGAGACTCGCCTTTGACACGGCCCGCCCAGATGCCAACGAGCGGGCGGGTGGCTGATGTGGCGACTAAGGCACCTCCGCCAGCCTAATAGAAAGGCGTTTTGCGGCTCCGCTAAAACCCGAATCCGTCCGGGGCCATTTCGAAGGTCTCGAACAGGAATCCGGGCGCCACGGTGCAGCCGACCAGCGTGTAGTCGCCGAGCGGACGCGCCGCCTGCCAGGCATGGGCGGGCACCACGATCTGCGGCCGCTCATCGAACTCGACGCCGGCGCCAAGCACATGAAACTCGGCGGGGCTGCCCTCAGGCTGGATCGTCAGTTCCAGCGGACCGCCGCGGTAGAAGTGCCAAACTTCCGCGGCGTCAATGCGATGAGCGCGCGAAACCTCGCCTTTCTTCAGAAGATAATAGATGGCGGTCGAGTGCGCGCGGCCATCGGTGCCGGCCGGGTCGAGGAACATCTGACGGTAATAGCCGCCTTCGGGATGGGGCTTGAGGTCCAAGACTTCGATGATGCGATCGGCTTCACTTTTCACGGTAGTTTCCTTTACGGATACATGCTCGGCGCAGTGATTGTGGGCGCGTGCGCCCCGCGTGCCATCAGGGCCTCGATTCCCGACGCGACCGACAAAGCGTCAGCCAAGCCGTCATGGGTGTGTCCGTCGAACGGCACCCCGGCGGCCGGACCGACGTCGCAGGCATGCATGCCGCGGACATCGATGCCGTTTTCGATCAGCCAGGGGCGGATGTCCACCACCTTCGGCAGCGGCGGAACCGTATGAAGGCCATACAGACGGAGGTTTTCGATCAGCACCAGGTCGTCGCGGCCGAAGGCGAGAATCGGCAGTGTCCCGGCGAACGAAACGAAACTCTCATAGCCCTCTTCGAAATCGACGCCGCGCGTGGCGACCGCGTCATTGGTGATGCCGGTCAGCGTCACAAAATAGTCCGACAGATGCGGGTTGAGGCGCGGCCGGATCAGGCAGTCGAATCGCTCGATCGGGGAAAATGCGGAGGTGACTTTGACCGCGCCAATCTGGACTACTTCCTTGAACTCTCCCGGCGCCAGCCAGCGCCGCGCCATGGAACCGTCCCAGGCGGTGAATTCGAGGTCGTAGACCACGGCATGCGGAATGAGCGGATGAGAAGAAATTGTCATATTGACCAACCGAATCTGGTAAAGGGCGCCGTTAAGACATTTTTAAGGGTACGAGTCGACGCTAGCGCCGGGAAAGTCTCGGGGTGGAGAGCCACATGGTCGCAATCGTGAAATCGCTGTTCCCGCGCCCTAAGCCCGAAGAAAAGCCGTTACGCGGTTCGCTGGCCCGGCTCAAGGCCCTGCATGCCGAAGCGGAAGAGACCGCGCGGCTCGCCAATTTGTTGGGCCGTAGCGGCGCCGTCGGAGCCGCCCTGCCCGTTCTCGGCATCGTCACCATTGCCCTGTCGGTCGAGGCCAATCCGGCGTCGCAGATCGTATGGCTTCTCTTGGTCGGTGCCGTGGCCCTCGCCACGCTGATCGCCTACCGCCACGCCATGAAGCGTCCGTTCGAGCATGACGCCCTCAAGGTCTACGCCAAGGATCTCTCCGCCATTCTCCTGTTCGCCGGTTTCGCTTGGGGCGCTGGAGCGTTTCTCGCCTTGCCGGGCGGACTTTCGACCGGTGCGGTGATCACCTTCGCCCTCTTGCCCGGCGCAAGCATCGCGTATTTGTTGCGGGACCGCGAAGCGCTGTTTCTGTTTCTTGCGCCCACGACGGTACTGACAGCCGCTGCATGTCTTCTCAAGCCGTTTGCCGGCGGATGGATCGCAGCGGCGACGCTCGTTGCGGCAGCAGCGGTACTGGTCGGCGCGGCGCGTTTGTATGAACGGCTGACAGGCATTCAAAGCAAGCCTGCCATGCTGTCATTGCCCTAGAGCGCAAGTGTTTTCGTGAGCCTGTGAGGCATAGACTGTTCGCGACATTCTGTTCGAACAGGCCGCCATGGTTCTCGCCGACATCGCCCCCCGCAAATCCGAACTCCTCACCCGCTGCGCCGAAGAATTGCACAGCGAGCCGCAACTCGTCGCCTTCATCGAGGCGCTGACCAAGAACGCCTCGCCCGAGGACGTCTTGCGTTATGCCCCGCACGAGCTGGCGGCGCTGGCGCGCCTGATCCACGCCCGCATCGCGACGCGCGCACCCGGCGCATCGCTGGTGACGCTGATCGATCCGGCGCTGGAGAGCGCGGACTTCAGCCGCAAGGAAACCGTGCTGGTGGCGATCAACGACGATGCGCCGTTCCTGTTCGACTCCCTGATGGGCGAAATCACCGCCCAAGGCTTCGCGCCGCGCGCCGTGTTCCATCCCATTCTCGACATCGCCGGTCATCCGACCAGCGTCATCGTGGTGGTGATGGACACCATCGTCGAAGAAGATATGCGCGAACTGCTGCTCAAGGGTGCCGAGGCGGTGTTCGCCCAGGTGCGGCTGGCGGTACGCGACTGGCAGACGATGCAGGAGCGGCTCAAGAACGCCATCCGCACCCTCAAACTGACCTCCTCGCATGCTCCAGTGCCGGAAATCCGCGAGACGGTCGAATTCCTCGAATGGCTCGGCGACGACCATTTCACTTTCCTCGGCAGCCGCGATTACGCCTATTCGCCTGAAGACGGCGGCCAGCTTCTGCCGGTCGAAGGCTCCGGTCTTGGCGTCTTGACCGACCGTCTCGCCCGTGTGGTGCGCCGCTCCGCCGACGAAACCGCCTTGACCGAAAAGCTGCGCGAATTCCTGTTCCGCCCCGATCCGCTGATCATCACCAAGTCGAACGAGAAGAGCCTCGTCCACCGCCGCGTGTTCATGGACTATATCGGCGTCAAACTGTTCACCGCCGACGGCAGCTTCAAGGGCGAGCGCCGTTTCGTCGGTCTGTTCACGTCGGGTGCCTACAGCCGCACGCCGGCCGACATTCCGCTGCTCCGCTTCAAGGCCGGTAATGTGATGGCACGCGCCGGACTTCCGGTCGGCGGCCACGACGCCAAGACGCTGGCGCACATCCTCGACACCTTCCCGCGCGATGAGCTGTTCCAGGTCGGCGAGGACGAGCTTTACGCCACCGCGATGGGCATGCTGCGCCTAACCGAAAGGCCCAAGCTGAAACTGTTCCTGCGCTTCGACCGCTTCGACCGCTTCGCCGCCGCGATCGTGTTCGTGCCGCGCGAACGCTTCAATTCGGCCGTGCATGTCCGCTTGCACGAGATCCTTGCCGAAGCCCTCGGCGGCCAGCCGATGGAAGCAGTGCCGAGCCTTTCCGACGCCGTGCTGGCGCGGCTCTATTATACGGTCGGCTTTATCGACGGCGCGCCTGCGTCCGTTGACGTCGCCGCCATCGAACACGAAATGCGCGCCGCCATCCGCACCTGGGAAGACGGCTATATCGATGTCTTGAAAGCACGCTACGGCGAAATCGAAGGCACCCGGCTGTTCCGTCAGCAGGCGCCAGGAATCCCCGCGCGCTATCGCGATGCCTTCACGCCGACCGAAGGCTCCGAAGACCTCGCCGCCATCGACAGCCTCGCCCGTTCCGGCAAGAAGCCCGCCATAGAAGCCCGCGTGATGCGGCGCGTCTCCGACCGCCGTTCGACCTTGCGCATCAAGCTCTATGGTCTCGGACCGGCGTTGCCGCTGTCGGTGTCGCTGCCGATCTTCGAAAATTTCGGCCTCAAAGTGATCGCCGAAGACGCCTATCCGATCGTCGCTGAGGTGGGCGAAGCCTTCGTGCTCGATTTCCTGATGGAACGTGCCGATCAGGGCCCGGCCCAAGGCACCGAGATCAAGCACCTGTTGCAGTCCGCCTTCCACGCGGTGATCGCCGGCGATGCGGAAAGCGATGGCTTCAACCGTCTCACCATCGTCGCCGGGCTGTCGTGGCGCGACATCACCATCCTGCGCGCGGTAGCAAAATTCCTGCGCCAGACGGCGATCCCGTTCAGCCAGGACTATATGGAGCAGGCGCTGACGCGTAACCCGATGCTGGCTCGTATGCTGGTCGAGCTGTTCCACGCGCAACTGTCGCCGGAAAGCGCCAGTGAAGAGACGGTGGCGGACCTCAAGACGCGCATCGATGCCGCGCTGCATGATGTGCAGAGCCTCGACGACGACCGTATCATCCGCCGCATCCGCAATGTGATCGTCAATGTGCTGCGGACCAACTTCTATCAGGCGAGCGAAGACGGACGGCCGAAGCCGTATCTCTCCATGAAGCTGGCGTCGGGCAAGCTCGACGAACTGCCGGCACCGCGCCCGCATGTCGAGATCTTCGTCTATTCGCCGCAAGTCGAAGGCGTGCATCTGCGTTTCGGCAAAGTGGCGCGCGGCGGCTTGCGCTGGAGCGACCGGCGCGAAGATTTCCGCACCGAAATTCTCGGCCTCGTCAAGGCGCAGCAGGTCAAGAACGCCTGCATCGTGCCGGTGGGCTCCAAAGGCGGCTTCTATCCCAAGCAGATGCCGGTCAATCCGAGCCGCGAAGACATGATGGCGACGGGCATCGCCGCCTATAAGACCTTCATCAATGCGCTGCTCGATGTCACCGACAATCTCGGCCCCGACGGCGCGGTGATCCCGCCCGAGCAGGTGGTGCGCCGCGACGAAGACGATCCCTATCTGGTCGTTGCCGCCGACAAGGGCACCGCGACCTTCTCCGATATCGCCAACGGCATTGCCGAAGGGCGCGGCTTCTGGCTGGGCGACGCGTTCGCCTCCGGCGGCAGCCATGGCTACGATCACAAAGTGATGGGCATCACCGCCCGCGGCGCCTGGGAAGCGGTCAAGCGCCACTTCCGTGAAATGGGCCGCGATATCCAGACGACGCCGTTCACCGCGGTCGGCGTCGGCGACATGTCGGGCGACGTGTTCGGCAACGGCGTGCTGTTGTCGAAATGCATGAAGCTGTTCGCTGCGTTCGATCACCGCCACATCTTCATCGACCCAAATCCCGATCCGGCGACCAGCTGGACGGAGCGCAAGCGCCTGTTCGATCTGCCGCGCTCCTCCTGGGCCGATTACGACAAGGCACTTATTTCCAAGGGCGGCGGCGTCTTCGCCCGCACGCTGAAAGAAATCCCGCTTTCGGCCGAGATGAAGGCGCTGACCGGACTTAGCGCCGACACCGCAACGCCCGCCGAAGTGATCAAGGCCATCCTCAAGGCCGAGGTCGATCTGCTCTGGCTCGGCGGCATCGGCACCTATGTCAAGGCATCGACCCAGTCCAATCTCGAAGTCGGCGACCGTGCCAACGATGCGGTGCGGATCAACGGCAAGGAACTGCGCGCCAAGGTGATCGGCGAAGGCGCCAATCTGGGCCTGACCCAGCTCGGCCGCATCGAATGCGCCATGAGCGGCATCCGCCTCAACACCGATGCCATCGACAATTCCGCCGGTGTCGACACCTCCGACCACGAAGTGAACCTCAAGATCCTGATGGGCGGGGCGATGCGACGCGGCGAGATGACCGCCGAGGAACGCGATGCGCTGCTCGCCAGCATGACCGACGAAGTCGCTGCGCTGGTGCTGAAAGACAATTACGACCAGACTCTGGCGATCACCGTTGCCGAAACGCGCGGCGTGGGCGATGTCGATGCCTGCGGCCGTTACATGCGCGATCTCGAAGCGCGCGGCCGGCTTGATCGCGCGGTGGAATTCCTGCCCGACGACGCCGAACTGCGCCGCCGCGCCCAGAGCCTGAAGGGCCTGACCCGGCCGGAACTGTCGGTGCTGCTGGCGTATGCCAAGCTCGATCTCAAGGCCGAACTGCTCGCCAGCGATCTGCCCGACGATCCGCACTTCCTGCCCTCGCTCGCCGGTTACTTCCCGCCGGAAGCGGTCGCGGCTTTGCCGGACGAACTCGGGCGCCACCGTTTGAAGCGCGAAATCATCACCGACGTGGTGGCCAACGGGCTGATCAATCTCGCCGGTCCGTTGTTCGTCGCCCGCATGAAGGAAATGAGCGGCGCTCCCGCTGCCCGTATCGTGCGCGCTTTTGCCGTGACCGATGGCGCCTTCGGACTGTCGGTCTTGAAGAAACGCATCGATGCGCTCGACCGCAAGGTCGACGCCAAGCTGCAAACCTCGATGTATGCCGACATCGTCGCGGTGCTGCGCCGGCTCGGTCTGTGGTTCCTCATCAATGTGCCGGCCGATGCGGATCTTTCGACCATCGTCGCGCTCTATCGCGATGGCGCCGAAAAGCTGCGCGGCACCTTTTCGACCCTGGTGTCGCCCTACGAAGCCCATGACACCGAAGCGCGCATCGCCGAGCTAGTGGCCGGCGGCGTGCCGCATGATCTCGCCGAAGACGTCGCGGTGCTGCCGCTGATGGCAGGCCTGCCGGAAATCGCGCTGATGGCGGCGAGCCACGCCCTGCCGCTCGATCTCGTCGCCGGTGCCTACTTCGCGATGGGCGCCGCGGTCGGCATCGACCGGTTGCGCGGCCACGCCGGACGCATCACCGCCGCCGAGCACTGGGACCGCCTCGCCATCCGCCGGATCATCGATGATCTTTACGCCGGCCAGCGGGCGCTGACCGCCTCGGCGCTGAAAGCGGGAACCGAAGGCGAAAATCGCGCTGCCGGCGCCGCAGCCGTGGCGCGCTGGACCGAGGCCCATGCCGATGCG
This sequence comes from Alphaproteobacteria bacterium, assembly GCA_023259375.1. Taxonomy (GTDB): domain Bacteria; phylum Pseudomonadota; class Alphaproteobacteria; order Micropepsales; family Micropepsaceae; genus Rhizomicrobium. The sequence goes on from JAHFQC010000056.1 coordinate 20,313, forward strand.
CTGTCCCGCGCCACCTCGTTCATCCGGGCGCTGGAATCCTCCGGCGAGTTGTCAGTGGCCAAACTGACCCTGGCGGGAAGCCAGATTCACGAATTGGCGGCGCGCTAGGAACACAGGGAAGGGACAGCAACAAGTCTCTTCCCTGCCTCCGCACGGCAGGCGAAGATGGGGCATGTCCTATCAACTGCCCGCCAATGTCACTAAGAACGAGCGCACCGTCAAACAAGGCTTCTGGAAGAAGCTGCTCGGACTCGCCGGCAAGCTGCCGTTCGCCGAGGAATTGGCGGCGGCGTATTACTGCGCCTTCGATCCGGCAACACCGAAAGCACCCAAGGCGATGCTGATGGCGGCGCTCGCCTATTTCGTGCTGCCGTTCGATGCCATTCCCGATTTCCTCGCCGGTATCGGCTACGCCGATGACGCGGCCGTGATCGCTGGGACCATCGCCTTAGTGGCCAAGCACATCACGCCGGAGCATTATGCCAAAGCCCGCGCCGCGCTGGGCCTGAAGTCGAAGGAACAGCCGAAGGAATCGTGATGCGTCACGCCGAGGTCGAGAAATTCTGTCTGTCGCTGCCGGCCACCTCGCTGGTGGTGCAATGGGGCGACAGCCGCGTCTACAAGGTCGGCGGCAAGGTGTTTGCCGTGATGGGACCGGCCACCGACAAGCCGCACCACATCGCCTTTCGCGTCGCCGAAGACAGCTTCGAGATTCTCACCGAGGACCCAGATTTCGTGCAGGCACCCTATTTCGCCAAACGGCGTTGGATCCTGCTGCAGCACCTCGATGCGCTGTCGACCAAGGAGATGAAAGCCTACCTCACCCGCGCCCACGCCCTGGTGGCGGCCGGATTGCCGAAGAAGAAGCAAGCGGAACTGGGCCTGGAAGCCATCGTGCAGAACGTGGCGGCGCTCGCGGACTGATTAGCGCGTCAGGGCGATCTTGGTGCGGACGCGGTCGGCGGAGGCATTAATGTTGCCGACGAACTCGATGCCGAGGCCCTGATCGTGATGGCGGGCAATGCGGCCGGCCAACTGACCGATGAGGACGAATTCGCCCACCGGCGGCTTGATGTCGGTCTTGACCGAAATGCCGCTCATCGACAGATCGAGCACTTCGCACGGCACGATCTGGCCGTCGTTACGCACGAAGCGCGTCACCCCGCGCGTCGGCGACCGCTCGTCGCGCCTGAGCTCCGATTCGTCGAGCAGCGACTTGTTGAGGAACAGGGTGAGCTGTTCGGCGGTGCGTTCGCGCTTGAGGGCGGTGGAGGCGAATTTCAGTCCCAGCCGGGGCCCGTCGTGGCGGGCGATGGTGCCTTCGAAGCGGCCGAAGGTGTTGGCATAGAGGACGACCGGGGTCTCGACCGGCAATTGGGCGTCGGTGGCCACCGAAGCCCCGCCCGGCGACAAATCGACCACCGTGCAGGCAAATTCCTCGGAGGTTGCGGGCACGAACAGCTTGCCCGGCAGATTGACGGGGACGCGGCGATACCGCCGCCTTTCGGCGCGCGCCCTGGCCAGCACGGGATCTTTATCGTTCATGCCGGGCACACAGCCGCCCCTCCTCACGAAGCGTTCCGGCAGTCTGCGTCGGATTATCTAACGGACCGTTTATGACCGATCGTTTAGGTGGCCTGCCGTTCATGGTGAATCCTGCGGCGTAAACTCCTGCTTAACCCCAGTGGCAAGACGCGGTATAGGAGGTTCCCCCTGGTCTTCGGAGACATCTGTATGGCGACGAAAATTGATGCGCGGCCGCTCATTCTGTTGTGTGCGGTGTCTCTGGCCGGCTGTATCAATTTCAGCCCGCTCGACGATCTCGAAACCGCGACCCCGCCCGCCGATCCGTTCCAGCAGGCGCTATTCAAGAATTACAGCTTCCTGGCGAAGTCGTTCGGCATGGTCGGCCAAGCCCAATATGGCTCGTTCGACCAGGATTCCTCGATTCCCTTGACCGAAACCCAGGGCAACGTCGCCGACCTCGCCAATGCGTTTGCCGACAAGGCGATGCGGCTGACCCGCGACGAAGTGGTCGATCCTGAGCCAAGCCGGGACATTAAAACGCACGAACAGCGCGACCGGCTGCTGCGGTCTGTGGCCACAGCCAAAGACGTCTATCCGCGCGATGCGGCCCGGGCCCAGGCCGACTGGGACTGCTGGCACCTGGATCTGCGGGTCGCCTCGCAGACCGCAGCCGCCGAGAAGTGCCGCCAGTCGTTCGAGATCACGCTGGCCCGGCTCGAAACCGAAGCCGCCGCCGTTGCCGCCGACAAGGCCAAAGAGGACGAAGCCAAGAAGAAGGCCGCCGCGGAACAGGGACAGGGGCCGAAAAACCCGTCCGGCGAACTGACCGAAAATCCGTAATCGCCGGTTGCGGCTCGACGACACTTTTTGACAATCTGACGGCTTGTTCCAATCGGCCCGAAGCCGCTTCCGCCGGCGGGCCGCGAGGCGTAAGCTTAATCCATGAACCGGACCCTCGCCGCCTTGAGCCTCGCCGCCGTCTTTGCGTTGCCTGCGGGCGCGCAGACCTTGCGCTATCCTGTCAAGACGGTCGACTTCGACATCTGGTGCACCGAAATCCAACACCTGCCCTGGCAGCGCTGCGACGAGCGCCGCAAGGACGATATGGACAAGTTCGAAACCTATCGTCACGCCGTCGAGAAGTACGAGATCCCGTATCTCAGGAACAAAGAGAACGTGCTCCATTTCGACGACGCGATCTTCGGCTACGACCCGGTCGACAAGCGCCCCGATTCCACCATTGCCCGGCCGCCAAGCCCGGTAGCTGGGGAATAAAAGAAAGGCCGGGATCGCTCCCGGCCTTCGGTTTATCCAAGCTTCAACAGGTGTCCGGAAAAGGTCCCCACCTTCCGGACGATGGTTCAGTATTCGACCCAGGCTTCGGCCGGCTCGGGCCCAAACACCTGGAAAATGCGCTCCGTCTTAGTGGCGGTGCGGAAATTCGAATTGGCCGGACGGTCGTGACTGACGACCAGGCGCAGATGCGGCGCGCGCGGGTGGCTGCGATAGGCCGGCGGCGGCGGGGGCGGCGGCAGCGTGACGCTGGTCTGGCTGTAGGGATCGTCCTCGCGAATGATCTGGCTGGCGGCGAGCCGCTGGAAGGCGATCGGACGGCCCTGAAGCTGGCTCATATCGGACAGGATCTGAATCATGCCGAGGAAGCGGGTCGGACCGCTCTCGCCGAACTTGATCGGCAGCAGGATGGTTTCGAGTTCGACCATGCCGCAATCCGCCGAGGCGCCGATCGAGGTCAGGCATACCGGCTGCTTCAGGTTCAGCGCCTGCTGCAACAGCGAGCCGAGCGCCATCGAGGATTGGGCTTCCCAGTGGGCCAGGAAGCCGGTGCCCTTGAGCTCGAAGCCGAAACGTTCGCACAGCGCGGTGCCGGCCAAGCGGTAAATCGGGCGGTTGGGGTTCTCGGCGTCCAGAATGAAGACGTAGGGAAGAAGGCGCTTGATCGAGCGAGGGTCGATGTCGGTCTGATCCGGAACGTCACGCCCGGCGCGGAGCCGCGACCAATACCCAACCAGCAAATGGCTATTCTTGTGTTTCATAACCTGATGCCTTCCTCGCTAGCGGGCCATTCCCGTTTCGGAACAGCTTCTCGCCGCTCGGAAGGACACAGAGCGAAAGCTGTGCCACCCGCTTCTGAAGTTCAGTTGCTCCAAGGTCCGCGCCGGATGCGGGGGCCGAAGAACGGCACCGTGGAAGACTTGAAGAAGGGCGTCAGCACGATGCCGGCCGCAAAGCCGCCGACATGGGCCCACCAGGCGATACCGCTGGTATCGGGTCCGGTGAGCGCCAGAAGCTGCATCGCAAACCACACGCCCACGACCCATATGGCATTGATCCGGAAGGGATAAAGGATGATCAAGAGGGGGACAAGCACGGTCACGCGGGCGCGCGGATAGAGCAGCATATAAGCGCCCAAAGCACCCGAAATCGCTCCCGACGCCCCCACCATCGGCTGGACCGAGGAGGGATCCATGAACGCCATGGTCAAGGCCGCCGCCACCCCGGACAACAGGTAAAACACCAGGAAACGGGCGTGTCCCATGGCGTCTTCGATGTTGTTTCCGAAAATCCAGAGATAAAGCATGTTGCCGATCAGGTGCAGCACGCCCCCGTGCAGGAACATGGCGGTGAAGATCGAGACCACCGCCGGTACCGCCGGAATCCCGGTTGCCTCGAATTGGGGCGACATCAGGCTCGACGGCGTAAAGCCGTAATGCAGCATGAAATCGCCGTAGGCGTCGCCCTGGAGGTGAAACTGCCACGCATAGACGCCGACGCAGGCCAGGATCAGCCCGATCGTTACATAAGGCGTCAGCTTGGTCGGGTTTTCGTCCGAGATCGGGATCATGCCACTTCCCCCGCCCGGGCCGGGCCGGACGTTGTTCCGATTTGAACCAGCGATTGCGGCTTTCGCAAGACGGGAAGTGGCATGGATCGTGAAGTGAGATCGGCGGTCATTCAGTTGTTCCAGGCCCCGTTGGCCGGGACATCGACGGAGCTATAGCATGTCGTCCAGGCCTTTGAAGTTGGCTGCTGCCGCGCTGGTCACTACCGCCCTCACCGTTCTCCCGTTCGGGTCGGCGGTCAACGCCGGCGGCATTTCGCAAAGCGTGCCGAGCGCAACCAAATGCGCTCCGGCCTGCTCGAGCGGATGCGGCGGCGGTGTCGTCATCAACAAGCCGGTCGTCATCAACAAGAACGTCAACGTCTACAAACCGGTCGTCATCAACAAGGACGTCAATATCTATAAGCCGGTGACCATCGACAAATCGATTAATATCGATAAATCGATCAATATCGATAAGTCGATCAACATCACCAAGAACATCGACGCCTCGAAGAACATCAACATCAACAAGACGATCATCATCGACAAAGGCGGCTCGGCCAGCGCCGAAGCTTCGGCCTGGGCATCCGCCTGGGCACAGGCGGGCGCCAATGCCAGCGCCAGCGTCGGCAATATCGTGATCTATTCCGGCTACAACGAATACATCACCGTGAACAACAAGATCGGCGGCGGCGGCGAAATCGGCGCGGCCGCGATGTCGACGGTGCATGCCAGCGCCTGCGAGATGCAGGACGCGAGCGTCATCAAGGCCGTGCATGCGGTGTGCGTGTCGCCCGACGGACGCGAATTCCCCGCCTCGCACATGACCGGTGATACCTGGATCGATTCCGGCTTCGAAGGCGAAGTGTTGCGCTGCATCCCCGGCTCGCACCTGAAGGTCACGCTCGGCGATGTCTCGCAATCGGATCAGGGCATGGCCGGCACGTTTGCGAATGGCGCCAGCCTCGAATGCGCGCCGAATGAAGCCTTGCGCCACTTCAAGGACGGCATGCTGAAATGCGTGCCGAAGCTCCCGGTCAAAGATTGCACCGAGCGCACCAATTTGCGCCGTTGGGGCACGAGCGACGTGTTCTTCACCTTCCGCACCAAAGTCTGCGCGCCCGGTAAAACCACCACGGCGCAACGCGAACTGGAACTGAGCGGCATGAGCCTCACCGGCGGCGTGGGCGAGTAGTAGATCGCCGCCGTCAGCGGTGTTCCTGGTACACCACGAGGTATCCGTCAGGATCTGAAACGCTGAATGTCTTCAGCCCATATGGGGCAAGCTGGGGTGGATCGGCTTTCAATCCCCGCTCGCTCAGCGTTTGATATGCGGAGTCGATGTCGGTGCACGCAATGAAAAGACAGATGTCGGCGTGAGCTGCCTGACGGCCTCGATCCGGACTCGCCGGTCTTTCGTTGGAATCATACTGCGTATTGAGCATCAGCTCGGCTGCCCCATGGCGCAGCAGCATCCAGTGCGAGAACCGCCCTTCCGCGGTCTCCACCTCCGGTGAAGCCATGACAACCTCGAACCCGAGTTGATCGCGGTAGAACATCAGCGATCGCGTCATGTCGAACACGCCGAGCAAGGGTGTCAAACCGACTGGCGAAAACGTCATGGCCAAACCTCCCTATAACCTGAAGCTCACATTCACCGCCCCAAATTGGGACGACTTGTCTTGCGTCTTGTACTCGCGGGTGCGGAAGACATGAGTGAAGGCGACGCGCACGCCCGAGAACGTCATCGCCGCACCCAGGGTGAGATCGCCGACCGCCCAATACTTGTCGACCGAGGGGCTGTCGCGCCAGGTGTTGCCGTCGAGGAAGATGTTGCGCGCCACGGCCCGGCCGTCGACGCCGGCAAAGGCATAAAGACTGAAACCGCCGGTGGGCTCGAAGAAACTTGAGCCCGGCAGATTGGGCTCGATCCGCGGCGGCCCGAAATCGTCCGGCAGATTGAAGCCGAGCCGCACCATGGCGCCGGCATTGGCGTAATCGTAGACCGTGCCCACGGCGCCGCCGAAATGCGGTTCGACATCGAGCACCACCCCGAGCAACGACTGCGGCGGAATGATTTTCATGCTGCGGTCGTAAGTGATGTTGAACGCCGGCTCGTTGTGAAGCTGGTAGTGCCAGCCCTTCGGCTTGGTATCGTCGATGATCGAGTGAACCCAGAACTGGCTCTCCTTGGCGAGCGCCATCGGGCCGACGACGCCGAACTGCACCTGCAACTGATCGAGCCGGTCGGGGTTGGCCTCCATCAGGCCGATGGTGGCATAGAGATATCCGGCGTAAGGCCGCTCGGTCGGCAGCGGCACCGCAAGCTCGGTGTGCTTGGGCGTGAAGATCGACTGACCAAGCGAATAGCTGGTGCGAACCGCGCCATGATCCGCGAACAGCGGCAACGCCCGGGCGAGACTCACCATCGCATCGACATTCTGGCTCGGTTTTGTCGTGTAGGTCAGTTCGACGCCATTGGTGTAGTCGTGGTCCTGGTTGAAGAAGATGTCGTTCTCGAAGATCAGCGACAACGCCGGGGACGGCTCCTCGGCCGCCGCCTGTTGTGCTGCCGCCGGTGCCGCCGCGCCGATCGCACACGCGAAGAAAACCCGCCAAATCCAAGCCATGCCGCCGCCCGCTTCTTCTGCTGCGATGCGATAACGCGCGGGATGACGAATGGATCAACCAGCGGCATCAAAACGACATTCGGCCTGTCGCGCCGGAATTTGATCGGCCCAGCGGTGGGCACAAAAGCAGCCCTAGCGACAGGATAGCGCTGCAACCAGATCGCGCTCCGACCGCATCTCCCCGACGACGCCCTTGTTTCGCAAATTCGGGAGGAAATCTTGATATCCGGCCGCTTGATCCCCGCCCTGTTCGCCGCGTTATGTCTGGTTCGTCCAGCGGCGGCGGACCCTGCTCACCTCGACACGATTCTGCAGCCCTATGCCGACAAGGGCGCGTTCAGCGGCGTGGTCCGGGTTGCGGTCGGCGGCAAGGTCGTGCTCGACCGCGGCTACGGCATGGCCAACCGCGAATGGAGCATCGCGAACACTCCTGATACCAAATTCCGTATCGGCTCCATCACCAAGCAGTTCACTGCCGCCGCCATCTTCCGCCTGCAGGAACAGGGCAAGCTCGACATCAACGACCGTCTCAAAAAATACGTTCCCGACGTTCCGGCGGCGTGGGCCGACGTCACCCTCTACCAGCTTCTGACGCACACATCGGGCATTCCGGACTTCTTCTATGTGCCGGGCTTTGACGCGCTCAAATCGCGAGCCGTCGGACCATCGGAGTTGATCGGTCTGGTTCGCGACAAGCCGCTCGGCTTCGCGCCCGGCTCCAAGTGGAACTACAGCAACACCGGGTACGACTTTCTCGGCCTGATCATCGAGAAGCTCTCGGGCCAGCGCTACGCCGCCTACATCGACGACAATTTCCTCAAACCGCTGGGCATGAGCGATACCGGTTACGACGAGGCGGCCCCCGTCCTGCCCCGGCGCGCCGCCGGCTATGTGCGCGAGAAAGATATCGTCCGCAACGCCGGGTACATCGATGTGTCGGTCCTGTACGCCGCCGGCGGGCTGCATTCGACCACAGCCGATCTCATGAAATGGGCAAAGGCGCTCTACGGCGGGCAGGTGCTATCGCCGGCGTCCTTGAAGCGCATGACCGCCCCGTTCATTGCGACCGAGATGCCGGGCGCCGACTACGCCTGCGGCCTGTTCGTTCAGAAAATCGGCGGCCATACGGGAATCGGCCATCCCGGCTTCATCGACGGCTTCAATGCCGAGATCGTCTCCATCCCGGACGAAGAGATGACCATCGTGGTCCTGGCTAATATCTCCGGTCCCGAACCGGTGCTGTGGGCGAGTCTGCTGGCAAAAGCCGCGTTAGAGGGAAGCCGGTAACGGTTCTGCTTTTGTTTACTTGTCGCACCCCCTTGTACCGGGCCACCGGAAGTCCCATTTTTCTGTTGTAGGCCAAGGCGCAAGGCGGCCAACAAAGCCCTGAGGCGATTGGGATCAGGAATCTATCACTGCCTACCTTGACCCTTGGGTTTTGGTGCGTATATTGCGCCGCTCCCTGGGAAACCCATCGTTTCCCGGAAAACATATTTATTCAGGGACTTAGCTCATGTTCGCGGTAGTCCGCACGGGCGGCAAGCAGTACAAGGTGGCCAAGGACGACGTCCTGTCCATCGAAAAAGTCGCAGGCGAGGTCGGCGCCGAACTGAAACTCGGCGAAGTCCTTGTGGTCGGTGGCGAGACCATCAAGACCGGCGCTCCGCTGGTCGAAGGCGCTTCGGTCACGGCCGAAATCCTGCGTCAGGGCAAAGGCGAGAAGGTGATTGCGTTCAAGAAGCGCCGCCGTCAGAACACGCATCGCAAGCGCGGTCATCGCCAGTGCTTCACCGAAATCAAGATCACGGCCATCTCGGCTTAAGGAGTTCGACCCATGGCACATAAGAAAGCAGGCGGTTCATCCCGCAATGGTCGCGACTCAGCCGGTCAGCGTCTTGGCGTGAAGATGTTCGGCGGCCAGGCCATCGAGGCCGGCAACGTCATCATCCGTCAGCGCGGTACCCAGTTCCACCCCGGCAAGGGCGTTGGTATTGGCAAGGATCACACCATTTTCGCGATTACCGACGGCCATGTGACGTTCCACAAGGGCTTCAAGCGCCGCACGTTCGTATCGGTACTTCCGGCGACGGCGACGAAGCAAGCGGCGGAATAGGCGGCTGAAGACATAGGCCGCCACAAGTTGGCGGCCCATTACGGCAAGGGAGATGGTCCGCCATCTCCCTTTTTTGTTTTCCCTTGCACCGGAGCGCAACCAGGAGACGCGGAGTTCCGCCCCTGGCGAGCGCTCAGAAAGACAAGGGACGTGTCATGCCGAGTTTTGAAACCGAGCGCCTGATCCTGCGGGCCCCTCGTACCTCCGATGCGAGCGCCGTTGCGCGCTGGCTCGGCGACTACGAAGTGGCGCGCAACATGGCGGCGGTCACGCACCCCTTCACCGAGGACGACGCCGCTGTCCTGATTGCCAAGGCAGCCGAAGGGCTTGCCAAGGGCGAGGCCTATGCCTTCGCGGTCGAGCACAAGCAGACGCACGAACTCGTTGGCATGGTGACGCTGAGCTTGAGCGACGGCCTCTACACCCTCTCCTACTGGCTCGGCCGGCCTTATTGGGGTTTCGGCTATGCCACCGAAGCGGCGCGCAAGATTGTGGCCTTCGCCTTCAACACCCTGAAGGTCGAGACCGTGCTGGCGAGCTGGCTCGACGGCAATCCGGCCTCGGAACAGGTGCTGGAGAAGCTCGGCTTCGTGCCGGACCGCGACTATCGCGAGGAAGTTCTGGCCCGCGGCAGCCTCGCCTGGTGCCACCGCATGATGCTGCACCGGGAGAATTTCGGCCGGAAGCGGAGCGGGCGGCTTCAACACGAACTGGTGGAGGCCTGAGCCATGACCATCTTGGAAAGCGACAGGCTTCAGTTGCGCCCTCCGGTCCCGGAGGACGCCCCCTTCTTTACCGAAGCGCTGTCCGATTATGAGGTTGCGCGCCAGCTGGCGTCCCCGCCCCACCCCTATACCGAGGCGGACGCCAAAACATTCATCGAGATCGTGACCAAGGCTCGCGCCATGGGCGAAGGCTGGGTGTACACCATCCTGACCAGGGCCACCGGCACCCCGGTCGGCTGCTGCGGCGTCCATATCAAGGACGGCCGCTATGAACTTGGTTATTGGATCGCCAAGCCCTATTGGGGCCGTGGTTTTGCCACCGAGGCCGCGCATAGACTGCTGGCGTTCGCCTTCGGGGTGGTCCAGGCGGATGCGGTAGAAGCCGGCTGGTTCCACGATAATCCCGCCTCCGGCCGGGTCCTGGCCCGGCTGGGATTCGAGGCCGACCACGTCGAGTCCTGGCCCAGCAAGGCCCGGGGTGAGATGGTCTTGTGCAACCGGGCGATGTTGACGCGCGCGCGTTTCGGGCGAAAAAAGGCCGCCTGATCGCCCCGCTCGGCCCTGACGAAAGAAACGGACAATGAAATTTCTCGATATCGCCAAGGTCTACATCCAGTCCGGACACGGCGGGAACGGCTGCATCGCCTTCCGGCGCGAGAAATTTCTCGAATACGGCGGTCCTTGGGGTGGCGACGGCGGCCGGGGCGGCAACGTCTGGGCCGAGGCGGTCGAGAACCTCAATACCCTGATCGACTATCGCTTCCAGCAGCATATCCGCGCCAAATCGGGCGAGCCCGGCTCGGGCAAGGACATGAGCGGCGCCGGCGGCGACGACGCGGTGATGAAAGTCCCGGTCGGCACCCAGATCTTCGAAGAGGACGGCGAGACGCTGATCGCCGACCTCTCGACGGTCGGCCAGCGCGTCCAGCTTCTGCGCGGCGGCAACGGCGGTTTCGGCAACGCCCATTTCAAGAGCGCAACCAATCAGGCGCCGAAGTTCGCCAATCCGGGCCAGCCCGGCCAGGAGAAGGCGATCATCCTGAAGCTGAAGCTGATCGCCGATGTCGGCTTGATCGGACTGCCCAATGCCGGCAAATCGACCTTCCTGTCGCGCGTTTCGGAAGCCCGGCCGAAGATCGCCGATTACCCGTTCACGACATTGGCACCGCAGCTTGGCGTGGTCCGCATCGACACCACCGATTTCGTCGTCGCCGACCTGCCCGGCCTGATCGAAGGCGCCCATGAAGGCGTCGGCCTCGGCGACCAGTTTCTCGGTCACGCCGAACGCTGCAACGCCATCCTGCATCTGATCGACGGCACCGAAGGCGAGATCGTCAAAGCCTACAAGACCATCCGCGGCGAGATCGAAGCCTATGGCCAAGGCCTCACCGACAAACCGGAGATCGTCGCGCTCAACAAGGCCGATGCGATCCCGCAAGCGGCGCTGACGAAGAAACTTGCCTCGCTCAAGAAAGCCTGCGGCCACGACGTGTTCGTGATGTCGGGCGTCTCCGGCGACGGCATCCCCGAAGTGCTGCGCAAGCTCGCCAAGGTGATCGGCAAGACGCGCACTGCCGCGAAGAAGTCCAAGGAGCCCAAGAGCGAGTGGCGTCCGTGAGCGACCTTCTTGCCTCCGCGCGTCTGATTGTCATCAAGGTCGGCTCGTCGCTGCTGGTCGATACCGTCACCGGTTCGGTCCGCCGCGAATGGCTGAAATCGCTGGCCGCCGACATCGCCACGCTGAAGCGCGAAGGCAAGAACGTGGTGCTGGTGTCGTCGGGCGCCATTGCGCTTGGCCGCCGCGCCCTGAAATTGAAGCCGGGGCCGTTGCGCCTCGAAGAAAGCCAGGCTGCCGCCGCCGCGGGACAGGTACGTCTCGCCGGTGCTTGGGCGGAAACGCTGAAAGCGGAAGACATCGCCGCCGCGCAGGTTCTGTTGATCCTCGACGACACCGAAAACCGTCGCCGTTATCTCAACGCCCGTGCCACACTGAAGACGCTGATGGAACTCGGCGCCGTGCCGGTGATCAACGAAAACGACACCGTCGCCACCAGCGAAATTCAATTCGGCGACAACGATCAGCTCGCCGCCCGCGTCGCCTCGATGATGGAAGCCGACTGTCTGATCCTGCTTTCCGACGTCGATGGTCTGTACACAGCCAATCCCGCTCTCGATACCGCCGCCGAACATATTCCCGAAGTGCCGGCCATTACGGCAGAGATCGAAGCCATGGCGGGCGGATCGGTATCGGGTCTCGGCCGCGGCGGCATGACGTCGAAAATCATCGCGGCCAAGATTGCCATTTCGGCGGGCTCCGATGTGATCATCGCCAAGGGCAAGACGCTGAACCCGATCGCAGCGATCCGCTCCGGCGCGGCGCGTTCGACCCGCTTCTTCGCCTGCGATACGCCCGCGGCGGCGCGCAAGCGCTGGATCGGCGGCGTGCTGCATCCGCAAGGCGCGCTCATCATCGACGACGGTGCCGTCAAGGCGCTGCTGTCGGGCTCCAGCCTACTGCCCATCGGCATCCGCCAGATCGACGGCCGTTTCGAACGCGGCGATCCGGTGGCGGTGATGGACCAGCACGGCCATGAAATCGCCCGCGGGCTTGTCGCCTATAACGCGGCCGATGCCGAACGCATCGCCGGCAAGCGCAGTCTCGAGATCGAAGCCATTCTCGGCTACTGTGGCCGCGATGAGATGATCCATCGCGACGACCTCACATTGATGGTGGACGCATGAGCGACGACCTGAGCCTCAAAATGAACGCCCTCGGCGCCGCCGCGCGCGTCGCCGCTCGCGCCATTCGCGAAGCTTCGACCGAAGCCAAAAACGCCGCGCTCCTCGCCGCCGCCGCGGCGCTGCGCACCCACAAAGGCGAAATCCTCGCCGCCAACGACGAAGACATGGCGGCCGCGCGTGAGCACGGGCTCTCCGGCGCGATGCTCGACCGGCTGATGCTCGACGGCAAACGCGTCGATGCGATGGCGGCCGGTGTCGAAGCGATTGCCGCCCTCGCCGATCCGGTCGGCCGCGAACTGGCGCGCTGGACGCGTCCCAACGGTCTCGACATCGCCCGCGTGGCGACGCCGATCGGCGTCATCGGCATCATCTATGAGAGCCGTCCGAACGTGACGGCCGATGCGGCGGCGCTGTGCCTCAAATCCGGCAACGCGGTAATCCTGCGCGGCGGTTCGGAAAGCGCCCATTCGTCGGCCGCCATTCTCGCCGCGTTGCGCGAAGGCTTGGCCGATGCGGGCCTGCCCGCCGAAATCGTTCAGCTCGTGCCGACGACCGACCGCGCCGCGGTGGGCCTGTTGCTGCAAGGCTTGAACGGCACCGTCGATCTCATCATTCCGCGCGGCGGCAAATCGCTGGTGGCGCGGGTGCAGAACGAAGCGCGCGTGCCGGTGCTCGCCCATCTCGAAGGCATCTGCCACACCTACATTCACGCCGCCGCCGATCCCGACAAGGCGCGCGCCGTCACCGTCAACGCCAAGATGCGGCGCACCGGCATTTGCGGCGCCACCGAAACGCTGCTGATCGATCGCGGCGTGGCCAAGGAGTTGATGGTCCAGATCCTCGACGATCTCGCCGCCAAAGGCTGCGAAATCCGCGCCGACGATGCGATGTGGGAGCTCTATCCCGCCGCCAAGCCGGCTACTGAAGAGGACTGGCGCACCGAATATCTCGACGCCATCATCTCGGTAAAACTAGTCGACGGCGTCGAAGACGCCATCGCGCACATCGAGAAATACGGCTCGCATCACACCGAAGCGATCATCACCGAAGACCGGCTGGCGGCCGAGCGTTTCCTCGACGGGATCGACAGCGCCATCGTGGTGTGGAACGCCTCAACCCAGTT
>JAHFQC010000056.1:34024-34878 GCA_023259375.1 Alphaproteobacteria bacterium
CAGTTCGCCGACGGCGGCGAATTCGGCATGGGTGCCGAGATCGGCATCGGCACCGGCAAACTGCACGCCCGCGGGCCGGTCGGCGTCGAACAGCTTTGCACCTTCAAATACGTGGTGCGCGGCAACGGACAAACCAGACCCTGATGAGCATCCTCCGCCCGCCCGGTCCGGTCGCAAAAGGCCTGCGCATCGGCCTGATGGGCGGCTCGTTCAATCCGGCGCACGAAGGCCATCGCTATGTCGCCGAAACCGCGATCCAACAACTCGGGCTCGATTACGTCTGGATGCTGGTGGCGCCGCAGAATCCGCTGAAGCCGGTCGCCGGGATGGCGAGCCTCGAAAACCGCCTCGCCGGGGCGCGAAAGCTGGTCGGCGACAACCGCCGCCTGATCGTCACCGATATCGAAGCGGCGATGGCGAGCCGCTATACGGTCGATACGGTTCACGCCCTCAAAACCCGCTTCGGTGCCGCGCAGTTTGTCTGGCTGATGGGCAGCGACAATCTGGAACAGTTTCATCGCTGGCGGCGCTGGCAGGACATTCTGGCGGCAGTACCGGCCGCCGTGGTGCTGCGCCCCGGCTCGACACTCGCCCCGCTCAAGGCCAAAGCCAGCCGCATCCATCCCGACCGCTTCACCATCATCGACGGCCGCCGCAATCCGGCGAGCGCCACCGCCATCCGGGCGCGATTGGCGCGTATGCCGGGGGCGTGATACATAGGCCTAAACCGCGCTCAACCGGCGCGCGACCGCAACGGAGAACGACCCTGGTTACGAAGAAAGCGCCTGCCAAAAAGCCGGCCGTGAAGAAGACGGCAGCCAAGAAAACCGTCAAAAAGACCGTCAAGAAGACCG
>JAHFQC010000057.1 GCA_023259375.1 Alphaproteobacteria bacterium
CCCTACAAGGACACCGCCGGCCCGGCCGTCAACCCGATGATCAAGATCACCAACATCGTTGCGCTGCTCCTTCTCGCCGCGCTGGCGCACTGATCCTGATCGACTAACGAATGCGAAAGGGCCGGGAGCAATCCCGGCCCTTTTTGTTTGTAGCCCACGTGTTTTGATGATTGGGACTATAAGTTGTGCTAGGCTAAAGCGATGGGGTGGGTATTTCGGCTAAACCGTTGGGTGCGGTGGCTGCTGGCAATTGCTGCGGCTGTGATGTTGGCTGAATTGATTGTCTATCGCGTTTGGCTAGTTGATTTTGCCGATGCTCATGAGGGACTAGCCGCATGGCTGCAAGCATTCTTCGTTGTCATCGCCGTCTATATGTCGGGTGTAGTTGCAAGCAAACAGGCCAAACGGCAAGAGGAAGCGCAAACGCGGTCTAGATTGAGATCTGTGACTGCAATTATCGAGTGCGCCGTTGACCACCTAAGCATCATAGACATTCGTTTGCAGCAGCACGCGTCGCTTCTGGTTGCACCAAGTCCTCTAGAAAAAATAAGGGCAATCGAGGTGTCTCTGACGCCCCTCCGAATTCATGAGCTGCCTGATCCCGAGCTAATTGTTTTAGCAATACAGCTAAAGGCTGAACTGGGCCCTATTGGCGATTTCCAGCTCGGTAATGCAGCATATTTGGCGGAAGTTCAGGCGGCGATACGCCATGCTCAGCTGTTTTTGGCGCGAGTACAAGACAGCCGTTGGACGACAAGTTAATCCCCCCACGTGCGGCCGGATAACACTGCGGCCGGTGATCACTGCCGACGCGTTTCTGCCTCAATAGCGGTTCAGCATTTTTGCAGCCAGTGTGGCGTCGGCGGGGGCTGTGATGCGTATCTTCCTGAAAATTCTCAAATGGATCGGATTTGGTATTGTCGGTTTGATTGCGGCCGCCGTGCTGGTGCTGTTCGTTTCCAGCCAGGTGACCGAGATGCCGGGCGAAGGTTTAACGCCATCCGGACTCCGGCAGAACACAGCGGTGTATGTGGCGGCGCGCGACGGCACGCGGCTGGCGGTTGATGTCTGGCTGCCGGCTGATTACCGCACCGGCCAGCGTCTGCCGGTGGTGTTCTATTCGTCGCGTTATTGGCGCACCGTCGGCTGGTCGTGGATCGCCCGCGGTATGCACGGCTTGGGATTGTTCAAGCCGTTCGATCCGCTGATCGATACGCCGCTGTTTCTGCAGCACGGTTACGCCGTGGTGTTCCTGGAAACGCGCGGTGCTGGCGCCTCCGAAGGCGTCAGCCGCATTCCCTATGCGCCAGAGGAAATTCGCGATCTCGGCGACGTGGCGACCTGGATCGCCAAGCAGCCTTGGTCCAACGGCCGCATCGGCGTGTTGGGCGTTTCCTACAGCGGCCACTTGGCGGAGAGCGCCGCTCATCTCGGTCATCCGGCGATCAAGGCGGCGGCGCCTCTCTACGCCTCCTATGATGCCGCCGAACAAATCCCAGGCGGCGTGTCGGCACCGGGCTTTGTGAAAAGCTGGTCGCTGTCGGTCCAGCAGCTCGATCGCAACGATTACTGCTATCGCGCCGGCTGGGACTGCCGCTTGACCTACGGTCTCTTCCTGACGGGAACGAGACCGGTTGATGCCGATCGCGGCGGCCATGAACTCGCGTCCCTCATCAAGGCGCGGCATAACACCAACATCGCCGACGCGATGAGCAATGCGGCGTTTGCCGACGATCCTTTTGGAGACTCCAAGCTCGATCTCGAAGACCGCTCGGTTTGGCACGATACCGCTAGTGCCGGACAGGTGCCGTTCTTCGTCGTCAACGGCTGGCACGAAGGCTTTCACGCCAATGGCGCGTTCGACCGCTATGCCACGCTTGCCAACCAGCAGATCGTGCGGGTCGGGGCGCTGTCGCACGCCGGCGTTTACGACACCGATCCGTTCGCGCCGGTCAATCGCCGGGTGGCGCCGAGCAAGAAGCAGATCTGGCTCGACGTGATCGCCTTCTTCGACAAGACGGTGAAGCCCGAGCATCCCCAAGCCGTCGGCCGCATGATCCGCTACAGCACTTTGGGTGCCGGTACGGGCTATCGCGAGACTGCGGTATGGCCGCCGCAAGGCCTCGCTGCACAAACGCTGTATCTCGGCCAGGGCGGCCGTTTGACGCCGACGGCACCGGCCGCGGGCTCGGTGACCTACAAGGTGGATTTCTCGACCACGAGCGGTTCCCAGAACCGCTGGATCGGCGTGGCGACGGCAGACGACGTGGTTTATCCGGATCGTCGCGATGAAGATAAGAAGACGCTGGCGTTCACCTCGGATCCCTATGCCGAAGACAGCGAGATCACCGGCATGCCCGTCGTCCGGCTCGCATTGAGCACCCACGCGTCCGACACGGCGGTGTTTGCTTATCTGGAAGATGTCGCGCCCGATGGCCGGGTGACGCTGATCACCGAAGGCATTTTGCGGGCACGCAATCGGCGGATTTCGCCAGTCCCGTTTGTGACTGCTGCGCCGTACCATTCGCTGCGCCGGGCCGATGCGCTGCCGGTCCATCCCGGTGAGGTGATGGAAATGGATATCGCTCTGGGCTCAACCTCGGTGCTGATCCGCAAGGGCCATCGTTTGCGTTTGACCTTCGCGGGCGCCGACGCCTCGGTATTCGAACGCGTGCCCGCCAGTGGCCCCACGCCGCAATGGCAGGTGCAGCTTGGCGCCAGCACGCTGACGTTCACCACCGGCCGCTGGCACTGAGCGGGCAGGGCCCCAAACGAAAACGGCTCGCGGGTTGCCTCGCGAGCCGTTGGAAATTCCGTATAGGGACGATCAGTGTCCCGGGCCGCCGCCGCCGCCGGGGTTGCGGTCCTGCTGATCCTGCGCGCCGGGCATGCCGGGCGTGGCGTTGAAGAGCTGCTGCAGGAAGGTCATCTCGCGGCCGCGGGTCGGCGTGGTGCGCGACTCGAAGGCCACCACGTTGCCGTCTTCGAGGCCGAAGTGCTTCATGTCGCTGACCTTGCCGTCCTTGTCGAAATAGACCGCAAGGATGTGGCGCGAGGTGATGGTCGGATCGAAGAACGCGACCTGCCGTTCGGTCTGGCTGATGTAATACCAGGCGTCGGTGCCGAAAGCGGCTTGTACGGAAGGATCGCCGAGTTTCCGCTCGATGGTCGTCTTGGTATCGACGCCCGCCGCTACGCCGGCTTCGGCGTCGGCGTTTTCAAGATAACCGCGGTTCGAGATCACCGGCGAACAGCCCGCCAGCGCTATGCTCGCCGCAACAAAAAGCACGACCTTCTTCATACTGGGCCCTCTCGCCGAGGTGGATGTGCTAGCCTTGCCCGCCGCTGCTTGCAAGGGTGCCGGAAATTAAGGCTGTATCATGCTGAACGCGTTCTCCCGGAGCAAGAAGGCCAGGCATGCGGCGGAGCGCCTCTACACTGCGCTGGTACGCCGCTCCCGCGAACCTGTCTTTTTCGCAAGCTTGGATGTGCCCGATACGCTCGACGGGCGTTTCGATCTGTTGACGCTGCACGCCTGGGCCGTGCTGGCGCGCGCCGAACCGGACGAGGCGCAGGCGCTGGTAAACCGCATTTTCGTCGGCTTCGATGAGGCGTTGCGCGAGATGGGGGCCGGCGACATCAGCATCGGCCGGCGGATGAAGCAATTTGCCGATGCTTTCTACGGCCGGCTTAAGGCTTACGACGGAGCCGGGGAGGGCGACGGCTTGCGCCAGGCGCTGGTCCGCAATCTCTACCGCGGCACCGAGACGCCCGCTGCGGCGATCATGAGTTCCTATATAAGCCGGCTGAGGACGCAGTTGACGTCCCTGAGGGAAGGGGAATTGGACTTCGGACCCTTGCCGGGTAAGACCCCGACTGATTAGGAATTGAGTGCATGAAACATATCGAACCGCCTTTGCAGCACCTCTTCGACCTGTCCGACTTGTCGCAGGCGGGCGCCGAGGTCACCGTTGCGGCCAAGCCGGAAGACCTGCCGGGACTGGCCAAGTGGGCCGGGGTCGATTCGGTCAAGAAGTTCTCGGCCACCGTCACTCTGCGGCGCTTGTCGCAATCGCGATTCGATTTTGACGCGAATTTCACAGCGATTGTCGTTCAAAGTTGCGTCGTGACCCTGGAGCCGGTGGAAAGTCGCATCACCCGTCAGATTACGCGGGAATTGCAGCTGGCGCCGCGTTTGCCGCGCGACGAAGCCGGGGAACTGACCCTAGCGGCGGGGGATGACGATGTGCCGGAAACCATAATGAGCCTGGATTACGACCTTGCAGCGCCTTTGCTCGAGGAATTCGTCCTGGCCATCGACCCTTATCCCCGTAAGGCCGGCGTGGCCTTTACGCCTCCGGTTGAGCCCGAGGCGCCGCAGTCAAGCCCGTTTGCCGTGCTTAAGGCCCTGAAGGACCGCGACTAATTCCGCGGGAATAGGAGCTTGAATCGGGAGGTGTTTTCCTGCTACCTCCCGCGCCTGCTTTTGCCCGTGCGGCTGGTTCCAACCGGCCGCATTCTTAAGTTGTCGCGTTTTCGGAAGGGAAGACTGTTTCCCGGAAAACGCTCTAACGGAGTAGGAATCCGCCATGGCGGTCCCAAAGAGAAAAACATCGCCGTCACGGCGGAACATGCGTCGCTCGCATCACGCGCTGCCGGCGTCGTCTTACAACGAATGCCCGAACTGCGGCGAGCCGAAGCGCCCGCATCACGTTTGCGGCAAGTGCGGTCATTACGATGGCCGTGAAGTCTCCGCCGAGTCGAAGGCCTGAGCGCCGTGACCGCTGCGTGCAGCGGTTATCAGGGCAGGTGAAGCTGTGGCTGGCGAACTGACAGTCTCAATCGATGCGATGGGCGGCGATGCCGGCCCATCGGTCGTGGTATCGGCGCTTGCGCGCTCGATCCAGCGGCATCCTGCTGTGAAGTTCATTCTTCACGGCGATGAGACCGTGTTGAATCAGCTCATCGCCAAGCGCAAAGGCAAGTTCGGCAATCGCGTTACCATCCGCCATGCTCCGACCCGTGTCGGCATGGACGAGAAGCCGAGCTACGCGTTGCGCCGCCGTCGCGATTCGAGTTTGTGGCATGCCATCGAGTCGGTGAAGTCGGGTGAAGCCCAGGCGGTCGTCTCCGCCGGCAATACCGGCGCGCTGATGGCGATGGGCATGTACCAGCTCGGCCTGATCAACGGCATTTCGCGTCCCGCGATCGCATCGGTATGGCCGACCCAACGTGGTCAGGTGGTCGTGCTCGATTGCGGCGCCAATGTCGAATGCGATTCCGAGCAGCTCGTCGATTTCGCCATCATGGGCGAAGCGCTGAGCCGTGCTCTGTTCGGCTTGCCCAAGCCGCGCGTCGGTCTGGTTAACGTCGGATCGGAAGAAGTGAAGGGCCATGAGGCCGTTCGCAACGCTGCGCACACGCTGCGCCAGTCCGATCTGCCAATGGAATTCTGCGGCTTCATCGAGGGCAACAACATCCTCGAAGGCGCTGTGGACGTCGCCGTGATGGACGGCTTCACCGGCAACGTCGTTCTGAAAATGCTGGAAGGCGCGGCCAAGCTGATCGCGTTCTTCCTCAAAGGCGCGCTGAAGCGCTCGATGATGTCGCGTCTCGGCGCCTTGCTGGCGGCCGGTGCTTTGCTCGCCTTGCGGCGCAAGCTCGATCCGCGCGCTTATGGCGGCGGGCTGATGGTCGGCATCAACAGCGTTGTCGTGAAGGCGCATGGCGGCACCGATGCCGTCGGCTTCGCCTATGCCGTCGATACGGCGATCGATTTGGCGATTGGCGGCGTCAATGATGCCATCGTTTCCGATCGTGCGGGCGTCAGACCAGAGGCGGTGGCGTCATGATGCGGAACGGACCTTCCGTCATTCGTTCCCACATCATCGGCTCCGGCGCATATCTTCCACATACAATCGTAACAAACGCTGATCTCGCGAAGCGGGTGGATACGAGCGACGAGTGGATTCGCTCGCGCACCGGCATCACCGAGCGCCGGATCGCGGCAAAAGGCGAAAAGACCTCCGATCTCGCCACCGCCGCCGCCAGAGCCGCGCTCGAGAACGCCGGCGCCACGCCGCAGGACATCGATATGGTGGTGGTCGCGACCACCACGCCGGATCTGACCTTCCCCTCGGTCGCCACCATCGTGCAGAAGAAGCTCGGGATGACCCGCGGCTTTGCCTTCGACGTTCAGGCGGTGTGCTCCGGGTTCATCTACGCCATGGCGACAGCGGACAATTTCATCAAGGCGGGGCAGGTGCGCTCGGCCCTGGTGATCGGTGCCGATACCATGTCGTGCATTCTCGACTGGGAGGACCGGGCGACCTGCGTCCTGTTCGGCGACGGTGCCGGCGCCGTGGTGCTGAACGCGGGCGAGGGCAACGGCACCTCCGAGGACCGGGGCGTGCTCAACACCGTCCTGTTCTCCGATGGGCGGCTGCACGACCTGCTGTACGTCGACTCCGGGCCGTCAACCGACCACCAGGTCGGTTACATCCGGATGCAGGGCAAGGAAGTCTTCAAGCACGCGGTGACCAATATTGCGGCCTCCGTCGAGGCTTCGGCCGCCGCGGCCGGGGTGCCTGTGGATGCCATCGATTGGCTGGTCCCGCATCAGGCCAACCAGCGAATCCTTGACGGTACCGCCAAGAAACTGAAGGTCGACCCGGCCAAAGTCGTGTCCACGGTGGCCCTGCACGGCAACACTTCCGCCGCCTCCGTCCCGTTGGCACTGGCAACTGCTGTGGCGGACGGCCGCATCCAACGGGGTCATTTGGTGCTGATGGAAGCCCTCGGCGCCGGCATGACTTGGGGCGCCAGCCTGGTGCGTTGGTAACCATTCTCAAGTCCCCAGCCTATCCCTTTGATGTTGACGGTAAATCCCGGATGCGTTTACTTTTACGCGAGCACCAGGGAGTCGCTTTACCGCCATGACAACGACGACATTGACGCGCGCCGACCTGACCGAAGCGGTGTTCCAGGCTGTAGGCCTGTCGCGTAATGAATCGGCCCAGATGGTCGAGGATATTCTTGAAGAGTTGTGCGCAGCTCTCGCGCGTGGCGAAGCAGTGAAGCTCTCTTCATTCGGGACGTTTGCGGTACGTCAGAAATCACAGCGTATGGGCCGCAATCCCAAGACCGGCGATGAAGTTCCGATCGCGCCGCGTCGTGTGTTGGTGTTCCGTCCGAGCCACGTGCTCAAGGCCGTCATCAATGGACAGACGCCCGATCCTGAGTTGGGTGAGGGTGATTGATGTCGTATGCGGCGGTAGCGCAGTTTCCTGCGCGCGTGAAGTCACCGGAAGCGTTTCGAACGATCAGTGAAGTCGCGAGCGATTTGGATGTTCCGCAGCACGTGTTGCGGTTCTGGGAAAGCCGTTTTGCGCAAGTGAAGCCGACCAAGCGCGCCGGCGGCCGCCGCTATTATCGTCCCGAAGACGTCGATCTTCTGCGCGGCATCCGCACGCTGCTTTATTCCGACGGCTATACGATCAAGGGCGTGCAGAAACTCTTGAAGGATCGCGGCGTGCGCTACGTCGCCGAGATCGGCCGCGAAAGCATCCAGGACACGCCGCACGAATCCCGCAAGGAAAATTCCGTGGTGCCGTTCGAACGCCGCGCCGGCTCGCTCGACGAGGAGACTCGTGAAAAGCTCGAGATCCTGCTCGCCGAACTGGTGCAGTTGAAGGCCCGCATGCGCACCGCGCCACGGCTGTACTGAGCGCCTTTCGCGTCCGTTCGTCCGCCAAGCCGTCGTTGCGGCGGCACTTTCGAATCCGAAACCGCTGATTGTGTTGGCGCCGACTGAGCGGCCGCGCATCTCTCTACCAGAATTCGCGAAATTCACAGGAATTGCCGCACCTTGGGCGGTTGCCCTTCCAGGGATGGGCAACTATAGTCCGCCGCCCTTGGGGAGAGCCCCAGGGAAATTCCCCCTCGGAGGCCGTTCGCGGCCACCGAACTCGACCGGCAGCCCAAACTGCCTGCGGCCCACAGGACCGCGAACAAGTCGGAGCGTGGCGCAGTCTGGTTAGCGCACCAGTCTGGGGGACTGGGGGTCGAGAGTTCAAATCTCTCCGCTCCGACCATTAAATCAGTCGGTTATGAGATTTTCTAGAACCGGCCTCACTTCTGTGTGGGACTTCGGTGTGGGAAATCTCACGCCTTTCCCCCTGTCAGAAACTTCAACGCCGGGCGCTCGGCCGCCATTTCGGCGCCCGCTGTCAGCGCGTGTGAACCTGAGCCGCTTTGGCGGCAATCATTAGCTGGGTTGTAATTTCTGCTGTCACTTGCCGAAGTTCGCGCGGGGCGTCGACGAGATCTGACGCGAATGCCGACCATTGGCGCTGTTTGGCCGGATCTTCGGAAAAGGCTGGCGTCAGCGCATCGGGAAAATCGGACGGGATCTCCGTTTGGCGACGTACGAAGGTTGCAGCGACAGCCCGCGCAAGCCTTTCCTCGTTAAAAGCGAAGGTCTTCATCAACACCCAGATATCGTAGAAGTCTTTCATCCGGCTGTTGGCGCGGCCAAGCGCAACCATCGCCTGGAATTTTTTCGGCAACGACCGTTTCGGGTGCGTAGGCGCGAAGCTTGGGGCGAGGCAAGTCGAGTAGTGCAGGATACCCTGCACGACAAGCTTGGCTCAATAAAACGGTGTGCAGCGCGCTATACGCGCTGCGAGACATTACGTTTCAGGTGTAATGACTGGTGGCAGATATTGTACGAAGGAGATGATGTTCCTGTCGGGATCACGAACATGAAAATCGATGCCGCCCCAAGGGTGTCTGACTAGCTTTTGCGGGATATCGACGCCTTTGGCGGAAAATTCCTCGAACAACACTTTGACATTCGTCGTTTCAATTGTCGTCAGAATAAGGGATACCTCGCGCGCCGCCAGCTCGGCAAAAGTAGGCTGCTCTACAAAGCGCAAGTGCAGGCAGGCGTGATCGCGTGACACAGCGCCATAGAAGGGCGGCTGACCATGCAGGAAATCAATATCGAAACCGAGTTTGGCGTGGAAAAATCTCGAACTGGCCGTGACGTCCCGCACGAACAGGATGGGAATGGCGCCTTTCAGCATTGGCGCTGAAGTGGAGGCTGAAGGTATATCGACCGCGGCGATTTTGTTCTTGAGCGTTTGCCAATCCGTAAAGCCGGATTCTACGGCGATGATTTCCTGCGCCACCGCGAGTGGCAAAGGCATGGCCAGTATCTCGGTGTCGCAGAGATGGCGAAAACGCTCCAACAGCCGGACCTTGCCACCGAGGGAGTAGTCTCGTTCCCGGTGCCAGCGCAGCAGCAATTTGGCTTGTTTACGAAAGGACTCGATCGAGGGCACATACACCTCCTGCTGAGAAATCAGCGGGCGGGCTTAGCCCTTCCGGCGCAGCGCCGATGCATCCCGAAAACACATCAGGATTATGGAATGCGCCGATCTCTGTCAATTCGGCATGGAAGGGCGGTTCTCGTGATCAGAGAACAACAGCGGTCTCGAAGGTTGTTCTGGCGACAGGTTATGGAGCACTACTTGCCGCTTCAATTTTCGATATCTATATGCCTGAGGGGCGTGTTGTGTGGAAGCGGACTTGGCTAAGAGCAATTTTCGGAAAGGAACCATTTTTGCCGGCTTGGTCGTAGGCATTATGTGCATCAATTCTGCAAATGCGGAACCGGCCTGTCCGCGGATGGAATTTGTTGTTGTTGATGATCAAGGTCCTCGCACGATCGCCGAACCAGACGGAAATATCCTGCACCTCAAAGCGGCGCCGCTACTCACAATGACCGATTTCACGGGTGCAAACGTAACACTCACACGGATGGCCGATGCAATCTCGTCTTCGCTGCGTCCCCCGTTGATGGCGACGCGCCAATCGGGCTCCTTTCTGGCATCCGTTATAATCCGCCGGGATTTCATGCGCATTCCACCCCGTTGGATCAGGCGGCGCTTGCAGGTCATGATGTCGTCGTTCGTCTGTTTGTGGAACACGGCGCGCGGCTTGACGTCAGGGATACGGTTTATCAGGGAACGCCGGAAGCATGGGCGCGACATGTCGGCAAAGAAGACATCGCCGATTATCTGCGCGCTTGCTCAGGTAGTCGGGGCATTGATGGCTAATTGAGCGGCGAAAGCCCGCTGGTACGCCGGTCGCGCCTCGCCGCGGGCGACATAAGCGGCCAGGTTTGGGTACTCCTCCAGGAGGCCCGGTATGCGAAAGCGTAACAGCACCGATACCATTAGCAGATCGCCTGCGCTAAACGCTCCGTCGAGCCATTCACCGTCTTCCAGGCGAGCAGATAATTGTCCCAACCGAACGCGGGCGCGGTCCATGACCAGTGGAAGGCGTTCTTGTGCCCACGGCATTTTCGCCTCGATTATTCTCGCTATTGTGAGATCGAGGATCGGCGGTTCCATGGTGTTGAGCGCAGCGAACATCCATGTGATCGCGCGCGCACGAGCAGGGGCATCCGCCGGCAACAGGCCTTCATGCTGCTGTGCGATGTGAAAGATGATCGATCCTGTTTCAAACAGAACAAGACCGCCTTCTTCATAGGTCGGAATCTGGCCGAACGGATGCAGCGCCAGATGTGCTGGTTCTTTCATCGCTTGGAACGAGATGAGGCGGACATTGTAGGGCTGGCCCACTTCTTCCAGCGCCCAGCGAACGCGCATGTCGCGCGCGAGCCCTTTGCCTTCATCCGGCGATCGGTCGAACACAGTAAGTGTAGGCATCGGGTTGACCTTCCTGCGTAAGCCATTGGAGTTGGTCAGAGAATACCGACTGATGTGCGGGCTGGGAACGCCGTCGCTTTGCCTGTGAAGAGGGGGTGGGTCGGCGGACCCAGGAGTGGGTTTCCACATCGTCGATTCAAACCCGCTCGCCGGAGTTTCCTTAAGGTCACTCCTGAAAATGTGTGCTGCTTACAAATGGCGTCGCTGTCATCGTTGACACGAATCCAAATTTATTGTTCCCTGGCATAGTGATGTGTGATATTGCGACTTAATTGCAAATACGGTGCAGGGGTATGGACCGCGTGAGCCGGGAGGAATTTGGCGATTGCAGGTGTGGCGCTCAGCCGGGCGCACCGGCGAGATCGGCTTTGCCGCGTCTGGATGTCCAGAAGGTTCTGCAAGGTTGCCGCGAGGTGATCCTGCTGCACGGCGCCGAAGAATACCGTTTGAAGCTTACGGCTGCCGGGAAATTGATCCTGACCAAATAGAACTTCGCATTCCGAAACTGTTCCAAGCCAGCCACGGGGCGCGTGCCCCCAGCCAGCCAGGATTTTGCTGACGAGGGGACTGTGGCCAATCATTCGAGTGCCGTGTTGTTTGCGCTGTGCGGACTGTGTGCGCCCGCGCTTGCCCAGGAGCAGATCGCGCAGGAGACCGTGAAGGTCAACGCCCACAAGCTGCGCGAGACCAATCTGTCGGTGCTGCCGACGGCCATCCAGGACACGCCGCAAGCGATCCAGGTGATCCCGCAAGAGATGATGCAGCAGCAGGCAACTGGCTCCTTGGAGCAGGCGCTGCGCAATGTGCCGGGCATCACGATTGCCATTGGTGAAGGCGGGACGCTGGCGGGCGACCAATTCAAGATCCGCGGCTTTGATGCCAAGGATGACGTCTATCTCGATGGGCTGCGCGATTTCGGCGTTTACGCCCGCGACAGCTTCAATGATGAAGAAGTGCAGGTGCTGAAAGGCCCGTCTGGCGTGCTGTTCGGCCGGGGTACGACCGGCGGGGCGGTTAACATCGTCTCGAAGGCGCCCAAACTGGAAGATGCCATGGCGGCGACCGTCACCGGCGGTACCGAATATCTGCGCGGCACCGCCGATCTCAACGCCGTTCTCGATGCCACCACCGCCGTGCGTCTCAACCTGATGGGCAATTGGACCGGTGTGGTCGATCGCGACCGGGTCTATTCGCATCGCTGGGGACTGGCTGGCGCGGTAGGGTTCGGGCTCGGCACGGCGAGCACGGTGACGCTCTCCTATGTCCACCAACAGAACGATGCCCGGCCGGATTACGGCCTGCCGGTTGCGGTCGATCCGGTCACGCGCATTGCCGAACCGGTCAGCGAGAAGGGTATCCCGCGGTCGAATTACCTCGGCTATGAAAGCGACTGCGATCGTTCCACGGTCGATATCGTAACGGCGCGCGTCAGTCATCGCGTGTCGGATTGGCTGACGCTGACCAATGACGCGCGTGTCGGGATATATTCGCGCACCTTCCAGTACACCACCGTGGATCGCTGCGATGAAACCGCGGCGACGAATTTCTGCGCCACCGCGATGGCGAGCAATCCGGCCGGCGCGTTCGGTGGGATTGGCGGCGGCGGTCCTTATGCGCAAAACGCCTGGGGTCTGCAGGATATCGCGACAGCACGGGCCGATTTCGATGTGGCAGGATTCCGCAATCAGCTGGTGGTGGGATTTGATGCTTCCTACCAGAACAACAAGCGCACCTTCTATGCCTACACGCTGCCGTCGAAAGCGGATTTCACCTATCTCCTCGGCAATGGCAGTGCATCGCGCAGCAATATCGGCGTCAGCTTGCTTCATCCCGTGCATACGCCACCGCCCGGCTACACGGTTTTCCTGCCGAAAGTGAATGCGGCGCTACCGGCGCTGTCCTCGGCGACGCCCACGACCAATCTGTTCGCCAGTGGTGAGGCGACCGATTATGCCTTGTTCGCAACCGAGCGGTTCTGGCTCGCGCCGGAATGGTCGCTGATCGGCAATCTGCGCTGGGACAATTACATAGCGTCCTATCAGAGCCGGACAATCGGCTCGCCGACCGCGCCTTCGGTCGTGACGCCGCTGAAATCCTCCAACAATTTCTTCAGTCCGCGCGGCAGCCTGGTTTACGAGCCGAACGATCACCAGACGTTCTATTTCTCCTATGGCGAGGCGATGACGCCGCAAGGCACGTCGATCGTCGGCGCCGGAACCGGCATCGCCGCCACGACTGCCGATCTCAAACCGGAAAAGGCCGAGAATTTCGAGCTTGGCGCCAAATACGGGCTGGGTGATATCGTGCTCACGGCTTCGCTGTTCTGGATCAACAAGCAGAATTCGACCCGGGTGGATTCCACCACCGGCGATGTGCTGTCGCAATCGGGCGAGAAACAGCGGGCGCGCGGCGCCGAACTCGGGATCTCCGGCAAGCTGACGCCGGATTGGACGTTCACCGCCTCCTACACCTATCTCGACACGTCGATCCGCCAGTCCTTCGTCAACTGCATCGCAGCGTCCGCCGCCGGAACGCCGCCGACCGGGATCATCTGCCCGACGGGGATTGCCACGGGTTCGCCGGTCACCAATCCTTTTGCGATCGGGCGCCAGATCACGTTCACGCCCAAGAATGCCGCCACGCTGTGGACGTCCTACAATCTTCCGTTCGGTATCGAAGCAGGCGGCGGCGTGTTTTATCAAAGCGCGCTTTATAACGCCTACACGCCAGCCAGTGTCTCAACGGCCGCGCCCGCGACCATCATGCCGTACCGGATCGTGCGCATTCCGGAGACAGTGCAGCTCGATGCATTTGCGGCCTACGAACTCGAGCACTGGCGGTTCGCAGTCAATGTGATGAACCTGACCGATCGGCTGAATTACGCGCAGTCGTTCGGCAATCGGGGCACGCCCGCGCCCGGCCGTACGGTTCTGTTCTCGGTTTCATCGGCGATTTAGGAGCGCTTTCAGGAAAAGTGGAGCCGTTGGCGACAGCGTACTGCGGCGGTTTTTCGTCCGAAAGCGCGAAAACAAAAATGGAGAAGCCATGCTGGTTCGTATTCCCGGCGTCCTGACCCAAGACGAGGTGGCGCATTGCCGTCAAGTGCTCGAAGCCGCGGCGTGGGTCGATGGCAAGGTCACGGCGGGCCAGCAATCGCGCCAGACCAAGCACAATCTTCAGCTTGGCGAGCAATCGGCCGAAGCGCGCGAATTGGGCGAGTTCCTCTTGCGCCGCCTCGGCACTAACGAGTTGTTCGTCTCGGCTGCCTTGCCGCTCCGGATTTATCCGCCGCTGATCAACCGCTACGACGAAGGCATGGAATTCGGCACCCATATCGACAACGCCATTCGCCCGGTGCCGGGCCTCGGCGTGCGGGTGCGGACCGATCTTTCCGCCACGCTGTTTCTCACCGCGCCGGAAGACTACGACGGCGGTGAACTCATCATCGAAGATACCTATGGCGAGAAGCGGGTGAAGTTCGCGGCGGGCGACATGGTGCTGTATCCGGCAACCAGCCGTCATCGCGTCGAGCCGGTGACGCGCGGCAGTCGCTGGTGTTCCTTCTTCTGGATACAGAGCATGGTCCGCGATGATGGCGCCCGCGCGCTGCTGTTCGATCTCGACGGTGCGATCCGCTCGCTGCGTGGCCGCGAGGGCGATACCGCCGAGGCGGTGCAATTGACCGGCGTCTACCACAATCTGGTGCGGCGCTGGGCGGACGTCTGATGCGAAAGATCCTGTTTCAGATCCATTTGTGGACCGGGCTTCTTTTGGGCGCGGTGTTCGTCCTTCTCGGCCTTTCGGGAAGTTTGCTGGTCTATGATCACGAGATCCTGGCGATCGGCGAAAAGCCGGCGCCGCAGGCCTCGGCCGGTCCAGCCTTGCCGCTTGGGTCATTGCTGATGTCGGCTCGTGCGGCAGTCCCCGACCGCAAACTACAAGCCACCGTGCAGTTGCCTCAGGACGCGAGCGACGCCGTTACGGTTCGGTTCCAGAAGGGCGGCCGCGGCAGGCCGGTCACGACGGTCTTTGTCGATCCAGCCACCGCTCGCGTGCTCGATGTCCGCACCGCAACGCCCAATTCGTTCTTCGGTTTTCTGCGCCAGTTCCATGGCAACCTTGCAATGGGGCGCGAGGGGCGGCAGATCGTTGGCTGGCTCGGCGTCGGCATGCTGGCGCTCGGCCTCAGCGGGATCGTGTTGTGGTGGCCGAAGCGCGGCGCCTGGAAATATGCCTTCGGGGTTCGCAAGGGGAGGCGGGGCTATTGGTTTCACCGCGATCTGCATGGCGCTGTTGGAATTTGGTGCTGGGTTGTCTTCATTATCGTAAGTTTCAGCGGCGTCGCGATCGTCTTTCCCGAAACCGTGCGCACGCTCGCCTCCGTCGGGACAGCGCCAACCGGCAAGGTCTTTGATACGCGTCGCGGGGTGGAGGTGACGCCGGGCGCTGGTGTGAAGCCGCTGGAAGCCGATGGCGCTTTGGCGCTGGTCAAGGCGCGCTACCCGAATGCCGTCATCCGCAGCATTGCGCTTCCCGCCCGTGGTACCGAGGCTTTGCGGGTGACCATGGGTCGTGCGGACGGACCGGTGTCGATCGCGTTTGTCGATCCGTACCGTAAGGCCATTGTCGCCGTTCGCAATCCGCCGGGCGGGGTACTCGATAATATCATGGCGTGGCAGCGGCCCCTGCATGCAGGGGATGGGTTGGGTGTGATCTGGCGCGCTCTGGTATTTCTGTCGGGCCTGTTGCCGGCGGTGTTTTTCGTCACCGGTTTGGTGATGTGGCTGAAGAAGCGAAATACGCGAAGGCATTTCCCGACGGGGGTGAAGGACGTTTCCGAAACGGGGAAATAGTCTGCGGTTCACACTTCTCAAACACGTGATGGCTGCCGTCGCTCATCGAGGCTACAAGGGAAACCGTCGTGCCCAAGTGTGGGAAGCTTAACCCCGTCTGAGTTGTCGGGTTCCCGTTTTGGAGGTCCGATCGTTCAGTTGGAGGTGCTAACCTGGTTTGTCGTGGATGTCTTTGGCGCGTTTATTGCCGCATTGGTGCCGTTTCGAATATCGGAATAGCGAAACGGAAGACTATGCCGCCGGCCGGACTAGGCATCGCTCCAAGTTGGCCGCCATGAGCCTCAATAATCGAATAACTGATCGCGAGACCGATTCCCATCCCATCTGCCTTCGTTGTGGCGAAGGGCTTGAATAGCCGTGACGCTATTTCGTTTGGAAAGATCGGAAATGGCGCTTCCCGAACGACTGGGCCTAGGTCCGGAGTTAGACCAATTCCTGACATCTGCGCGCCGGCGACTAAGCGCCACAAACGGACAATCCCTTCAGCCCGCCAGAGGCTCCGAGCGCGCAATCATTCTGTTTCAGAGGTAATGCATTCCCCTTGATTTAGGAAACGGTGAATTGCTCTAGCGTACAATTTGAGCGATACCGAGCATGTTGCCCTCGCTATCGCGAAACCACGCGGCACGCTCGCCGCGGCCCTTACTGGGATAATTACCGTCAATATTGACGATGCCGTTCACGGCCCCCTCGTATACTTCGAACACAACGCCACGAGCGCGCAAATCGGCAACCGCAGCCTCAATGTCGTCGACGTAGAAGCCCATTTGAGTGAACGAACCGTCCGAAGCACCAGCCGATGCGAACAGGCAAAAAACGCCCGTGGCGCCCTCGTAACGCAGGCCGCCTGCACGTTCCTCAACCGCTTCGAGTCCTAGATTTTCTGCATACCAACGGCGGGCTCTGGCAAGGTCTTGAGTGGGAATACGGGCTTCGATTCTCGCGTGTTTCAGCATTTGCGCATCCCAGAGAAGTAGATCGTCGAACCTCAATGCGGCAGGAAATCCAGGATGCGACCCAAGGTCAAACTCGCCGCGTGCTCGTCATAATCAGGAAGAGAGGAGTCGATGTAGAAGTGTCCGGCATGCGGGTCAGTGAACACTCGCGCATCAACACCGATGCGGGCAGCCGTATCAAGCCATGCCATAATCTCCGCGGAAGGTGCGAAGTCATCGTGGTCGGCTACATGTGCCTGAATGGGAAGTCCGACACTCACGATAATGTGCAAGAGCGTGTGTGAGCCATTCCGCTTTGGTATAGCCGCTCGCTGCCAATACCATCGTGCAATTGATCCGGCTTCGGCCTTCTGGTGCGGTTTGTGCGCCGAAGGAGACTGCGATGGACAAGACCCTGGTGCGCGGCGAGACAGCCGCAATGACCGCAGCCGTCGATATGAAGCTTGAGGTCGTCGTCATTCCGGTTTCGGATGCCGATCGTGCCAAGCGTTTCTACGGCGACCTCGGCTGGCGGCTGGATGCCGATTTCGCCTCCGGTGACGGTTGGCGCGTCATCCAGTTCACGCCGCCCGGTTCGTCCTGCTCCGTGATTTTCGGCGACAACGTTACCGCTGCGGCGCCCGGTTCGGCGCAGGGGCTTTATCTGATTGTCGCCGACATCGCCGCTGCTCGGCAAGATTTGATTGCCCGCGGTATCGATGTGAGTGCGGTGTTCCATGCGGCAGATGACAGCCATGCCGGAGCGGATGAACGGTACATTTCGGGAAGCAACCGCGTCGACGGTCCAAACCCCCAGCGCGGCAGCTACCAGTCGTTTGCCTCGTTCAAGGATCCGGACGGCAACGGCTGGTTCTTCCAGGAGATTACCAATCGCCTTCCCGGACGGGTGGAAGGTGACACGTGCTTTGGTTCCGCACGCGATCTTGCCGCTGCGATCCGGCGCGCGGCGGTAGCTCACGGTGAGCACGAGAAGCACAGCGGCGGCCACGACGAGGCCTGGGCGGAGTGGTATGCGGAGTATATTATACGGGAGCAGAAAGGCGCGACATTGCCGGCATGAATGAATACAACGTCATCGTCATCGGCGGCGGCTCACCCGGAGAGCATTGCGCCGGCGTGTTGGCCGAGGGCGGGCTTCGCGTTGCTTTGGTGGAGCGCGAACTGGTCGGCGGCGAGTGCTCATACTGGGCGTGCATTCCGTCGAAAACACTGTTGCGTCCCGGCGAGGCTGTGCATGGCGCCAACGAAGCGGCGGCCTCGGCGCAGGTTGACGTAAGTGCGGCGCTCGCCTGGCGCGACTTCATGGTTTCGAATTATTCCGACAAAGGCCAGGAGCGCTGGCTTGCGTCCAAGGGCATCACGCTCTTGCGCGGCCGCGGCCGCTTGGCAGGTGTCGGCAGGGTGGAGGTAGATGGCGTTCCTCACACCGCTGAGCACGTGGTCATTGCGACCGGATCCGATCCGATCATTCCGGCGGTGCCGGGCTTGCGTGATCTCGAAGGCCTCTGGACCAATCGCGAGGCGACCGGCATGAAGGCGGTTCCGCGGCGCTTGCTGGTGCTCGGCGGCGGTCCGGTTGGCGTGGAGATGGCGCAAGCCGTGCGCCGTCTCGGTGGCGAGGTGGTTCTCGTCGAAGGCGCTGCGCATCTGCTTCCGCGCGAGCCAAAGCCGCTTGGGGAAGCTCTCGCCGAGGTCTTGCGCCGCGACGGGATCGCGTTGGAACTCGGTCGGCACGCCACCGCAGCGCGGCGGGAGAGCCAAACCTATGAATTGGAACTCGACGATGGCCGCATTGTGACTGGCGACCGTTTGCTGGTCGCGACCGGCCGGCGTCCCCGCGTCGACGATCTCGGTCTCGAGACGGTTGGGATCAAGGCCGGTGAGCGCGGGATTGTCGTCGATAAGCGGCTGCAGGCCGGCGAACGGTTATGGGCGATCGGTGATGTCGTCGGCAAATGGCAATTCACCCACGTCGGCAAGTACCACGGCGACGTCGTAGCGGACAACATTCTCGGCAAGCCGCGTGAAATGAACGAGGAGGCTGTTCCCCGTGTGGTCTTCACCGATCCGCAAGCCGCAGCCGTCGGAGCGAGCGAGGCTCTATACCGCGCGACGGCGCGCCTTTCGAGGGTAGCAAAGACGGAAACCTATACGCGCGCCTACGACCACTCGAATGGATTTTTGACCTTGCTGAGCGACGGCGAGCGGTTGACGGGCGCCTATGCACTTGGTCCCGAGGCCGGTGAATGGCTGCAGCAGGCCACACTGGCGATCCGGGCGCATGTGCCGCTTGAGGTCCTGCGTGACACAATCCAGCCGTTTCCGACCTTCTCGGAAATCTACAATGACGCGCTGAAAGCTCTTTTGGCGAAGGTGGCTGCTACGCCAAGCCACGCGACAAAGCTGGCCGGATAAACCGGGCAATCCAAACGTATCCCCGATACCATCGTGCAATGGATTTGCTGCGGCGACTGCAGGACCTTTGCGGTTGGAGAGCAGAGGAGGTGTCCGTGTCCGCAGTTGAATCTTCGCGCCGGGAGATGATCGCGGCAGCCGCCGCCGTTGGTGCGGCCAGTCTGCTTCCGGCAGGGGCCGCCGTCCAGCAGGACTTGATCCGGCCGTTCCATGTCAGTTTCCCTGATGAAGCTTTGAGCGATCTACGCCGACGCATCGCGGCGACGCGATGGCCGGAACGGGAAACCGTCACCGACCCGTCACAAGGCGTCCAACTTGCCACGATGCAGAAACTAGCGCGCTACTGGGCAGCCGAGCACGATTGGCGCAAGGTGGAAGCGCGGCTGAACGCGTTGCCGATGTACATGACCGAGATCGACAGTCTCGACATCCATTTCATCCACGTCCGGTCGAAGCAGAAGAATGCCTTGCCGATGATCGTCACCCACGGCTGGCCCGGATCGGTGATCGAGCAGCTAAAGATCGTCGGGCCGCTGACCGATCCCACGGCGCATGGCGCGAGCGCATCCGACGCCTTCGATCTCGTAATCCCGTCGCTGCCGGGCTATGGCTTTTCCGGCAAACCGACCGCGCCCGGATGGCAGCCGCCTCGCATCGCCCGCGCTTGGGCGGTGCTGATGCACCGGCTCGGATATAAGGCCTATGTCGCCCAAGGCGGCGATTGGGGCAATGCCGTTTCGGAAACGATGGCGCTGCAGCAGCCGCCCGGTCTCTTTGGCATTCACACCAACATGGCGGCGACAGTCCCGCCCAATATCTCCAAGGCGCTCGCGCTCAATGAGCCGCCGCCGTCCGATCTTACGCCCGAGGAACGCAAGGCTTGGGACCAGCTCGATTTCTTCTACAAGAAGGGTCTCGGTTACGCGATCGAGATGAACAACCGGCCGCAGACGCTGTATGGAATCGTGGATTCCCCGATCGGCCTGGCGGCCTGGATGCTCGATCATGATGCGCGCAGCCAGGAAATGATCGCGCGCGTGTTCGACGGTAAAACGGAAGGTCTGACGCGCGACGACGTTCTGGATAACGTCACGCTCTATTGGCTGACGAATACCGCGATTTCCTCGGCGCGGCTCTATTGGGATACGGCGCAGGCCTCCTCGGCGGGCTTTTTCGATACGCGCGGCATCAAGATTCCCGTTGCCGTCAGCGCCTTTCCCGATGAGATCTACACCGCCCCGCGCAGTTGGTCGGAGCGCGCCTATCCCAAGCTTCTGCACTACGCCAAGCTGGAGAAAGGCGGGCATTTCGCGGCATGG
Organism: Alphaproteobacteria bacterium; assembly: GCA_023259375.1. Classification (GTDB taxonomy): domain Bacteria; phylum Pseudomonadota; class Alphaproteobacteria; order Micropepsales; family Micropepsaceae; genus Rhizomicrobium. The sequence continues at coordinate 20,280 of JAHFQC010000057.1, forward strand.
GAGCAGCCGGACGTATTTTGCCAGGAAATGCGCGCATCATTCCGGTCGCTGCGCACGACGGTCTAGGATGCAAAGGTTCGGCCAAACGCGGCGAGATTTCGTCGCCGGTCTCGCGACGGTCGCGGGAGCACTGACCATGAAGGCTTGGGCGATTGATGGTGACGTACTGTCCTCGCTTTCCCGCGCCGGAGGTTGGGTAAACAGTCCGCCGCTTAGCGCCGCCGGTTTGCGCGATAAAACCGTCCTCGTCCAGTTCTGGACCTATACCTGCATCAACTGGCTGAGAACGCTGCCGTATATCCGCGGGTGGGCGGGAAAATACAAAGATCTGGTGGTCGTCGGCGTCCATTCGCCGGAATTCGAGTTCGAGACGGACCCGGCAAACGTCCGTCGTGCTGTTTCGGAAATGCGCATCGCCTATCCCGTCGCGTTCGATCCCGATCACGCGATTTGGAAAGGGTTTGGGAACGAATACTGGCCAGCTCTGTATCTCCTCGATGGTAATGGACGCATCCGCTACCAGCACTTCGGCGAGGGCAAATACGATGAGGTGGAACAGGCCATTCAGATACTGTTGGCCGTCTCTGATCGCTCGCCAGCCCTAGTGGAGGCCCGAGGTCCGGAACTTGCGGCGGATTGGGTCGATCTGCAGTCGGGAGAGAACTACCTCGGCTATCTGCGCACCGAAGGGTTCGCGTCACCGGGAGGATTGGTGAAGGACAGATCGCATGCCTACGCGCCACCCTCTGCGCTGCGCCTCAACCAATGGGCCCTTGAGGGCAATTGGACCATGGGGCAGCGGGCGCTGGTAGCAGAGAAACCCGGAGGGCTGCTTTCGTATCAGTTCCACGCTCGCGATCTGCATCTTGTCGCGGGACCGGGCAGGCAAGGAGCCCCCGTCCGCTTTCGTGTCCGGATCGACGGTAAGCCGCCAGGGCAGGCCCACGGCGACGACAGTGACGCTGCCGGAAACGGGATTGTGACAACACCGCGCCTTTACCAGCTCATCCGTCAGTCCTCGCCCATTATCAGCCGGCGGTTCGACATCGCGTTTCTCGATCCGGGCGCGGAGGCGTTCGTCTTCACCTTTGGCTAGCAGATCAGCTTTTTCCAGTCGCCGTGATCTGCAGCTTGGCCGCCATCATGACGAGGTCGGGAAGTGTGCGGGCCCGCATCTTCTGCATCACGCGGCCGCGATGCGCCTTCACCGTGATCTCGCTGATGCCGAGTTCACCGCCGACTTGTTTGTTGAGCTTGCCGGCGACCACCAGCGCCATGACTTCCTGCTCCCGGCGGCTGAGTGAAGCATAGGTGTCGCGCAGCATTCGCAAACGGTCCTCGTCTTCGGACGCCATTTGGCGCCGTTCCAGGGCCGCGCGGATCGTGCTTGCTAGGACTTCATCACTGAAGGGTTTGGTCAAGAACTCGATCGGGGTTGCTGTCAGGGTACGCACCATGCTCGGCACATCGTCGAAACCGGTAATGAAGATAACGGGGATGTGATCCGCCACGCGTTGTTGGAGATCGAGGCCCGTAAGTCCGGGCAATTTGACGTCGACAATAAGACAACTGGGAATAGGCAGGCGCGGTGCGGCAAGGAATTCCTGCGCTGAAGCAAACAGCTGCGATTGCCAGCCATTACGTCGGATCATCTGGTCGAGCGATTGCCGTACCGAGAGATCGTCATCCACGACATGCAAGATCACATTCGACATGGGTGATGACCTCGTCATCTGATCTGCCACGTGTGCCATAGGCAGGCTAAGAGAATCCGGAAGGGGACACAACACGCCTGGACTGTGCTTTGTGTTTGTCTGTGGGTTCGAAAACCCGAAGGAACATTGGTTCCGCCGGCAGCACGGATCCGGATAATTGGCAGAGCGAACATTCCCGAACGGTACGGGGTGACGCGATGAGCGATACCAACGTCCAATGGCCGAGATGGGTGCGAGCCGGCAATTCTCCGAGTCTGCAGCAGGTATGCAAAAAGGGGTAGGAGGAGATGGCAGGACTGCAATTGAGCCGCCGCATTTTTGTCGGGGCAGGCACTGCGGCCGGACTGCTCGGATCGCAGGCGGATGCCCAAGATATGGCTGCCCGCTCAGGTGGGCAGGCGATGTTCGGCCCGGTCAAGCAGGTCCAAGCCGGTGTGTTGAATGTGGGATATGTCGAAGTCGGACCTAGACGTGGCCCGGCTGTCATTCTCTTGCACGGCTGGCCGTACGACATTTATAGCTTCACCGACGTTGCGCCGATTCTGGCGTCCTCCGGTTATCGCGTCATCGTTCCCTTTTTGCGTGGTTATGGGACGACGCGATTTCTGTCTGCCGATACCGTCCGCAACGGCCAGCCTTCAGCGCTTGCCGTAGACGCCATCGCGCTGATGGATGCGCTGGCGATCAAGCAGGCTGTCATCGGCGGATTCGATTGGGGCGCGCGCACGGCGGACATCGTGGCGGCGCTATGGCCGGAGCGCTGCAAGGGATTGGTCTCAGTCAGCGGCTATTTGATCGGCAGCCAGCAGGCGGGCGCGGTGCCGTTGCCGCCCTCGGCCGAGCTGCAATGGTGGTATCAGTACTATTTCGCCACCGATCGTGGCCGCGCGGGATACGACAAATATCGCCGCGAATTTTCCAAGCTTATCTGGCAACTGGCTTCGCCAAAATGGCGTTTCGACGATGCCACCTTCGAGCGTTCGGCAGCGGCCTTCGACAATTCCGATCACGTCGCCATTGTCATCCACAATTACCGCTGGCGGCTCGGATTGGCGGACGGGGAGCGGAAATATGATGCCTTCGAACAAAAGCTGGCGACCGCTCCCGTGATCACCGTACCGGCTATTACGCTGGAAGGCGATGCCAATGGGGCGCCCCATCCCGAGCCGGTGGCTTACGCCAAGAAGTTCACGGGAAAATACGCGCACCGGCTAATCGCCGGCGGGATAGGGCACAACCTGCCGCAAGAAGCGCCCAAGGCCTTCGCGCAAGCCATCATCGACGTAGCTAAGGGAATCTCATGATTTACGAACTGCGCGTTTATCGGCCGGTGCCGGGACAGATGTCGAGGCTGCTTGCCCGCTTCAGCGATCATCTGGTCCCGTTATGGAAGGGATACGGCATTTTGCCGATCGGGTTCTGGACGACCGTGATCGGGGACTCGAACAACGAGCTCTCCTATATCATTCCTTGGCAGTCTCTGGCGGAGCGGGAGGAAAAGTGGACGGCGTTCCAGAACGATCCCGCTTGGCACCGGATCCGCGACGAAAGCGAGCGCGACGGCCCCATCGTCGCCAGCATCAAGAACCAGATTCTGACGCCGACCGCCTTCTCCTCGATGCGCTAATGCAGGTGGAAAATGGAAGATGGATCAAATACTGCAAGGCTTTCTGATCAGACCGTCGTGGTCGTTGGCGGCAGCGCTGGCATCGGTCTGGAGACCGCCAGATACGCACGTGCAGCGGCGGCCGAGTTGAATGTCCAGCACACGGAAATCGTCGACGCCGATGATCCGGATGCTCTCCTGCGTCTGTTCGGAAACATCTCGGCACCGATCGATCACGTCATGGTGACAGCGGGGTCTCCTCATTATGGGCCTCCGCTTGATATGGCACCCGAGGATGCACGGCGCGGCTTCGCCGGGCATTTGATGCTCGCGCTGAACGTCGTTCGATGCGCAACGGCAAAGATGCGGCCGCTTGGGTCGATCACCTTCATGGGTGGCACGGGTGGGCGCCGGCCGCGACCCGGCTTCAGCATCGTGTCGACCGCGACTATGGCGCTACCAACATTAATCGCGAACCTCGCCATCGAGGTTTCGCCGGTGCGCATCAATCTCATCGCGGCCGGCTTTGTGGACACACCGCTCTCGGCCAGGCTTCTCGGCAGCGATCTTGAGCGCCGCCGCGAGGAATTGCGCGCGACCAATCTTATCCGCCGGGTTGTCATTCCGTCGGATGTGGCCGCCTTGGCGATTCACCTCATGACGAACGATGCCCTTACCGGCGCTACCTTCGACATAGACGGCGGACAGCAACTCGTTACGTGACGGCGCTTCATTCTTGTGCGTCTTGCGAAACGCTGATGTCGGCCATTGCGGAGAGGTCCGCTTTTCGGCACATTTTGAAAACGTATGCACCGCGCACGAAGTGGTGCGGGATGTGCGGTATATTCCGGACCGGTAGGTCGTGGACAGGGTAGATGGACCGGCAGTACACATTCGCAGCCAACGAGCGGCCGTTGCTACCGGGCGCGCCGTACACGCCGATGCATCCGCTTTCCCGGCGTCTCGGTTACGCGGCTATCGGAACAATCGCCGGCATCGGATCGACGCTCGGCAATGGGTTGGTGAACGTCAATTACAGCACCATTGCCGGTTCTATGGGGCTTTACGTTTTCGAAGCAGCGCTGTTGCCGGCGATCTATGTCGCCTTCAATGTCAGCGCCAATCTGATGCTCGTGAAGGGACGAATCCAATTCGGCGTTCCGGCCATCACGCACGGGCTTCTGCTTATTTACGCAGCGATGGCTGCGCTGCAATTGGTCTTTCCGGGACTGGCAACCGCGATACTGGTCAGGGCCGCGAGTGGCATGGCCGGGGCGGGGCTGATCACGTTCTCCCTCTTCAATTGGCTGCAGGTGATGCCGCCGAAACGCCGTCCCTGGGCGCTGGTGCTCGGCATCTCCATTCCCCAGCTCGGTCTGCCGCTGGCGCGATTGTTTCCGGTTGAATTGCTCGCACAACAAGGCTGGCAAGCGGTTCATCTGACTGAGTTGGCGATCGCGCTCGTGTTGCTTGGCGCCAGCCTCGCGCTGCCCTTACCGCCGAGCGAAAAAACGAAAGTCTGCGGCCGCTGCGATCTCCTCACATTTTGCCTGATACTGCTGGGCATGCTGGCCTTGGGCACGGTGCTGGGGGAGGGCCGCCTGTTGTGGTGGACCGATACGCCATGGCTGGGATGGGTTCTGGCGTTCTCCGTGCTGGCGTTCGCAGCTGCCATCATCGTCGAGCAAGATCGCACGCTTCCTGTTCTGCAGCTTCGCTGGCTGTCGAGCTTCGACATTGTGCGGTTTGCCGGCGTGGCGCTGCTCGTTCGGCTGGCGCTTGCCGAGCAGACCTACGGTGCGGTTGGCCTTCTGACATCGGGCGGGCTCTCCAACGATCAGCTTCGCTGGCTCTTTGTTGCCGTGACTATTGCGATGCTGCTTGGTATGGGTGTCGTCATTCTCACACTGGCGGAAAAGCGCCTCATTTGGCTGATCGTGACGGCGGCGCTCGTGATTGCCGCTGGAGCGTTCCTTGACACCAACGCCACCAATGTGACGCGACCGCCGCAGCTTTATTTAAGCCAGTGCCTGATCGCGTTCGGAACGACACTGTTCGTCGGACCATCGCTAGTCTACGGCTTCTTGCGGATGTTGCAGCGCGGCCCCGATCACTTTGTCAGTTTCATCGTTCTCTTCAGCAGCACCCAAAATCTCGGCGGTCTGGCGGGGGCTTCTTTGTTGGGCTCTTACCAGGTCATGGCCGCCAAATTCCACGCCGCAGCACTGTCGGAGCATCTTACCGGTTTCGATCCGCAAGTCGTGGCGCGTATCCAGGCGGGCGCGGGCGGCGTTGCTGGGGCCATTGCCGATCCGACCTTGCAGTCGAAGGAAGGCGTCGCATTGCTGGGACAGGCGCTGACGCGCGAAGCCAACATTCTTGCCTATAATGATGTGTTCTGTTTCGTCGGCATTCTGGCGCTGCTGACGGCCGGATACCTTGCGTATCACGGGATCGCGCGGTTGCTGCGCCGGCCCGCGGAGGCGGCCCCATGACCGATACCGTGCACCCTTATTCCGGTTGGCGTCCCATTCCGCGCGGTCGGATCGCGGTGGGGGCGGTGATCGCTTGTGCCCTCGTGGCGATTTTGGCGATACTGGTTGCTTGGGATTTGCCGCCGTTCGGCGGACGCTATGTGACCACCGAAAATGCCTATGTCCGCGGCCGCACGACGGTGATCGCGCCACAGGTCTCGGGCTATGTCGCGCAGGTTCTGGTGCAAGACTATCAGCAAGTGCGGAAAGGTCAGTTGCTGGTTCAGATCGACGATTCCATCTATCGCGCCCGTGTGGCCCAGGCCAAAGCGAACCTCGCTGCCGCCGAGGCGGCCCTTGCGAACAGCCGCCAGGCGCGCGCATCGAGCGCGGCGTCGCTGGCCGGACAAGCTGCCGTGCTGGCCAGGGCCAAGGCCGACTTGACGCGTATCGAAGATCTGACGACGGGTGGGGCCATCTCCGCGCAGCAGCGCGACTTGGCCCGGTCCAATTTTGTGCAAGCCGTCGCAGCCCGCGACGTCGCACGCCAGAGCGTGCTGACGGTTGATGTGGGAAGGGCCGGATTGGAGGCACAGGTGGCCGGCGCACGGGCGCAACTTCGCCTTGCCGAGATCGACCTCGAGCATACCGCCATCCGGGCGCCTGAGAGCGGACAGTTGGGCGAGATTGGCGTCCGCCTCGGGCAATACGTCACCAACGGGACGCAGTTGGTGGCGCTGGTTCCAGCGGCCCGCTGGATCATTGCCAACTACAAGGAAGCGCAAACCGCCGACATTCGTGCGGGGCAGACAGCCGATATCACGGTCGATGCTCTTGCGGGCGAACGTTTCAAAGGCCGCGTCGAGAAAATCGCACCCGCCGCTGGATCGGAGTTTTCGATCCTCAAGCCCGATAACGCCACCGGTAACTTTGTGAAAGTCCCGCAGCGCATCGGTGTCTTCATTGGGGTAGAGGGCGATGGCTCCAAGCGCGCCCGGTTGCGCCCGGGCATGTCTGTCGAAGTGCGGGTTGATACGCAGTCTGTACGTTGAGATTTGGAACTGCGCCAAGCTCGGTCACAACCGTCGTGGTATCCTTGCGAGGCAGCTTCACAAGCATCACAAAAACGGGAGTGCCGCTCGACCAGTATGGCGATGTGGGTGTCGTTCGCTCCAGTGACGAGGTCTCCTTCCCGGTGGCCAGGGACGGCACGATCTTCCGCCTCGGCAGGCCGCTCGCGGATCGACACCATATCGAGGATTTTGCCCCGTCCACTCCTGGTATTGTGGCTCTTGGGCAGGTGCATCTGGCGGCGGGCCATGGCTCACCTCCTGATCTTGCCAGATTAGAAGGTGTTGCCATGACCCGTTGAATCCATCCGCCAAATTCGGACATTCGCAGTTCGGGCTCGCTGTGGAACTGGCACACCGATACATTATAGCGTGCGAGAGCTTGGGCGGGAACGCAATGACGGCAGATGACGCATTTCCGGTGTGGTTGGTTATTTCGTATATCGTTGCCGCGGCGGCGGGTATTCCCTTCATTATCGCAACAGCCCTCGGAAATGCTTTTGTCTGGTGGTTCCAATCCCTGGTTTTTGGGGTTGTCTGGTTGTGCGTATTAGTTTGGAGCTTTGTAAGATACAGACGACGGGCGTTTCGGATGCTCCCAGGAGCACCTGTGGCACTCGCTGGAGTAGCTTTCAGTATATCCATATACGCCGCATGTATGCTCGGACCGTGCGATTAACGTCATACGTCCGGTTCAGCTCTAGCACTTACACCCCCGTCTCGCGCATATCCCAGGCCCAGCTCAACGCGATTGCGCTGCGGCTCAATCAGCGTCCACGAAAGACCTTGGGCTTCGAAACGCCAGCCGATAGACTGCAAGAGGTGTTGCACTGACCAGTTGAGCCCGCAGGCTGGAAGCGGACCTAAGACAATGGTCCGGCTGGCCTCCAAATAGCCCCACTGATGCAAAGAAAGAGCAATAAGGTGCGCTCCGTTCACAACAAGCGGCTGCGTTGTTCTGAGTTCAGCAATGCGCAATAGCCGGTTTTGCCGAACCAGCGATAACGATGTCGGACGATGACGGCATAAAGGCGATCTCGCCATGCTTCGGGAACAAGAGCGGCGAGCCGGAAAATGTGCCACCAGCCGCCGAGGATCCGGCAGAGTTCAAGATACCCCCGGGAGGCGGTGAAGGCGCTGCCGTTGTAGAGCAGCAAATAGCTCTCGTTCATCTCGATCCCGTAATGGCTATAGAGAGCTTGGCCGAGCGCTGCCTGTGCAGACGTGAAGTTGACCTTGCCTTGGGTGTCATGACGCATCAGCCAGCCGGCGCCGCCGGAACAGAGAACACAGATGCCATCGAACACAAACAGCGCCCGGCTGTCATCGAACCCGGGTATCTCCGGACGCTCGCGATAGCTGAAAGGGTGTTTCGATACCTCAGGCATCTGCGGGTTCTCGGATGACGCTGATATCGAGCCCGACGAGCGCAGCAAGGTAGGCGTCCAGGTTGATCAGGTCGACACAAGGCGTGGCGCCGCGTTGCACGATTTTGCCCCGGGCCAACTGTCCTGCCAGCATGATGGCAGGCATGCAAGGGATGAAAGGCCCATGCCCGGAACGTGCGATCATCATGAAGCGTGCCCGCTTCGCTTTTCCCTGGTGATCGATGCCGGTGAGGATCATGTGGAAGCCGCTGCGTCCGGATCCGAAGCGGTCGAAGAGGAAGGCCAAACGCAACAGCGTCTCGGCATGATTGGTGAGCGATCCGATCACGCCCGCCCGCACCAGCGCGCCGAGCAGACGCGTCCCCGCGTGCAGCAGCATCAATTCATGCCCCGCGGAAAAACGCATCGATTTCAGGGTTGGGTAGCGTTGCGGGAAGAGTTCGAGGTCGGGGATGTCGCAATTGCCGAACAGGCGCCAGCCCAGTCCGGGGAAATATTCCGCGTGGCTATCTTCCCATCCGTAGACCGTCTTCATTTTGCCGTCGCGCAGCATGGTCATGGGCTTGCCGACATAGCTCAACACAGCGGACGTCGTTGCAAGGCCGCGATTGGTGTGCTGGGCGGCACTAATTCCGTAATCGACGGCGTCCAGCCGCGCAAAGGCCGGAAGATAGGAGTCGATCACCGCCGCTGTCAGGCAAGGCACGGAACTGGCGCCGCTCACAACGAGAACGCCGTGCGCCGCAGCTTGATCGTTCAAATGGCCTATGGTCGCAACAAAATCCCGCGCATCGGCAAGATCGATATAATGGCAGCCCCGGCTGATGCAGGCGCGGGCAATACGATGATCCTGCGATTGAAATGGCCCGGTTGTATGCACGACGATATCGGGTGCGATACGCGCCAGTGCCTGGTCGACATCGCCATAGATATCGATGGCGTGGCCTTCGGCGGGATTGAACGCCTTTAGCGATTGGGCAAAAGCTCCAGCCTTCTGTTCCGACCGCCCGGCAACAAGCACGCGAACTTCGCTATCGGTCGCGAGTCTGCGGGCGATATAGCTGCCGAAATTGCCGTAGCCGCCGATGACGAGAATGCGCGCTACCATGTCGGCTTCGCGACCATCAGCCAGAAAATCACGATCAGGCCACCAAAGGCTGGCCAGCCGAGGAGGAACCAGATCCGGAATAGTCGGTTCTGGTGCGCTTCGTCGAACGGTTCGCCGCTTAATTGCGCTTGCAGCATCGCTTTCATGCGCATTTGGATGACCACCACCGGTATCCAGCAAACACCGGCCAGCAAATAAAGGCCGTACGTCGACACCAGCCAGAAATCGTTCCACGAATAGCCGCCGTGCATGACAAGCCAGGCGCCGCTTGCCGGTTGGACGATTACGGCAGGCAGGGTGAAGAGGAAGTCGGCCTTCACTGTCATCCGCGCGGCGAATGCGCGTTCGTTGGGCATGCCGCTGCGATGACCGAAGAACATGAAATTGGCGATGCCAATGCCTGTCCCAAACACGATCGTGGCGCTCACGATGTGCAGCGTTTTCACCAGCAGATAGACGTCCATTGCAGCCCCCCGCCCAGAAGACCAGCAAATACTATTTGAATGGTCTTATCCAATACCTTGCAGTGCTCGTGCCGGCAAAACAACCATGTCGCGGACTGGCTTTAATGTGCACGACACCGATGTCTGTCTTTACCCAAGGGGCGGCACGTCCAAACGAACGCCTCCGCACCGCGCTGTCGCACCTGAGATGAATGACCGAAACCGGCGCCTTTCGCCCGTAGCCTCATCTTCCAGCAACTGGCTGCGGGCTCAAACTTGCCGTCGAGAGAAGACTACGCAGACGCTGGGACTGGTTGTTGAGTCGATTTCGAAAATTCGGATAGCTATCTGCACGACATATTTCGGTCTTGTCTTCCTGAGTGCGCGCCAAGAACCGTATGATGCGATATCATGAGCACGTCGGTTCAAATGATGTTGGAGTCGCGTGTATCTCAATAGCGGAACATTTGCTCGAAATTACGGGGGATAGCACTATGCGCAAGTTTGTCGTTCTCAGTTTTGCGGTATTTTTCAGTGCGGCCTTATGCATGTCAGCAGATTCAGCAGAAGTGTTGGGGGCGCCGGTCTCTGCTTGCATCAACGCGAATGCACCAAAAGTCGAAAAAGTCATTTCGTCGTTAACCGAAGCAACGACCTTCCTAACCGACAATGTCTGTACGGTAGAGGTCAATGACGAAGCATTGCGCGAGGCAAAGTTGCTCGCGCAGCAGGTCATTGACAACCAGAAGGCAAGCTGCGTGGCACAGCAGGCCAAATTGCCCAAGCCCAACCCGCAGATCTGCGACTTTATCGGGCCTGCCAATCCATTCTCGGCGATTTTTGATGGGCCGCTGGCGGCATTTTCCCCGCCGCGCAAAGTTCCCGATGCTACCGAGCTGGCGGCCAAGACGTTGCTCGATCTACGCCTTTCACACACACGACCGGAAGAAAAGCACTGACTTCCGAGTTGCGGTGAAAAGACAGAAAGGCGGATATGCAATTACGGCGTGGCGCGCGCTCTCCGGACGATGCTTCCTGTGTGCCATTCCAACCCGGGATCGCATCCCAGATAACAGACCGCTCGGGCGCCAGCCTCGCTTGTTTCATGAAACGATAGGTTGCCTCAGTTGTGGGAACGTTCATGGGCTCTGTATAGTCTAAGCAATGCCAGATAATGCCCGGGTTTGGCGTAAGGCGACCGCCCGACCTACCTCCGGAATACGTTGATTACACAGACGCTGCGATCGTTTCCGCTCAACTGCGCACGATGCTGGCATAGCGCGTGAGTGCCTCGGCGTCGAACCCCTGGGCGGCGATCGAGTGCGCCAGGTGATCGGCGTGGTCTCGCGCGGCTTGGCAGATCTCCTTCACGCGGCGGCGCAGAAAGGGAAGGCCGATGGAAGTGTCGACGGCGAATTTCTGCCATGTCCTGGGCACGAACTCCTTAAGGTCCGAGGTCCCGGCGATTTTCATGGCGAGCGTTTTGTCGATCTCCGGATAGGCGATTGTGCACATCAAGTCGTAGGGCGGGGCAAACGCTATCGTGTTGGGCCGATAGAGCAGGCTGAAGTTCTTGCCATGTGCATCGGCGTTGCCGGCCACCAGATTGAAGAGTGCGGCATCGAGCAGTTTCAAGACCTCGACGGCCGGCCGGCTCGCCGCCTTGTTCAGAAGGCCAAAGCTGGTCTGGAAAGTAGGACCACCTAATGTTGTACGGTTACCGTCTTGCTGGCATTGCAGTGGTCATCAACAACATAGCCGTACGACCAACCTGAAACAGGTAATGGTGGTGTGGGTATTGTTTTTTTGCTATTGGATTTTGGCGCAGTTAGCCACGACCTTCGGCACGCGCCGAAGGTCGGTTGACTGGCGCTGCCGTCGTGCGTGCGCTGCCGCCATGCGCTGATCGCCAATAGCATATGGCCTGCAGCCAAATTGGATCGGTGACTGTGTAGTGATAGAGCCGCTGCAGTTCGCAATGCGTGCGGCGCGCATAGGTGCCTAGGCGGCCGTACCATGCGAATTTGCGGCCGGGCTTGCCAACTTCCGAAGTGTGACGGCCAGTTTGAACCGGAAACGGCAGCACGCCGCGGAATCGGATGTCGAAATCCCAGGCGCGATCGAAATCCACGTCGATGGGCAGCGACATCGGGAGAAGATTGTCGATATAGGCTTGGGCGGCAGTGCGATTGATGACATACGCCACAGCGCCGGTTTGGCGGAAAAAGAAGCCAACCAACTGGTGCTGGGAACCCAATCGCCGCAAGCTGCAAGGACCGCCGAAGTGGTTGCCGTATAGCAGCGCGATGTCCCAGTCGTCTGCCACAAGATCGAGTTCGTGAATGATGCTGGCGAAGTCTGGAGCGAAGACGGCATCGTCTTCCAAAATGAGGCATCGCTTCGCGTCACTGGCCAGAAAGGCCCGCATGACGCCGATGTGACTCATGAAACAGGCAATCTCGTTTGCCGTTGGCGCTTTTCCGTGCCGCTTCTCGTAGAGTTTCCGGTCAAAGAGCGGATGATGATCGGGGACGATCCATCTCCCGTCTAAGGCTTCAAAGCGGTCAAATGGGATCCGCGCTGCGGCGAGATGGTTCGCGATGCACTGCATGCGCGCAGTGCTGCGAGCCAGATTGATGACAGCACACTTCCACGCGTTGGGCAGCATGCTCAAGCACACCACTTCATGGGAATGGACCAGAATGCTTCGTGCGGGGTAAGCGGCGACTGTGCGGCGGGGCGATACCGGTGCCAGCGTGGGGCTACGCGCAACTGCGAGGGGTAGAGTTCGATCAACGCTAGCTTCAGCGCCCAGTCGGTGGGAAACACGTAACGCACAGCAGCGGACGAAACGCAGCGACGGCTTATTCTGTGCAGAGCTGCGCTGCGGTGGAAGACGGAAGACGCGTAGGGTAGGTCTTCGTAGAACATGATCTCAAATTTCTGTGAGAGCATGGCGAAGTTATCGATGATCAGCGTGTTGAGAGCGCGGTGATTGCAGTGGTTCCCGGCGCCCAATGGAACAAAAAGTGTGCCCTTGTCTCTTGGGTGGAAGTCGGCGGCCAAGCGCGCGAGCGTAGACAGCACTGGACCTTCGATCTGCTCGAGATCGTCACGAATATGCGAGAGATCCGAGACGCGGCGGTCGCGCAGCATCGGCTCTTGGCACCCGAGATCGATCCGGCTGAGGCCGCATTCCCGGGCGAACGCCTCATCTTCCGCATCCCTGAGGGCGAAGACGTCGGCCTGGGACGGCGGTTCCTGCTTGGGTTTTGCCAAGTAGCGGCCACCGGTGAATACGTTAATCAGTGTTCCGTGACCGATCGCTTTGAGGAAGCTTCCCAACGAAAAGCAGGCATCATCAAAATGGGGAGACAGGACGACGATGGGGTGTTGGCGAAGGCGCGCCATGTAGGGCGCAGTGGAAAGATCGAGGGTCGTTGGAAACAGTAATGTCTGGAGCCAGAACGAAGGCCGGCCCGACAGGCCTGTGTGGTTTCGCGAAGACGCGGCACGCTGTGAAGATTGCAACGGCACTGAACCAACCCCTCTTGCGGCGCCGGCCCGGTACGAAGGCTTCGTCCCAATGGTCCCGACTCTCGGCCATGATCCTGTGGCTGGCTTGAGTTGGTGATTTATGGAGATATAGTGGAGCGACCATCCAGGCTGACGCGGTTCGCTCGATCTTCGGGCTGCGTCATGCCATGGAAAGATGCAGCCCATTACAGTCTCGCCATGAGTGATCTCGTTTTAATTGCCGAAGACGATCTGGAGATCGCCGAAATCCTTGACGCCTATTTTGTGCGTGAGGGGTTTCGTACCGTCCGCGCGGCCGATGGCCGGACGGCTATCGACCTTCATCTGGCCCTGAAGCCGGATATCATCCTGCTCGACGTGAAGATGCCTCAGCTCGACGGCTGGGAGGTTCTGGCGGAGGTCCGGCGCAGGGGTAATACGCCCGTGATCATGGTCACCGCCCTCGATACGGATATTGACCGTTTGCAGGGATTGCGGATCGGTGCGGACGATTATGTCGTCAAGCCGTTCAATCCGGTCGAGGTCGTGGCGCGCGCGAAAGCCGTCTTGCGCCGTGCCGGTGCGGCCCGGTTTGGCGGTGTTCTGCGAGTAGACCGGCTGACCATCGATCTGGATAGTTATGTGGTGAAGGCCGAGACCGACGGGAAGCCGCTGCTTCTGCAACTGACACTGACGGAATTTCGGATTCTCGCCCACATGGCGCGGATGCCGAACAAGGTGTTTTCGCGCGGCGAACTGGTCGACGCATGCCTTCCGGGCGCCGATGCGCTCGATCGGACCGTCGACAGTCACGTGAGCAACCTTCGCAAGAAGCTCGACACTGCCGGTGTGGAGGGGTTGCTACTGGGCGTACGGGGTGTTGGCTATCGTTTGTTGGCAGGGCAATAATGTGGCGCAGCGGCCTCAGCAGGCAAATCCTGGTCTCGATGGCGACCGTAAGCGTCATCGTTGCAATGCTCGTTTTTTGGGGGTCGTACGCCGCGGTTGTGGTGGCTTACACATACTTCCCCTCGATGGTCAGCGAAGACAGCTGGCTTCCATCGAGCAGTGACTATTTGACATTGGCAATCCTTGTTGTCGCCGCGTTTTCCATAGCTTGCCTTGTTGCACTCAAGCTGGCGGGGCGTTTGCTGGTGCCGTTGAACTCTCTGGCCGAAAGCGCCCGTAAAATTGCGGCGGGAGATCTCTCGGCGCGCGCAATTCCCGG
>JAHFQC010000058.1 GCA_023259375.1 Alphaproteobacteria bacterium
GGGGGGGGGGGCGGAGCCTCGGCGAAGCAGGGACGCTCAAACCGCAACTGTTTCGCAACCCGCAGAGCCCGAGATGCGCCAGATTCGGACATAGCCTTTTCTCAGGCAGCCCGAGAGAAACCTGCGATTTGGCGATCACGATTAATTCGGGATTTGTTTCAGTGAAGCGACCAGCCAGTGGCGGACCACTAGCGCCACAGTGGCAATTCCGATCAGAAACAGCATGGACCACCAGGGATAGCCCCAACCGGCGTGACCAAACCAATCCAGCAATACACAAAGTCCAATAATCACCGAACCGGATACAATCAGGGTGCATACCGATCTCATGCTCAGCCTAATGAAGCGGCTATAGGTCACTCAATCTTCTCCAACGGTCATGCGAGACAATAGTCGGTTTCGAAAGTCTGGAAATGGCGCGACCCGGTCATCGGGCGGCATGTCCAGAAACAGCTCAAAACTGCCCGTTCAGAACAGGCTGCAACTGGTCAAGAAGTGCGGAACATGGACTGCTGTGGTAACCTAATGAGCCAACTACGGGCCTCATCCATGACGACGGTCTACACGCTTGACCATACCCACGAATTTGACGACGGACATGACGATTACAAACTAATCGGGATCTTTAGCACCCGTGAAAAGGCCGAAGCTGCACTCGAACACATCCGGGACCAGCCGGGCTTCCGCAGCCATCCCGAGGGGTTCTTTATAGGTGAGTGCGAGATTGACCCCGCCCTAGATCAACTGGGCTGGGCAGAGGGCTATGTCACGATCATGCCGGACGGGACCCAGTTGGAATAGTGAACCTGCGGAATGGCAAGTTCTGGCGCAACTCGGACTCCAGAGGTCGCGCAATTCTCCTCATAACTTGCGAATGCCTCTTGCTCCGAACTACCAGGCGATGGCCGCTTCGGCTTGACGGTTCTCGTTTTGTTCTATACATTCTCCGGCGAAGATTTGGATGAGGTTTGCTGGACAAGAAAGGTGGGAACGGGCCGTCGCGAAGTTTGGTCTCACGAGGCGAAACCATACAGGACCCGTATGCGCGCGCTGTCGCGTTACGGACTGGGCTGACGAAGGACGTTGTAAGTCCGATGCGTGATCGGATCCGGAGCGCTTTCGACAAGATCGCCCGCGTGCGTAGCACGCTAACATAAGTGGCGGTTTGTTCCGAAAGCAGCCTTGCCCGGAATCCCGGTTTCATCGGCGGCGGCAAAGGCGTCGGTGCTCATTCCGTGCGGTCCGAGGAGGACGCGGACTGTGCCTGTTGTCTGCCGCTTGAGTGCGGCGCTCGCTGGCGCACCCGTTGGTCCCGGGGGAACCCACCAAGAGCGGAGCTGCGCGAGCAGGGCCGTTTGCGGCGCATAATAACCTCCCCCTTGTGGGGAGGTCGAAAAATCGGGAGCACGAAGTTTCTTCGACGTTCTTTGCGGCGGAGAAATGCGAACGATTTTTCGGGTGGGGCGACTCGCGAAGAATGGATCGCGATGTCAGTCGAACAGGCTGGAGACGCTCTCTTCGTGGCTGATGCGGCGCATGGCTTCGCCGATCAGCGGCGCGATCGAAATGCGCCGGATGTTCGGGCATTTCACCACGTCGGGTGTGGCGGCGATCGAGTCGGTCACCACCATCGACTTGAGGGTCGAACCCTGGATGCGCGCGACCGCGCCGCCCGACAGAACGCCGTGGGTGGCATAGGCGAACACTTCCTTGGCACCGGCTTTGGTCAACGCTTCGGCGGCGTTGCAGATGGTGCCGGCCGAATCGACGATATCGTCGATCAGGACGCAGGAACGTCCCGACGGATTGCCGATAATGTTCATCACTTCCGACACGCCGGCGCGTTCGCGGCGCTTGTCGACGATGGCGAGATCGCAGCCGAGGCGCTTGGCCAGCGCGCGGGCGCGGACCACGCCGCCGACGTCCGGCGAAACCACCATCAGGTGATCGCCCTGGCCGAGCGCGTCTTTCACGTCTTTCACGATCACCGGCATGGCGAACAGGTTGTCGGTCGGAATGTCGAAGAAGCCCTGGATCTGGCCGGCGTGGAGATCGACCGTGAGGACGCGGGATGCGCCCGCTTGGGTGATCAGGTTCGCCACCAGTTTGGCCGAGATCGGCGTGCGCGGACCGGCTTTGCGATCCTGGCGGGCATAACCGAAATAGGGCAGCACCGCCGTGATGCGCCGGGCCGAAGACCGCCGCAATGCGTCGATGATGATGAGGAGTTCCATCAGATTGTCGTTGGCGGGAAAGCTCGTCGATTGGATGACGAACATGTCCTCGCCGCGGACGTTTTCCTGGATCTCGACGAAGACCTCCATATCGGCGAAGCGGCGCACAGCGGCTTTCGTCAGCGGGATCTTTAAATATTGCGAGATGGCGTCTGCCAGGGCGCGGTTCGAATTACCCGCGAGCAGCTTCATGCCGGAAGTCGAATTAAAGTCGACCATGGCCCCGCACACCCCTTTTTGTGACGTCGTGATGACGGGGCTTGTAGCAAGCGAGGGGGGGTGGGTAAACCCGATTCTGCTCCCCGCGCTGCAATCGCCGCAGGGTTTTATGCGAGTGTTGCCGAGAATGCGGTGGGAAGGCGTTTACGGCTGCTGAATCCAGCTTCACAAATTGCACGAATCGCGTGCGCGCCCGATTCCTGTCACACTTCTTATTCGAGCTATTTCAGTACGATCGCGGATAAGTCGCGGCCATAGTCGGGTTCGCGGCGATGCGTGGCTCGGCGAAAGCTGAAGAAGCCTTCCGAGTCGGCATAGGTGTCGCAGCGCAGCGGAAGGATATCGCTAACACCAGCCGCGGTGAGACGGCGCACCACGTACGATTCGAGATCGAAGTGGAAATGGCCGTCGCGGAGGCCTTGCGTGAAGAAGGCGTCATTATCCGCTGCGGCATCCAGGAAGCGTGTGCGAAAGCCGGCATCGACTTCGTAGGAGGCTTGCGCAATGCACGGTCCGATCGCGGCGGCAATGCGCGACCTTTGGGCGCCGAGAGCTTCCATGGCGGCAATCGCGGCGTCGGTGACGCCGCCGATGGCGCCTTTCCAACCGGCATGGGCGGCACCGATCACGCCGGCCTCGGTGTCCGTCAGCAACACCGGGGCGCAGTCGGCAGTGAGAATACCGAGCGCGACGTGCGGCAGATTGGTGACCATGGCGTCGGCCTGCGGCGCCTCGCCGATCTCCCATGGCGCTGTGACGGTGACGGCGGTGGCACTATGCACCTGATAGCAGGTGACCAGCGTCGCGCCGCCGAGAGCCTCCATCGCTCGCCGCCGGTTCTCGATCACCGCGTCGCGGTCGTCGCCCGAGCCGGGCCCGCAATTGAGCCCGGCATAGACACCGGTCGACACGCCGCCCGGCCGGCCGAAGAAGCCGTGGGCGAGGCGCGGATTCTTCAGGTTCTCCGCCGTGAGAAACTGCATCAGCCGAACCCGAAGCCCGGCGGCTTGGGAGCGCCCTGGGCCACCAGCACCAGCGCCTTGAACAACGCTCCCATCTCGGCCGGATTGACCAGCCGGTCGATGGCGATCGCGATCTCCCGCGCATCGGTGGGGTTCGACTTGATCAGCCGCTCGCCGCGCTCCCCGATGCCGAGGTCGGCGAGGAAGTTGCACTGCGTCGTGGGACCGTACACCGCAGCTCCCGCGTCCGCTGCAGCCCGCGCCAAGGCAAGGAAATCGACATGGGCGGAGATATCGCTCTCGCCTGGGTCATTGAGGAGTTCGACGGCCTTGCCGTTGGCGATCGCCTGCAAGGTGTCGCCGAAGCCCAGCGAGTCGTAGCCGTAGTCCATAAAGAGGGCGCCGCCGCCTTGCTTGGCTATTACGCGGGCGATTTCTTCCGTCAGGGCAATCGCCGCCGGGGAGATTTCATAGACGGCGCCGTTTGGGGCGGTGCCGCGGCTCGGCGGCAGCAGCATATCGGAGTTGGGGGCCGGGTCGGGATAAAGGGCAAAGGTGAGCGCGTCACCCTTGAGACCCACCATCTGCTCAAACCAGCCGCGCTCCGTTTTCACATATTGATGCACCGGCAAGCAGTCGAAAAACTCGTTGGCGATGAGATAGAGGGGCCGGTCGGTGAGTGTGTCGTCGAAGCGCTCGTGCCATTCGATGTCGGCGGACGTAAGTTTCAACTTGTCGCGTTGGACCGTCATCAGGGAGGGGCTTGCCTCTACCAGGACGATCTCGGCGACGGCCAGGAATTCGGGGGCTGCCGCAGCGATGGCACGCAAGGCGTCGGACATCAGAGTGCCGCGTCCAGGGCCCATTTCGATCAGACGGGGATTGGCCGGACGGCCTTGGTCGTGCCAAGTCTGTGCGACCCACAAACCCAGCATTTCGCCGAATGTCTGGCTGACTTCGGGCGAAGTGATGAAATCCCGTCCGATGGTTTGGCGCGCGGTATACGAGCCGCTTTCGGAGTCGAACTGGCAAAGGTTCATATATTGAGCGACCGAGATCGGGCCTTGGGACTCGATCCAGCGGGCGATCTTGGTAGCAAGCGCATTCATGACGGTCTCCTGCCCCATGCGGGCTTATTGTATGCTATCCAAATAAACAACGCCGCAGCCGTCCACATGGGTATCGAAAGCAGCATACCCATGCTGAACCAGCCAGCGATCATGGACTCGGAGTCACGGAAGAACTCCGAAAAGGCGCGCGCCAATCCGTATCCTGCGAAGAACAGGCCGGTAATAAGGCCGGGGCGTTCATGCAGGTGAAACCGGCGGATGGCCCATTGGAGGGCTGCGAACAAGAGAATGCCTTCGGTGAAGGCCTCGATGAGCTGGCTCGGGTAGCGTGGCGCAAGTCCGGCCGGGCAGCCGCGGTAGATCGCGTAGAGGTTCCGGCTGCAGAACACCATGCCGATCGGCGAGTCCGTGACCTTGCCCCACAGCTCGCCGTTGATGAAGTTGGCGATGCGCCCGAAGAACAGGCCGATCGGCGCCACCGAACAGGCCAGGTCGCCAATGGCAAGGAAATTGAGTTTGCGGCGGCGGGCAAACAGCACTACCGCGATGGCGACGCCAAGAAGGCCGCCGTGGAACGACATGCCGAGCAAGCGCGGCATATAGATATGGAAGGCTTGGCCGAACAGGTGGAGTTGGCTCGGCTCCCAGTAGGCAAGGAGATTGAGCGGATTGGTGAGGTAGGCCATCGGCAGTCCGCCGCAGTCGCGTCCGCCGGGCCAGAAGCCGCAGTAGAAGATGCCGTAAAACAGGTCGTAGCCGAGCCGCCCGCCGATCACGACGCCGAGGGTGGCCCAGACGAACAGGTCGCCGATGTCTTCGGCGGTAGCCGGCGGCTTGCCGTCGAACGGCGCCCGCTGCCACAACGACTTCTGCGCCAGCATCTTCACGATCAGCCACCAGGCGGCGAGGAGCCCGGCGATGTAGGACAGGGCGTACCAGCGGACCGCGAACGGACCAAGTTGGATGGCGATCGGATTGAACTCGGGATAGTCTAGCATTGAGGTTACCACGCGCTGCTTCGCCTCTTTCTGTCAAGCAGGCTTCGGTGAAGCTCCCGTAACAGGATCGCTCCCCTCAGATATCAGAGTCGGAACAAGGACATATGCCGATGCAGAACGACAATCCCTTCCTCGACGGCCTTGCCAGGCTCTTCACCGATGCCGCGGGTGCCGCACAAGGGGCAAAAAGCGAATTCGAATCCTTCTTGAAACAACGCTTCGAGAAGCTGATCGCCGACATGGACCTGGTCCGCCGTGACGAATTCGAAGCCGTCAAGGCGATGGCCGCCAAGGCACGGGAAGAAAACGAGGCCCTGGCCCGCCGGATGGACGAGTTGGAGCGGCGCACGACGCCGGCGTCTTGAGCCTACGGAGACACTGGTGAATCGGTGCGAGCCGAAAACTGTGAATAGCGGAATCCGTCCCACGACCGTTTGAGTCAGACTCTTGTGCTTGCGCAAAATGTTGTGGCAGCTTGGCCCACAACTGCTTCGTTTTGCGTCGCGCCCCGGAGTCTGGTTAATGACGGTCATCCACCAGGAACAAACTATCAGCCGGCCGCATCCACTCGATCTGCTCGAGCGGACGGTGGAGGAGAACGGCTGGGCGTACGAGCGCGCCGGTGTCGATGAGCTCAATCTGTCGGTGGCGGGCCGCTGGTCGGACCATCACTTCAGCTTTACCTGGCGCGAAGATCTCGCTTCGCTGCACCTGTCGAGTGCCTTCGATATGCGCGTGAAAGGCGAAACGCGCCTGGTCGATATCGCGGCACTGCTGATGTACATCAATGCCCGGCTTTGGATCGGCCATTTCGATCTATGGCCCGAGGACGGCACCATCGTCTTCCGCCACGCGATGATCTTCCCCGAGGCACATGCCTCCGCCTCGCAGATGGAATGCCTGCTCAATCTGGCGCTCGAGGCCTGCGAGCATTATTACCCAGCCTTCCAGTTCGTGCTCTGGGGCGGCAAAACGGCCCAGGAGGCTGTGGCCGCTGCCATCCTGGAGTGCCAGGGTCAGGCCTAGCTCGCTCCAGCAGCGTGAATCGGAATCAATAAGGTATGGCATCTCTCCGGTCGGGAGGGGATGATGTCTCACGGAGGTTGATCATGGGCACGCCAATTCTCATCGTCGGCGCCGGCAAAATGGGCACAGCCTTGATACGAGGCTGGACCCGGGTGGGTCTGGGTCCCATTACGGCCGTCGAGCCCAATCCCTCCGACGCCTTGAAGGAGACTTGCGTCAAGGTGGTGCCGTCGCTGGATGCTGTCCCGGCCGGCAAATGGCGTGCAGCGGTGGTGGCCTTGAAGCCGCACGTCGTTCGCACTGAAGCGGCCAAGCTTGAAACGATCGCGGCGGCCGGCAGTTTGATGATTTCGATCGCAGCAGGCACCGATACGGCATTGCTGCATGGGGCGTGGGGTGCAAACGCCTCCATCGTGCGCGTGATGCCGAATACGCCGGGTGCGATCGGCAAGGGGATTTCCGGGCTCTATGCCGTCCCAGGGGTTTCGGCGGCCGATCGCGAATTCGCCCAAACGCTGATCGCGGCCATCGGCCAAACAGTTTGGCTGGAACAGGAAACCTGGATCGATGCGGTCACGGCCGTATCGGGCTCGGGGCCGGCCTATATCTTTGCGGTCGTCGCAGCCCTGGCCAAGGCCGGTGAAGCGGCGGGGCTGCCGCCGGTGATTGCCGCGCGTCTGGCGCGGGCCACCGTAACCGGGGCTGGCGCATTGCTCGAGGCCGATACCCGCGAGATCACCGCTCTGATCCGCGATGTCGCAACACCGGGCGGTACCACCGAGGCTGCGTTGAAGCATCTGCAGTCGGCCGACGGCCTGCCGGACATCATGGCCCGTGCCGTGGCCGCCGCCAAAGCGCGCGCTGAGGAATTGGCGCGCTGCTGAACCTTTGCGGTTACGGGCGCTTCCTCGATCGCCACATCGGTAGAGGCTACAGCCTGTAGTGCAAGCCGACGGTGACTCGGCGACCGTAATCGATCACATCAAGCACCTGCTCGGCGAAACGTCCGCGGGTCGAATAGGTCGTGTTGAGGACGTTCATGACCTCGCAATAGGCATCGATATTGCCGCTCAGGGCGTAGCTGGTGGACATATCGATATTCCAGCTCGAATCGACGAAGGTGGGTTCGGCGCCGAAAGCGGAATAGTTCTGCTGCTGCCCGAAATGGTCGAGGTAGCTGTCGCGCCAGTTGGCTGCGATGCGGAACTGAAATCCGCCTTTGTCGTAGAACGCAATAAGGTTTGCTGAATCGGCCAGGCCGGTTACTGCAAATCCACTGGTGGTGAGGTCGTGCGGATTGTACGGCTTGTTGGAACCGACCAGCGTGCCATTGGCTTGAAAGCCGAACCCGGTATCGCCGAACTCGTGCTGCACTGCCAGTTCCAGGCCATAGACGTAAGCGGTGGGGCCGTTGACGTAAGAGGAAACGCGGAATTGCGCCGGTGCGCCGGTTGTCGGGTCGACCACATTATTGATGGTTTGGGACTTGGCGCTGGAGACAATGAAATTTGTCACGTTCTTGAGAAAGCTGTTGATCGAGACATACGAGTTCGGCGCGTAATACCAGTCCGCCGCAATGTCCAAATTGTCCGATAGATACGGCATCAATTCCGAGTTGCCGCCGGTGGCTACCAGAGAACCGACGCGTTCCGATGCCGTCAGATTCATGATCGGCGTGAGATAGTTCAATGGCGGCCGGGTGAGCGTGCGCGACGCACTGAACCGCAAATTGATGGCGTCGCTGAGTTCCAGGGTGAGATCGATATTGGGCAGAATGTAGTAATAACCGCGGCTGGTGCTGACGGGCCTCTCGGCGGCGTAGTCGACCTGGAAGGCGGTATGATCGGAGGGCATTACCGAAAGCGCAACGGGTAGACGCGAGATTCCACTCGAGGTGAGATTGGTGAATTCGGCGCGCAGCCCGGCGTGATATTGCAATGGCATCCTGCCCACCGCCGACCGCCCGGCGACTACCAGATAACCCGCATAATTATCTTCTTCGATGCGCTGGTAATTGGCGGGATCAAGCACCATCGAAAATTTGCCCTGATAGGCAGGACTGCAGCATCCCCAATTGAATCCAGGAACCGCCGTCGGCGTCACGGGATTGCCGAGGCTCTCGATGTAGCTGATCACAGCGGCGGGATCGAAGGCGAGAATGCGCGGCGGCAATGCCTCCGCCCCGCGCCAGCCGGCGATGAAGTTCGCCGTCGCGAAGCTTCCGGTAAACAGGTTCGCCGGCAAAGCCACCCCGGCGGGAAGGCCGGCAGCCGCGCCTGTCGGATAGGTATTGCGGGAAGCTGGTCCGTAGCCCGAAAACGCCTGCCAATAGTTGTTGGCGAAGTCCTGGTAACTGGCCAGCTTCATATGGTTGGAGAGAGAGTGAAAGCCTGCAGTGATCCGCATCGGATCGGCGTTCCAGCTCACCTCAAGTTTGGCCTGGTTGACGAGATACCGGTTGCGCTGGCTCATCATAACGATGACGTGCGATCCGAGCAGGCTGGGATCGAGAAAGCGCGCAGCATCGCCATGCGGACCGTATGCGGTGTAATGGGGCAGGACGTGATTGCCGCCGGCCGTCACGGCAATGCCGATATCGCTGCCGTTAATGCCCGTCGCGGTCGACGGACCGTATCCGATATCCGCGCTGTACTCGCCGAGTTGGCCGCCGGGATTGAGCGACGACAACGCAATGTCGAGATCGGCCAGAATGGTAAAGTGATCGTCGGGCGTGATGCGCAGATTGGCGCCGAGGTCATAGCTCTGCAGCACCTGTTCATTGACCTGGGCGTCGAAGTCCGTCGGTGTATTGGCGCGGACGAAGCCGGTTACAGTCCCGTTGTCCGAGGTCGTCACGCGTCTCATCTCTGAGGCGTTGTTCCAGATGGCGTAGCCGCTCTGCCGTTCCTTGAGATCGTTGCGGGAGAAACTGCCATTGATCGTCGCCAGTATCCGGCTTGAGGGCTGCCACTGCAGGACGGCGAGCGCGTTCTCCCGCATTTGCCAGTTCCGGATCTGATAAACGCCGTAGTCCTGGACGTACCACACCGGACGTGTCGTATCAGGATGCCGCGCCGGCTCGCAGGCATTTGTTGGACCGGCAAACTGGCAGGGATCGAGATAGGTGCCTTCCCAGCCCCACACGGAGGCCTCGTTGCTGCGGCTCTTGGTTTCGGCGTACGCCGCCGCTACCAGCACGCCGAGGCGCCCGCCTGCGAATGTATCGCTGACCAGAACATTGCCGTTGGGTGTGAAATGGCCCGCTTCCGGTGTGTAGGTGGTCGACGCCGAGGCAGCGAGCCTGCGGCCTGTATCGAGCGGCTTGGGATAGATGACGTTGATGGTGGCACCGATGGCGCCGGCCGAAAGCGATGGATCGGGGCTTTTGAGGACATCGACTTCCTGCACCAAATCGGAATTGAGGGCGGAGAAATCGAACGAGCGGCTGGAAACGCCGGACGGGATCTTGCGGCCTTCGAACAGCGTGTCGTTGAAGATTGGTCCGAAGCCGCGCACGGTGATCTCGGTAGGCTCGCCGGTCGAGGAGTTGATGCCGCTGAGACTGGTGACGGCGCGATTGACCGTTACACCGGGGATTCGCATCAGTGCGGTCGCAAGATTGGCGTCCGGAAAACGTCCGGCATCTTCGTAGGTAATGGCGTCGATCAGGCCGACGGCGTTGCGTTTGATGGCCAGATTGCGCTGCAGCGAGCCGCGGATGCCGGTGACGATCACGGTTTCGGCTTCGCGTGCGGGGACGGGAATGGGTGTCGTCGTGTCCGTCATCTCCGGCTGTGCCGGATGAACGACCGGTGCGGATGGCCGGACGACAAGTCCGCCGATGCCATCGGACACGACTTCCAGATTGGAGCCGGCGAGAACGCGGTTGATCGCCTCGGCAGCCGACATGTTGCCGTACACCGCCGCGGCGTTGCGGTCGCGCACTGCGTCGGGTGCGAAGAGAATGTTCACCCCGGTCTGGTGCGCGATCTCCTTGAGCGATTGGGACAGGGGCTGGGCCGGCACATGAATCTCGCCCGCACAGGCGATAGTGCCGCACGCCGCCAACATCGCCGTTGCCCAGAGGCCCGACCGACGATGTCCCGGTGTTTTGCCCCCGACCATGTGCCCCCTCGAGGCGGATGACCCGCCTGACCTCGCTGAAGGCCAGGGATCTTCTCGCCCCTGCCTCAGGCCCCTTTTATCTGGGCCGGATTCGGTTCCAGCCTGACTTTGTCCTTCTCGATCTCCAGTATGACTGGAAGCAGGCTCGCAATGGAATGGGCAAACGCGACATTGTCGCCGACCCTATAGACGCCGCTGATCCGCAGCTTGGCGACGTTCGTGTCGGCGATCGCGATCTTCACGACCGAATAGCGATTCATCTCTCGGATTGCTTCGGCGAGGGTCTCATTATCGAAAACAACCTGCCCGGTTTGCCAGGCGAGCAGCGGTGCAAGCTTAGGCCGGTCAATTCGACTCCCCTGGGTCCGGCCGACGAAGCGATCTCCCGCAAGCAGGTGGTGCATAGTCTTCCCGTCTGCTGAAACTTCTGCCGCGCCCTGGGTCAGAATCACACAAACCGCGTCCCCATCTCGCCGGATGTCGAAGGTGCATTGCCTTGCAATAACCTGATCGGCCGCCGCATCGACGACAAAGGGGCGTGCGTCGTTCTCCTTCAGGTGGAAATTGCAGCGCCCTCGTGCCAAGGCAACGGCGCGGGTGGTGTTGTCGAAATGGGCACGGAGTTTGGTGTCCGCGTCCAAGAAGGCTTGGGTCCCGTCTGGCAGCACAACGTGCTTCTGTTCGCCGACGCCCGTTTCATACGTCCCGGCTGCCGCTTGCTGCCAAACGGCAAAAATAACGCCGCAGGCCGCCAGCGATCCTGCCGCGGCCAAAAGGGCACGCCGGTGCGGGCGCCGGGATATGGTGATCGGCTCGTCCCAGGCCGCGCCCGTTGCTTCCCAAATCTCGGTGACACTTTCGAATGCCGTGGCGTGGCGCGTGTCTTTGGCAAGCCAAACGCGAAACGCAGTCTCGTCGGCGTGACTCTTGTCGTCGGCCCTAAGGCGCGCCAGCCATGCCGCCGCCTCAGCTCGGATTTCCTGGGAAATATTGGTTACCAACGCCTTATCACCAGCCTTGTGTCCAATTGGTCAAAAACAGCGTGGCCTTTGCGATATGCTTCTCCACGGCGCTCTGGCTGATGCCGAAATGAACTGCAATTTCGCGATATTTCATTTCCTGCAGCCGGTGCATCAAAAAGATCTCCCGCGTCCGTGGCGTTAGTTTGGCGAGGCCTTCCTTCACCCTAGCTAGACGCGCGCGCGCCGCTAATACCTCATCTTGCAACGGCGCGTCGTCGGGCCGCTGAACGTCCTGGTTGTCGCCGCAGGGTTGCTGCAGCCGTTCGTGCCGGTGGATGTCGATGGCGATATTGGTAGCCGTGCGCAGGAGAAATGCGCTCGGATTATCAACCACATGCCCGGAGCGATAGTGCTCGAGACGGATATAGGCACTGTGCAGCAAGTCTTCGGCATCGCCGCGTCCACGGGTGTGACGAGACACCAGCTTCAGCAGTTTGTCCCAATAAGCGCGACTGGATGGCTCTTCGGCCATTCTCTCCCCCCGATGCGCAAATTATATCAGCGGTTCGAAGGGTCCTGGACGTCAAATTTTCTCGATGGAAACGCGGCGGTGGTCGGCACAATCCTCAGACATATGAGGCGTTTTTGCTCAATCCGTTCGCCGTAACAGAACTCTCGCGACGGCGCTAACTGCGCCCTCGCGAGAGTTTACCAAATCACCCGGTGACGAAACGACGCGTGGTTCACTCCGCTGGCGAGACGGCTCCGCCCGGGGCATTGCGGCGTGCCGGCGAGGTCAACCGGACCTCCAGCATCCGGAGCAAGACATAGAAGACGGGCGTGAGGAACAGTCCGAAGAAGGTCACGCCCAGCATGCCGAAGAATACCGCAACACCCATGGCGTGCCGCATTTCGGCGCCGGCGCCGGTGGAGAGCGCCAGCGGCACCACACCCATGATGAAGGCGAACGAGGTCATCAGGATCGGCCGCAGTCGTAGCCGTGCTGCCTCCACCGCTGCCGCCACGATGCTGCGGCCCTGATGTTCGAGGTCGCGGGCGAATTCGACGATCAAGATGGCGTTCTTGGAGGCGAGCCCGATCAGCACGAACAGTCCGATTTGGGTGAAAACGTTGTTCTCGCCGCCGGTTAGCCAGACACCCATGACTGCCGAAAACAGACACATCGGCACGATCAGAATAATGGCGAGCGGCAAGACCAGGCTTTCATATTGTGCCGCCAGCACCAGGAAGACGAGCAGTACGCACAGGGGGAAGACGAGCAACGCTGTATTGCCTGCGAGGATCTGCTGGTAGGTCAGGTCGGTCCATTCGTAGCGCATGCCCTTGGGCAGCGTCTGGTCGAGGATCTTCGTGATCGCCGCCTGCGCCTGGCCGCTCGAATAGCCGGGTGCCGGCGCGCCGTTGAGGTCGGCAGAACGGAAGCCGTTGTAGCGGGTGGCGCTGTCGGGTCCGACGGTTTCCGACACTCTGATCACCGATCCGAGCGGGACCATCTCGCCGGCGGCATTTTTGGTCCGAAGCTTCAGGATATCGGCGGGATTGGAGCGGAACGGCGCATCGGCCTGAGCGATCACCTGATAGGTGCGGCCGAACTTATTGAAGTCGTTGACGTAGATCGACCCCAGATAGATCTGCATGGTATCGAACACGTCCTGGACCGAGACACCGAGTTGCAGTGCACGGGTGCGGTCGAGATCAGCATCGAGCTGCGGCACCCCAATGTTGAAGTTCGAGAACACGCCCCCGAGCTCCGGCGTTTGGCGCGCTTTCATCGCTACCGCCTTCATCGCGGCGTCGAGCGCCTCGTAGCCTTGGTCGGTGCGGTCCTCCACCTGCAGCTTGAAGCCGCCGATTTGGCCGAGGCCCTGGACGGGCGGCGGCGGGAACACGGCGACGATTGCGCCTTTGATGCCGAGATATTTCATCTGCAGACTTTGCGAGATCGCCTGACCAGACAGTTTTGCGCCCGGCCGATCCGCAAAGGGTTTCAGCGTGACGAACACGATGCCGGCCGACGGGCTGGTGATGAAGCCGTTGATCGACAGGCCCGGGAACGCCACTGCGCTTTCCACGCCTGGCTCTTTGAGGGCGATGTCCGACATCTGCCGGATCACGGATTCCGTGCGGTTGAGTGTGGCGCCCTCCGGCAATTGCGCGAAGCTGACGAGATACTGCTTGTCCTGCAAGGGCACGAACCCCGGCGGCACCAACTGGAAGCCGACATAGGTGAGCCCGAGCAATACCGCATAGACGACGATGGCCCGCGATTTGTGGCGCAGGGTGGTGTTCACGCCGCGGCTATAGCGGTCCGAACCCGAATGGAAGAGGCGATTGAAGCCGCGGAACAGCGGGCCGCCGAAGCGATCCATTTTGCGCGTCAGCCAATCCTTGGGCGCGTGCGGCGATCTGAGCAGCAGCGCCGCCAGAGCGGGCGACAGAGTCAGAGAGTTGAACGCCGAGATGATGGTCGAGAACGCGATGGTCAGCGCGAACTGGCGATAGAACTCGCCCGTCAGCCCCGAGATAAACGCCACCGGTACGAACACCGCGCACAGCACCAAGGCGATGGCGATGATCGGACCGGTCACCTCGCGCATGGCGCGTAAGGTGGCGTCATGCGGTGTCAGCCCGTCCTCAATGCCGCGCTGGACGTTCTCCACCACCACAATGGCGTCGTCGACCACAATGCCGATGGCCAGCACAAGTCCGAACAGCGACAGAGCGTTGATCGAAAAGCCGAACAAGTACATCGCCGCAAAGGTGCCGATAATGGACACCGGCACTGCCAACAGCGGAATGATCGAGGCGCGCCATGTCTGCAGGAACAGGATCACCACCAAGACGACGAGCGCCACAGCTTCGAGCAGCGTATGCACGACCGCTTCGATGGATCCGCGCACGAACACGGTCGGATCGTAGACAATGCGGTATTCGACGCCGGCCGGGAAGTTCTTCGACAGTTCCGCCATGGTGGCGCGAACCTTGTCGGAAATCTGGATCGCGTTGGAGCCCGGCGCCTGGAAGATCGGGATCGCCACCGCCGGCTGATTGTCGAGCAGGGAGCGAAGCCCGAATTGCGAGGCATCGATTTCCACCCGCGCGACATCTTTGAGCCGCGTGACGACGCCACCGTCCTGTTTGATAATGATGTCGGAGAACTCTTCCGGGTCCGAGAGGCGCCCGTGCGCATTGATCGGCAGCTGCAGTTCGCCACCCTTGCCATAGGGCGGGCCGTTGATGACGCCGGCCGCGACCTGCACGTTCTGACGCCGCACTGCCGTGATGAGTTCGTCCGCGGTGATGCCGCGTTCGGCCATCTTGTCCGGATTAAGCCAGAGGCGCATGGCGTAATCGCCCGAGCCGAAAATCTGGACCGAACCGACGCCATCGATCTTGGCAAGCTGGTCCTTGACGTTCAGCACCGCGTAATTGCGCAAATACAGCGTGTCGTAGTGCTTGTTTGGCGAGATCAGGTGCACGACCATGGTGAGGTCGGGCGAGCTCTTCTCAGTGGTGACGCCGAGACTGCGCGTGACATCGGGAAGACGCGGCAGAGCCTGATTGACGCGGTTCTGGACGATCTGCTGGGCCAGATTGGGATCGGTGCCCAGCTTGAACGTCACCGTCAAGGTGAGTTGTCCGTCGCTTGCCGCCTGGGAGGACATGTACAGCATGCCCTCGGCGCCCTGGATCTGCTCCTCCAGCGGCGTGGCAACGGTTTCAGCGATCACCTTCGGATTGGCGCCGGGGAACTGCGCGCGCACCACGACCGACGGCGGCACGACCTCGGGGTATTCCGAGATCGGGAGCTGAAAGAGAGCAATCAATCCGGCCAGGAAGATCGCGACCGAGATGACACCGGCGAAGATCGGCCGGTCGACGAAAAACCGAGACAGATTCATGATTGCTCTCTTCTCAAACTTCTCAAACGATCAGCGGGCTGCCAGCTTCGACTGCACCGAGACCGGTGCACCCAATGCGATATGCTGCACGCCGTCGACAATGACTTGGTCGCCGGTCTTCAGACCGCTCAAGACGATCCGCTCGCCACCGACCGTTGCGCCCAACTTGACTTCGCGCACTTCGGCTTTGTCGCCTTTGCCAACGACATAGACGAACTTCTTGTTGAGGTCGGCGACAACCGCGCGTTCCGGAACCGTGATCGCATTGCGATGATCACCGGCACCGAGTCTCACCGCGATGAACATGCCTGGAACCAGACTACCATCGGCATTATCGAACTTGGCGCGGGCGCGGATGGTCCCCGAACCGGTGTCGATTTTGTTATCGAAGCTGTAGACTGTGCCTTTGTAGACGTGATCTTCCACGCCCTGCACGGTCATCTCGACCGGCAACTGCTGCTCGTCGGCCGCCGTCTCCGCGCGGGCGTGGACAGTGTTCAGGTATGTCTGCTCATCGACTTCGAAATCGGCATAGATGCCGTCATTGGAAACGATCGATGCGAGCAGTGGAGCATTGGGAGCAGTCGTCACCAGATTGCCCAGTGTCATTTCGGGCCGGCTGATGCGCCCTGAGATAGGTGCCTTAACGTAAGCATGATCAACATCGACTGCAGCTTGGTGAAGTGCTGCTTCCGCAACGGCGACATTAGCGATTGCCACCTGGTGAGCATTGACGCGCTGGTCATACATGCTGCGTGCGATGGCATTGGCCTTGATGAGGCCGTTGCCGCGTTCCAGTTCGGTTTTTGCCAGCGCCGCATTGGCTCGCGCCGATGCGAGGTCTGCCTTAGCTTTCGCAAGAGCAGCTTCATAGGGTCTCGGATCGATCACCAGGAGTATTTGCCCAGCCTTGACGATCTGGCCGTCCTTGAAGCGGATATCAGTGATGCGCCCGCTTACTTCAGGCCGGATCTCGGCGTAATCGACCGCATTGAGGCGGCCCGAGAACTGAGACCACAACTGCACGTCATGCGGCTCGGCGCGGGCGACGCCGACCGGTACGGCCTGCGGGGCGTTTTGCGCCGCTTTGGCGCTGGTCCCGATGCCAAAAACGAACGGGATTGCCAGCAGCACCCCCAGTGCCACAGCAAGAAAAACCCTCGGATGTTTGCGGACTATTGCAACCATGATGCCGCTCCATTATTTTGTAATGAACGACACAGATAAGGTCGCGCTACGGTTCTTCAAGAGCGTTTCTGTAACCGGTGGTACAAATAATTTGCATGGGAGGTCCTGACGAATGGGTCGTCACCGCGAGTTCGATGTCGAAGAAGCCCTGGCTGCGGCGCAGAAAGTGTTCTGGCTCAAGGGATA
The DNA here is from genome assembly GCA_023259375.1 of Alphaproteobacteria bacterium. GTDB lineage: Bacteria > Pseudomonadota > Alphaproteobacteria > Micropepsales > Micropepsaceae > Rhizomicrobium. The sequence goes on from JAHFQC010000058.1 coordinate 16,894, forward strand.
TGATGGCACGTCGATCAGCGATCTGACGGAAGCGATGGGTATCAACTCGCCCAGCCTTTACGCAGCGTTTGGCTCGAAACAGGGCTTATACAAAGCGGTGCTCAACCATTACGACGCTTCGCGCGAAAAGGGACTCACGAAGATTCTTGCCGAGCCAACGGCAAAGGACGTCGCGTCGCGCTACCTCTCAGCCCTCGCTGACTACGCCACCGATAAGAAGCACCCGCCGGGTTGCCTGATGATCAAAGCCGGACTTACGCCGGGAGATAGCGAAATCGCCAAGCAACTCGCCCGTCATAAGGCTGCGATGGAATTGGCTTTGCGCGAGCGTTTTGAATGCGCCAAGCGGCAGGGCGACCTGCCAAAGGAGGCGAGCGCCACGGCGCTGATGCGCTACCTAATGGCTATTGGTAGCGGGCTATGCGTTCAGGCAGCCGCGGGCGCAAGCCGCGAGGAGTTGCGCGCCATCGCCGATCTGGCGTTGGCGGGATTTCCGCACACCGAAAAGAAAAAGACGGCCGTTCGCAAACTCGCACCGGCCGCCGTTTAGCGAAGTGAAAGTTGTTCAGCCGAGAACAACCTCGACACGGGTAATGCTCCCGGCTGGCTGCACCGGTACCTCGTGAACGGGTTGGCCGTTCAGCGTGATCGTCTTCACGCCCTTCGAAACATGGACGGGATTACTGACGGTGATGTCATAGGTGGCGCCGCGCCATTGCCTCTTCACGCTGAAACCGTCCCATTCCGGCGGAATTGAAGGATCGATCGTGAGACTGCGAAATCCGGGGCGGATGCCCAGAATCCATTTGGTGACGGCAGTGTAGTTCCATCCTGCGCTGCCGGTCAGCCAGGGATGACGGGCTCGGCCGTGACGCTTGTGTTCGGCGCCATAGACGAACTGGCAATAGGAATAAGGTTCGGCTTCGCGCGTTTCGATCTTGTCGTTCTGGTTGAACGGCAGCATTGAATCATAGAACCGCATCGCACGCGCACCTTGTCCAAGCCGTGCCGCCGCGATCACTGCCCAAGGATTAGGATGGGAGAATATGGCGCCATTCTCCTTAATGCCTTTGTAGACGCGCCCCATGAAGCCGATCTCGTCATTGGGTTTTGAGAATGACGGCTGCAGCAGATGCAGACCCCAGGGCGAGAAGAGCTGCTCGTCCATGGCATCAAGTGCACTCTCGGCCCGGTCACGCCGCGCGGCACCGGATATGACCGCCCAAGTATTGCTTTCGAGGAAGATCTTTGCCTCCTCGCTGGCCCGGGTGCCGATCTTAAGCCCCGAGGCCGTCGTGCCGCGCGTGTACCATTGCCCGTCCCACAACTCGCGCTCGCAAGCGTCGCGTACATCCTCGGCCAGCGCCGTATAGCGGTCGGCATCCTTCTCGCGGCCGAGGAATTTCGCCGCTTCGACGAAGTTCGTCAGCGCCCAGAAATGCAGGAAGCTGACCATGCCGCTCTCGCCGCCACCGAGATTGAGACAGTCGTTCCAGTCGGCACGCAGACCTTTGCAGATGCCGGAAAGCCCGACCTGACGCGCCGAGAAATCAAGCCCGGCTTTCATGTGCTGCCACACCGTGCCGATGCCTTCATCGGCAAATGGCACCAGTTCGTCGAACAACGCCGTCTCGCCGGTCTCCTTCACGTATTCGCAGATCGACGGGATCAGCCAGAGATGATCGTCAGAACAGGCGTGCTCGATGCCGTGAATGTAAGAAGACTTCGCCGGCGCATGGGCAATGGTCGGGCTCTTGAATTCAAGCTTCTTTTGCGGCTCGAACCAAGCGGGATCGAACAGGTGCAGCCCATAGCCTTCGCGCACCTGACCGTGCAGCAATTCCTCGATACGCTGGCGCACTTTCTTCGGATTGGTGTGTGGCACCGCCATGATGTCCTGGCTGGTATCGCGGTAGCCGAGGCCGGCGCGTCCTCCGACTTCGATGAAGCTGGCGAACCGGCTCCAGTGCACACAGGTTTCCGCCTGATACAGCGTCCAGATATTCGCCATCGTGTCGAGACCTTCGTGCGGCGTCTTGGCCTCGAACACTGAGCACTTCTCATCCCAATAGCGCTTCAGGTCGGCAAACGCCGCGTCGACGGCAGCGAAATTGCTGTATTTGGCCTTCTTCTCGGCGCCAATTTTGTGATTGCCGTAGCCGGTCATGAACACCAGTCGCCGGGTCTCGCCCGGTGCCAGCGTGATCGTTTTCTGCAGGCTGGCACAGTGATTTCCGGTCAGTTCCTGACCGTCGCTGCATTGCCCCTTCACAACCGACCGCGGGTCGTGCTCGCTGCGATAGTCGCCGATGAACGCCTCGCGCACGCTGTCGAACCCGTCCGGATCGAAGGAGGCGGTGTGATAGTGATAGGTCCAGGGCTCGTAATAGAAGTCGTACTCGATCACGCCTTCGGCATAGCTCGAGCCCGAGGCATAGAGCGACATCTGCAGGTTCTGGTTATCGATCTCGATGTGGTGAAAGCTCCATTCGAGATAACTGAACACCGCGATCTCGCGCGGAGTGGTGCCGGTATTGGTGACGCGGACATCCCAGATCTCGACGTCATCGTCGCGGGTGATGAACACGAGTTGTTCGGCGCGGATGCCCTTGTATTCGGAGCTGTAGCGCGAATAACTGAGCCCGTGGCGGCATTCGTATTTCGCCTGGTCCAGAGGTTTGCCCACGGGTTGCCAGGAAACACTCCAGAAATCGCCGTCGGCCTGGTCGCGCAGGTAGATCCAATGTCCCGGCCAGTCCATCGGCACGCCGTTGGGGCGGAACTTGGTGATGCGGCCGTGCTCCGCATCGCGATAGAAGGAATAGCCGCCGGCGTTCTGGCTGAGCACGGCGCACATATCGTTGACGCCAATGTAGTTGGTCCACGACACGGGCACGTCGACGCGGTCGATCACGTATTCACGGCTCTTGTTGTCAAAGTATCCGTAACGCATGTCTACACTCACGCAGAAGCAAATTGTTTGAGCCAGGCGATCAGTTCCGCCGCCTTTTCCGGACTGTCGGCTTCGGCTGCGAGTCGCAGCACGGGTTCGGTACCGGAGAAGCGCAACTGGGCCCAGTTGTCGTTTTCGAGATAAAGTTTGGTGCCGTCGACATGGCTGATGTGCTCGACCGCGCATCCCGCCACGGTCTTGCATGGGTCGTTGCGCAGGCGTTTGGGGATGGCGATCTTCATCTCCGGCGTTGCCGGGAAGTTCTCCTCGGCGCCGTAAAGTCGGCCGGTGATCGCCCAGACCTTTTCCTGCAACTCGGAAATCTTCGCGTTGGTCCGAGCCACCATCTCGACCACGATGCCTGAAGCAAAAATGCCGTCCTTGCCGAGGATGTGGCCACGAATGGTGAGCCCGCCGGAGGATTCGCCACCGAGCAGCGCGTTATCCGCTACCATGCCCGCTGCAATATGCTTGAAGCCGACGGGCGTCTCGGTGCACTTCTCACCAAACGCCTTGGCGAGGCGGTCCAGCAAATGTGTGGTGGAAAGGTTGCGCACCACGCCGCCGGTCTGGCCGCGCACTTCGTGCAGGTACCAATAGAGCAGCACCAGCACGTCGTTGAACGAGATATAGCGGCCACGGTCGTCGAGTAGTGCGATGCGGTCGGCGTCGCCGTCCATCGCCAGACCCAAATCGTAATGATCCTGCTGCATCATGTTGATAAGATCGCGCATGGCATCGGGATCGGGCGCCGGGCTGCGGCCGCCGAACAGCGGGTTGTGGCGGTTGTGGATGAAATGGCAGCGGCAGCGCCCTTCGGTCAGCAGTGTTTCGAGGGTCAACTGTCCGACGCCGTACATCGGATCGACCGCCAGCTTAAGACCGGCCTTGCGGATTGCCTCCATGTCGATCAGGGCTTCCACGGCATCGATGTATTGATTGGTGAAGTCTTTCACTGCAACGATACCGGCCTCGATGGCGAGGTCGAGTTCAAGCTTGATCACGTCTTCCGTCGTCAGCGCATTGGTCTCGGCCGCAATGACGCGGGTCTCGTCGTCGAGCAGCAGCGAGCCGTCGCCGTGGAACACTTTCAGGCCGTTCCACTCCGGCGGATTGTGGCTGGCGGTGAAAGCGAGGCCAAAGCCGGAGCCCAGCATCGCCGTGGCGTAATTGATCAGCGGCGTCGGCGCGTCTTCGTTGCACAGGATCGTCGGGATGTTGTTGCCGGCGAACACCTCGGAGGCCGCTTCGGCGGCCTGGCGTGACAGGAAGCGCCGATCGTAACCGACAATGACACCCTTCTTTTCAAGGCCCTTGCGGGTGATCTCATTGGCGAGCGCCTGGGACAGCCGGCGCACATTGTGCATCGTGAAGCCTTCGCCGATGATGGCGCGCCAGCCGCCGGTGCCGAAGGCAACTTCGTTCTCTTCCTCCTGCCGGTGCGGACGGAACAGTCGCTTTTGCAGAATGAAGGCTGCTGCTTCGAGGTCGCCGGAATCATTGATCCCGCGCACTTCGTCGACGTCATAGAGCTGATAGCTGTCGACTTTGAGGCCCGTGTGCAGAAGCTGCTTGACGCTGTCGGTCAGGCGGACTTCGCCGCCTTTGGCCGCCACGCGCTTCAAGGCATCGAGAATGGTGGCGGCTTTGACGACATACGCGCCGATATTGAGCTCACGAATCGCTTTGGTCTCGTCGTCTGCTTCAGTCTGCTCGACGATATCGAGGATTTTGCCGTGTTCGTCGCGCCGCACCCGGCCGTAAGGCAGGGCCTGCGGAACATTAGCGGTGAGCAGGGTCAGCGACACGCCCTTGAGCCGATGCCGGTTCAACAGGCCGCGCAGAGAGGCGGGGCGGAGCAGCGGCGTGTCGCCATAAAGAATGAGCAGGTCGCCATCGAACCCGGTGAGCGCATCGGTCGCCTGCAGCACGGCGTGACCCGTGCCCAGAGGCGAGTCCTGAATGACGAGCGCCGGTTCCCAGCCTACCTCCATCTGCACCGCCTTGAGTGTGCCCGGCGCGCTGACCACGATGATATCGCGCGGCGCGACGAGACCCTTCAGGTTGCGGATCACGTGGCCGAGCACGGTAGTGTCGCCGAGCGGCTGGAGTTCGAGAGCGCCGGTTCCGCTGGAGAGAGGCTTTTGTCCGGCTGCGAGAATGAGGGCTTTCAGCGTCATGTCAGTTTGCTCCGGAAGGACTGGACTCGCCGTCCGTGTTGCGGAAGGGCACCAGCCAGGAAACGAGGAAAGAGGGGATCGTGGCAATCATCACCCAGATGAAAAATTCGCGGTAACCGAGGCGGTCGCTCAGCATGCCCGACACCGCCGAGGGGATCAGGAAGCCGAGATTCATCACTGAGGTGGCAAAGGCGTAATGCGCGGTGCGATAGGGACCGGGCGCGATCTGCTGCATCATGAACAGCTGCAGGCCGATGAAGCCGAAGCCATAGCCGAGGTATTCGAGACTCACCAGACCAGTGATCAGAGTCAGGTCATGCGGCTGGGTGAGGGCGAGGATGAGATAGACTGCGAATGGAATGTTGAACCCGGCGCAGAGGACCAGCAGAGATTTCCTTAAGCCCCGCCCGGCGGTGAAGTAGCCGGCGGCGAGCGATCCCAGTATGAAGGTGAGCGGCGGAAACACGCCATACATCACGCCGATATCCTGGGTGGTAAAGCCAAGCCCCCCCGCATCGCGCGAGGCGCGCATGAACAGCGGCACGATCTTGATCGCCTGGCCTTCGGCAAAGCGGTAAAGCACCAGGAACGCCACGCCCCAAAGAATGTATTTCTTCTTGAAGAAGGTGACGATCACGTCGAGAACGGTGTTCCAGCTCTTCTTGTCGTCGGGAAGACGGGTGCCTTGCGGCAGGAAAATCGCGTGCCAGCCGGCCACCGCAACAAGCAGCAGGCCGAAGCCGCCCATCGCGAACGTCCAAGCCGTTACCGGTCCGCAGTGCTTTTCCAGCCAGCCGGCGATCCAAACAAAACCGCCCTGGCTGAGAATTTTCCCGACATTATAGAAGGCGCCCTGCCAGCCGACGTAGCGCGCCTGGTCTTTGGCAGACAGCGTGGTGACATAAATGCCGTCAGCTGCCGTGTCGTGTACCGCCGAGTTGATGGCGATCAGTGCGAAGAAGATCAGCGTCCAGGTGAAGAGATCGGGCAGGTGCAGACTGAGCGCCAAAAGCCCGAAACAGAGACCGCCGCCCATTTCGGTCGCCAGCACGAAGGCCTTCTTGGTGCGGAACATCTCCACCAGCGGCCCCCATAGAGGCTTGATCGCCCAGGGAATGGCGACAAGGCTGGTGAAAAACGCAATCTCGGCATCCTTGAAACCCAGACTTTTGTACATGAGCACGGCCACGACATTCACCATCACGTAAGGCAAGCCTTCCGCGGTGTAGAGCGTGGGGACCCAAAGGGTCGGATGTGAAATGCGTTCTGTGGTCTTCGACTTTTCCGCTGGCGCTGGCGCCGCGGCGTCGTCAGTGGTCATCGGTATCCTCGGAAAAGGCGGGACTGGCACTGCGCTGCCGGTCGAGCAGGACGCGTGCTGTCAGTTCCAATTCCCGGGGTGAAACGACGACGGGGTGGCCGCAGTGGGGCCGTTTCTGGTCCTTCAAAAGGTGCCAGACCATCGCTCCGTCCTGCGGATTGGCGTGGTTCGAAAGCGGCCCGTCTTTGAGGGCGCGTTCGACCGAATAGGGTTTGTTCACCGGATTGCCGAACTGGTCGGCCTTGATCCGCGCGCCGGGGCACACCGCTTTATCGTCGGTGGCCACCAGACGCGCAGGCCCCCAACCTTCGGGAGCAGTTTCGAATCCGATGTTGAGGGTAACGGTTTCCGGGACCAGCGCGCGATACAGCGACCACGCCTTGACCGGATCGAATTCTTCCACGCCGGCGTCGTAGCTCATCACATTGATCATGGAGAGCTTGGCCAGGAGACTGGTATCAGCGAAGACGAGGCGTTCTCGCCCGGTGCGGCCATCCCAGACGCCGGTTTTGCCGCCACAGGGCGCGAGGCCCGTCGCTTTGGTGCAATCGGCGCCGGTCGACCACGCCGCCAGCGCTAGCATCTTGCCTTTCGCCGCGTTCGACAGCGCGCGGATGGCGCCGCGGTATTCGGCAATCTGCTTGGAGCCGGTGCCGTCGGTCTCGTAATCGACATCGATGCCGTCCAGGCCCATGTCGGCAGCAAACTGTGTCAGCGCCGCCGTGATCTTGCCGGGCTTATCGGCTTCGGCGGCAAGTGGCGCCCAGCTGAGATAGGTCGCGCCGCCAACCGCCAGCACCACCTTGATGCCGCGCGCCTGAAGCGCTGCGATCTGCTTCTTGATGGTTTCGGGCGTGCTGACGAATTGCAGACCGGTGCCGTTCCAGTTCTGGCCGTTCCAGGCGAAGTCGGGCTTGGCAAAGGCGAGAATCACATGGGTGTATCCGGCTGGCGTTGCCGAGAGCTTGGCCGCGGAGACCTCGAACCAGCTGGGATAATAGCCCACCAGAGCCCGGCGCTCATCAGCATGCGCCGCAACAGCCGTCGTCAATAACAGAGCGGCTAGACTTGCCCGCAGCAGGTGGTGATGCGCGCCCCGGTCCTTCATGGCACGCTGCCGCCAATAAAGGTGTCCACGAGTTCGAGGGCGTCGTTCACGAGCACCAGATCGGCGCGGGCTCCCGGGGCGATCACGCCATAGTCTTTTTCCAGCCCGAGGAATTCCGCCGCATTGGTGCTGGCGAGGCGCGAAATCGTCGGCAGGTCTATGTTCAGATAGCCCGCCGTCTTCTTGACGATGGTCGCCATGTCGGTGGCGCTGCCGGCAATAGTGCCATCCGGTCCGTAGCAGCATCCGTCCTTGGTTGTGATGGTGCGGCCTTGCAGCACGAATGTCGGTTCACCGCCGACCGGCGGCATGGCATCGGTCACCAGCATCAGCTTGCGAGCACCGCGCGCGGCATAAGCAATGCGCAACGCCGCGGGATGGACGTGATGGCCGTCGCCGATGATGCCGCACCAGCTGTCACGATCATCAAGGGCCGCACCGACCACGCCAGGGGCGCGGTGATTGAGCGGCGACATCGCGTTGTAGAGATGGGTGAAGCCGCGTGCACCGGCTTGAAGTGCCGCCTTGGCTTGTTCGTAGCTGGCATCCGAGTGGCCGATACAGACGATCACGCCCGCTTGGGTCAGCGCCTTGACGTCTTGTGGTGTGGTCACATCAGGCGCCATCGTCACCATCGTCTTGCCGTGCTTCAGCGACGACAGCACGGCGATAGCGGCGGCATCGAGCTTGGGAAAGGCTTTCGGATTGTGGATGCCGCGGCGTTTGGGGCTGAGGTACGGCCCCTCGATATGGATGCCGATGATGCCCGGAACACCGGCCGCGATAGCCGCATCCACCGCGGCGATGCATTCCGCGATGCCGTCGAGGTCCGTCGAGATCACCGTCGGCATCAGCGCCGTGGTACCGAACCGGGCATGCGCCTTGGCAATGGTAGCGAGACCGTCCACGGTCGGCGTGTTGTTGAACAAAACGCTGCCACCGCCGTTGACTTGCACGTCGATGAAGCCGGGAAGCAGCGTGTTGCCGCCAAGATCAATGATTGCGGCGCCGCTGGGCACCTCGTTCTCAGCAACGATCGCCGTGATGCGTCCGTTGTCGCACAACAGCGTTTTGCCCGAACAAATCCCTTCGGGAGCCAGGATGCGGCCATGGACAAAAGCGGTGGTCATCAGATCGTCTCGGTGACTTTGTTGAGCAGTGGCGGATTATCGGGATTCATGCCGCGCGCGCGCGAAAGCTGCTCGGCCATGCGATAGAAGCTTTGCAGCATCAGGATTGGCTGTAATGCCGGATGCGCGTCGACCGTCGGCAGAACCAGCGCTCGCGGATCGTCGAAGCCGGCCAAAAGGATATCGGCGCCACTCTGCGCCAAGGCCGCGATCAGGTCTTTCACACCGGCCCGGGTTTCGTCATCCTGGCTTAAGATGAAGGCGGGAAAACCGTCTTTCGCCAACGCCATCGGACCATGGCGCACTTCAGCAGCGCTGAAAGCTTCGGCATGAAGCCCGCAGGTTTCCTTGAACTTGAGTGCCGCTTCCTGCGCCGCGCCGAAACCGACGCCGCGTCCGATCACATAAAGATCGCGCGCGCCGGCGAGATTCTCGACGGCCTTCGACCAGTCGAGTTCCCATGCCTCTGTCATGTGTGCCGGTAACTCGCGCAACGCATCGATCAGCGGAGCGTCGCCCGCCCACGCGGCCACCAGTTGTGCGATTCCGGCAACAGTGGCGAGATAGGATTTGGTAGCCGCCACGCTTTTTTCCGGCCCGGCAAGGAGTGGGATGGCAACATCGGCTTCGGCCGCCAGCGGCGAATCAACGACGTTGACGAATGCGACCGTGAATGCTCCTGCCTCTTTGGCGGCCTGGAGGGCGGTGACGATGTCGGGGCTCTTGCCGCTCTGCGATGTCGCGATCAGCACGGTGCCTTTGAGGTGGGATTTGGCGCTGTAGACCGAACTGATCGAAGGGGCCGCCGACGAGGTGAGAATGCCGAGCCGTGTTTCGATCAGGTATTTCGCGTAGGTCGCCGCGTTGTCGGAACTGCCGCGCGCCAACGTCACCACCGCATGCGGAGCCAACGTTTTCAACCGCGCGGCAATATCGGCGATCAGGGCGGCATTCGCAGTGCTCTGGCGTGCGATCACGTCAGGTGCTTCTGCCGCTTCACGGAACATCAGGGTTTGAGCTTCCAGCACGCGTCACTCCGAAGCGTTGAGTTCGGCGACGAAGTCGTAGGTGTCGCCGCAATAGAAAGATTGTGAGAATTCGATGATGCGCCCGTCGCCGAGAAAACCGCGGCGTTCGACCAAGAGACCGGCATCGCCTTCCTTGCCGTGCAACAATTCCGTCTGCTGTGCCGTCAAAAGCACAGCGCGCAAGCGTTGCAGCGCCCGCTGCGGCCGGAAGCCCGCCTTGTCCAAAGCATCATACAATGAAGCTTGCACGGCATCGATCGAAGGCAGCACGAAGGTCGGAAGGGTGCAGAATTCCAGCGACATCGGGGTGTCGTCGGCATAGCGCAAGCGGTTGAAGTGGTAGACCGGTGTGCCCGGGGCGAAACCGGTCGCCATCGCTTCTTCCGGCGACACGACGCCTTGGCTCTTTTTTAGCCAAACCGAATGCGGACTTTTCCCGCGACTGGTCATGTCTTCGGTAAAACTCGACAGCTTGGAAAAGCTCTTCTCGACGCGAGAGGCGACGAAGGTGCCGGAACCTTGGCGGCGGGTCAGAAGTCCTTCCGAAACAAGACCATCCAGCGCCTTGCGAACGGTGATGCGCGATACCGCGAACTCTTCGGCGAGGTCGCGTTCCGGCGGCAAAGCGTCTTCCGCGGCCAGCAGCTTCATCTCGATGGCGCGCCGAAGCCCCCGTTGAAGCTGCTGGTAAAGCGGCAGGCTGTGATCCTCGTCGAGGGCGCCGATCAATGCCGAAAGGGACGTCACGTGTATCTCCCGAATGGTCTCACCAGGGTCTGAAATCAGCGACCCAGAACTAATACCAATGCAATACCATGAAGCCCCCTGGCATCGTCAATCCAAAAAAGTGGCACCTTTGACGCGTCCTTTGCTGCATTCATGGGCAGAAATTGGTTCTTGACAGGGCCGCCCAATTTAAGAATGGTATTGCATTGGATATCAATTGGGCGATCCAGACGGGGGCCGCTCATGATCCAAATGGGGGCGGCGAAGGGCAGTTCGGCGCACTCTGGGGACAAAAACACAGAGAGGATTGAGCCATGACATTGAGGAGAGTGTTTGCAGGATCTGTGAGCGTGCTGGCTCTGGCGAGCCTGGCCGCGCCGGCCCTGGCCCAGGATTCGGTGGAAACGGTGGTCGTGACGGGCATTCGCGCATCAATGCAGCGCGCCATGGACATCAAGCGCGATTCCACCACGATCGTGGACGCGGTATCGGCCGAAGATATCGGCAAGTTCCCGGACAAGAACGTTGCGGACGCCTTGCAGCGCGTCCCGGGCGTCAACACGGTTTCGGCAGCCTCGGGCGAAGGCGGATTCGACGAAAACGACCGCGTATCGATCCGCGGCACGAACGCCAGCTTGACCCAGACGCTCGTCAACGGCCACGGCGTGTCGACCGGCGACTGGTTCATTCTTGACCAGTATCAGACTATCGGCCGCAGCGTGTCCTATTCGCTGTTTCCGGCGGAAATCGTGTCGAGCGTGAAGGTCTATAAGAGCCAGCAGGCCGATCTGGTCGAAGGCGGCGTCGCCGGCGCGGTTGATATCGTCACCCGCAAGCCCCTCGACTTCAAAGACAACTTCACCGTCGAAGCCAGTGGCGAGGCGGCCTATACCACGCTGCGCGGCGATACCACGCCGCAGCTCAACGCCCTCCTTGCATGGCAGAACGACAATCACTCGTTCGGTGTCATGGTGCAGGGCTTTTATGAAGCCCGTAATATCCGCCGCGATGGCCAGGAATTCCTCGGCTATTCGCAGTTCAAAAGCACCGACGCCGCCGCGGTTGCTCATCCCGAACTGACCGGGGTGTTCTATCCGACGCTGATCGGCTCGGCTTATTTCGAGCAGGAGCGCATCCGCCAGGGCGGCGACGTTGCGGTGCAGTTCCGTCCCAGCCAATCGCTCGAAATCAACTTCGACGCCTTCTATTCGCACATGGGCGCCTCGAACAAAAACAACAACTACATGTTCTGGGGATCGAAGCAGTTTGACGGTGCGGGGGCGAATGTTCCCTCGACCTATTCGATCGTGAACAACACCCTGGTCGCCGCGAGCCTGCCGGCCAAGGCGGGTCTGGCGCCGATCGTGGCGGACTTCATCATGCGTCCGCATTCGATGAGCGACGCCTATTACTTCAATGGCGACGTGACCTACAATCCGACCGACGCGACCACCATCAAGTTCAAGGCGGGCTACACCCGCGGCGCCGGCACGACACCGGAGCAGGCCGCGTGGGAAGGCATGGTTGCGGCCGGCACCGGTGCGCCCTCGAGCTATGATTTCTCGAGCGGTGTCGCCAAGGTCGCCGTGACCGGTGTCGATCTGTCGAACCCGTCCACGCTCGTCAACGACTGGGCTTGGGGCGCGGTGTCGAAAGCCTCGGATCGCGAATACTATTTCCAGGCCGATGTCGAGCAGACCTTGAAGGTTGGGGCGATCCAGTCGGTGAAGGCGGGCATCCGCTTCGCCGATCTCAAGCACAAATCCGACATCTGGGACGGCGGCGTCTCCTACGGCTCCGGCCCGGGCTCCACCGGCGACATGGTGTCGACCCAGAACTATCCGTCCGATTTCGCCGACTCGTTCAAGATCGACGGCATGCTGCGCAATGTGCCGATGGGCGACATGGGTAAGATTGTCGACGTCCTCAGCACGCAGAAGAGCTGGCGCAGCTACACCCAGTCGGCCGCGGATGTGACCCGCGGCTCGCGCTACATGTGGTCTGGTGCGACCGATGTGCGCGAAAAGGATTGGGCCGGTTACGCCATGGCGGTAATCGGCGGCGACCGCTGGAAGGGCAATTTCGGCGTGCGCATTGTCAACACGTCTGAAAAGATCATTCAGCCGGTGAACGGTACGCCGTCGACCGACGGGACGACTTGCCCGACCAATGGCGACATTTACAGCGACTTCGGCTGCTTCCACTACAATTCCATCAACAAGGAATATTGGGACATCCTGCCGAGCGCGAACCTGTCGTTCGACGTAACCGAGAATCAGGTGCTGCGCTTTGCGGCGGCCGAAACCATGGCCCGTCCCGACTATTCGGCGCTGGGCGGAGCGGTCAACCTGACCGACCTCACCCATGTCGGCTCGGGCGGCAATCCCGACCTGAAGCCGATCCGCTCGGCGAACTACGACGTCAGCTACGAGTGGTATTACGGCCCGCAGTCGATGGTGTCGGTCAGCGTGTTCTACATGGACCTGTCGTCCTATGTGACCAACGGCGTGACCAAGGGCACCTACCTCGACATGCTGAAAACCGGCCAGGGCACGCCCGTCTATTCGGTCTACGACATCACCGCGCCCTTCAACACCTCGGGCCACGACGAAGGCTTCGAAATCGCTTGGCAGCAGCCGATCTGGGGCGGCCTCGGTCTGATCGCCAACTACGCTTACACCAATGGTGCGGAAACCGGCGGCGGGACGCTGGTCGGCAACACCAAGAACACTGCCAATGTCAGCGCCTATTTCGAAAACGACTGGGTCAGCGCCCGCGTGTCCTACGGCTATGCCTCGGCGTCGCTGGTGGGCCTCGACCGCTCGGCGGCGGAATACCAGAACGCCTATGGCCGGGTTGATGCCTCGGTGAACTTCACCGTGACCGACAATCTCACCTTGACGTTCAACGGCCTCAACCTGACCAACCAGACGCTGAAATACTACGCCAACAACGCGACCATGCCGCGCGCGTTGTATTCGAACGGCAGCCAGCTCTACGCCGGTGTCCGCTTCAAGTACTGAGAACGAGACCGTCCCGGGTGAAGCGCCCGGGGCGGCTGTCTCCTCCCGAATTGGCCATTGCACCCGCGGGGGCGCTTTCTCCCGCGGGTTTCTTTTCATCCGAGAGCCTTGAGAAGCGGACCGAGCCAATGTTCGTAGCGCTGCCAGCGCCCGATCGAACTTGTATAAAGCGGGCGGCGCACCTGGAATTCGCTCTTGGTCCTGACCGCGCGCCGCGTTTCGTAAAAGCGCCGGCACGCCTCGTTCCAGTCGAGCCCGCAAAAAGCGATCAGCCGGCGGGCTTCGGTTTCGAAATCGCCGATCAGGTCTTCGTAGCGGATACGCAGCAGCGCGCCCGGCGGCAGCACAGACTGCCAATGCGCCATCAGCGCTTCCGTAGCGCGGTAATAGCGTCCAAGTTCGCCGAGATCGTAGGCATAGTTGAGCCCGCTGGCGAAAAGCTGCGTGTAGCACGAAAAACAGGTGTCGCGTGCATCGCGCACGACATGAATGAGCCGTGCTCGCGGCATCGCCAGATGCAAAAGTCCCAAATGGCGGAAGTTGGCCGGCAGTTTGTCGACGATGCGCTTTGCTCCAGGTGCCAGCGCCGCCAATCTGACGGTGTAATAGCCCCCAAAACGCCTGAGACCTTCCGCACCAAGTTCAGTCAGCCCGGCGGGATAATCGGGGCCGGCGAAATCACCGTGAATCAGGTCCCGTACGTATTGCAGTTCGCCGGCGCCGTACACGTCGGGATGGCTGGCAAGAATCTGCTCCACCAGCGTCGTTCCCGAGCGCGGCATACCGACCACGAATATCGGCACATCGCTCGGATGGCCCGCGCCAGCGAACGGCGCCATCGCTTCCGCCGTATAGGTCTCTTTCAAGCCGCGGAAGAACGCATTGACCCCGTCTTCCTCATACGGCACCTGCGCGCGATAGATCCGGTTTCCTTCCGCCAGATGCGCGAAGGCGTCGTCGCACCTTTCCAGCTCATCATAGGCCTTGAACAGCGCGAAATGGAGTTCGGCACGCTGGCGGCCGGAGAAACGCTGCTCATCGCGCGTCAGTGCTTCCAAGGCGACCAATCGCGGATCGTCGGCCGTAAACCGGGCGCTCTCGGCCAGCATGTAATGAAAGGTCGGATTATCCGGGTCGAGCGCAACGGCACGGGCAAACGCCTCGCGAGATTCGTCGAAGCGGCCGAGCTGCTTCAAAATCCGTCCGAGAGTGCAATGGGCTGCGGCATGGCGCGGGTCGGCCGCGATCAGCCGCTCGATCACGGCGCAGGCCACTTCCTGCCGCCCGCTCGCCTCCAGCGCCTCGCCAAGGCCCATCAGCGCACCGGCGTGTTCGGGCTTTGCGGCGAGCACCTGCTCGAAGCGGTAGACGGCCTCGTCCATCCGCTCGGTCTGGCTGCACACGAGCCCCAACCCGTACAACACTTCCGGCTCGTTCGGGAACGCTATCAAGGCGGCGCGATAGTACTGCTCGGCCTCGTCGAGGCGCCCCTGCCGGTGCAGTGCGACTGCGGTTTGGAACGCGTTCATCCGGTGTTGCTCGTGCTCGTACACCGTGCACTATCCGATGTTTTTGTGAGACGGGCGAGTGCTTTATGCGCTGGCATGCGGTTTTTGCGCTTTGCAGCTTTGGGGGGCGCCGATAGAGTGGTTTTTGTTTCGACGCGACCCGCCACAATGCTTTTCCGCTTGCGATTGACGGCAGTCGTTCTTGCCGTGCTGCCGTTCGTCGGTGCCTCGGCTGCCGATTTGAGTCTGATCCCCTGGCCGCGTTCTCTAGCGCGGGAGCCGGGTGCGTTTCAGCTCGCGGCGCAAACACCGATCATCTGTACCGGGACGAATGATGCGGGTTGTGCCGCTGCAGCCGACCGGCTGCGGGCATGGATCGACAAAGGACGCGGCTTGACGCTGTCAGGTACGGCCTCCGGCTCCGCCATTGTCTTTCGCCGCGTTGCGGCGCCCGCGGGCGAAGGCTACCGCCTTACCGTCACCCCGTCCGGCATCACGATCGAAGCGGCTAGCGACGCGGGGTTCCTCTATGGCGCGGCGACACTGTTTCAGCTGGCGACGCAGCGGAGCGGTGCCGCGGGCGAAGTCGATATTCCGGCAGTGACCATCGACGATGCGCCGCGCTTTGCCTGGCGCGGGCTGATGCTCGATTCGGTCCGCCACTTCCAGCCGCCTGCGGCGGTAAAAACGCTCATCGACACGATGGCGTGGCACAAACTGAATGTGTTGCATTGGCATCTGGCCGACGATCAGGGCTGGCGCATCGAGATCAAGAAATATCCGCGTTTGACGAAGGTTGGCGCGTTCCGGGTCAATGCTCGGGAGGGGCGCTACGGCGGCTATTACACGCAAGCGGAAATCCGTGACATCGTCGCCTATGCTAAGGCGCGCAACATCACCATCGTGCCGGAAATCGAGATGCCTGGCCACGCGCTGGCGGCGATCGCTGCCTATCCGCAGCTCGGTTCGACGAAGCGAATTCCCCAAGGCCCTTCCGGCGATTGGGGCGTCTTTCCCTATCTCTATAATGTGAACGACACGACGTTTGCGTTCCTCGAGGATGTTCTTACCGAAGTGATGGCGCTGTTTCCGTCGCCTTATATCCACATCGGCGGCGATGAAGCACCCAAGGACCAATGGGACGCGTCTCCGGAAGTGCAAAAGCGGATGCGGGTGCTCGGTGTGTCGGACACCAAGGCGTTGCAGGGCTATTTCACCGACCGCATCGGCCGGTTCCTTGTGGCCAACGGCCGTCGCCCGATCGGCTGGGACGAGATCCTCGAAGGCCATCCCTCGCCCGACGCAGTGGTGATGAGCTGGCGCACGGTCGAAAGCGCGAGCGAGGCGGCCAATCTCGGCCACGATGTCGTGCTGTCGCCGGCGCCGACCTATTACCTCGACTATTGCCAGGCACAGCGTCCCGGCGAGCCGACCTGTCGTGGTCCCGAAATTCCGCTGCGCGACGTCTATGCGCTCGATCCCGCTCCGAAAGGCGCATTGGAAAAGCACCTCCTTGGCGTGCAGGCGAACGCCTGGACCGAGCACATGCCAACCCCACAAGCGATGTTCCGCGCCGTATTTCCGCGCGCCGCCGCGTTGGCAG
This sequence comes from Alphaproteobacteria bacterium, assembly GCA_023259375.1. GTDB lineage: Bacteria > Pseudomonadota > Alphaproteobacteria > Micropepsales > Micropepsaceae > Rhizomicrobium. The sequence goes on from JAHFQC010000058.1 coordinate 33,474, forward strand.
AAACCGGCTGGTCGACGGAGCATGATTGGAACGGCTTTCTCGCGCGCTTGCCGGCTCAGTTCGACCGCTACGCTGCGTTCGGTGTTCCGTATGCGCCAGCCGTATTCGCGGTCGATATCGCGGCGGAGCCCACATCTTCCGGCGCGCGCGTAACGCTCAGCAATCAGGTCAAGTTCGGCATGCTTCGTTATACGCTGGATGGTTCCGATCCCGCAGCGAATTCGCAGGCCTATGCGACTCCGCTCGAAACTGCGATGCCGGTGACTGTGAAAGCCGCGACCTTTGCAGACGGCAAACGGATCGGTCCGATCGCGTCGGTGCGTCTTGATGGGGTGTCCATTCTGCGCCGCACCTCGTGGACCATGGATCAGTGCACCAACGATCTACCGCTGGCGCAGCGAAGCCGTGACGGCACCGTCTCTATGGTCAATGTCATGCACCCGTGCTGGATCTATCGTCATGCAGATCTCGCTGCCTGGAGGGGGATTGACGTTTCCGTAGCGCCGCTGCCGTTCAATTTTCAGCTCATGCACGACATCACCAAAATCCCGCTCGATTCCAAAGCGGCGCGCGGTGGTCAGCTCGAAATTCGTCGTGACGATTGCAACGGCCCGGTACTGGCCATGGTGAAGTTGCCGAAGACGCGGGACTACAAAACAATCCGTGCCACGTGGGCGCCGCAGGCCGGTATTCACGACATCTGCCTCAATTTTGCACGCCGCAAGGTCGATCCGGTCTGGATGATCGATTGGGTTCAGCCTTTGCTCAAGGAGTAGTCATGGTCACGGTGTTGGCGCCGATGGCGGGATGGGTAGCCCCGCTTGGCGAGGTGCCCGATCCGGTCTTTGCCGAAAAAGTCTTGGGCGACGGCGTCGCCATCGATCCCACCGACGGACGTATTGTGGCGCCATGCGACGGCGTGATCGCGACCCTTGCCGCGCATGCCTTCACTGTTCGCACCAGCGACGGTCTCGAGATCCTGACCCATGTCGGACTCGAAACGGTGGCACTTAAAGGTGAGGGTTTTAAGGCGCTGGCGCGCGAAGGCCAATCCGTCAAAGCCGGCGATCCGGTTCTTAGCGCCGATCTCGATTTTCTTGCTCGCAAAGCCAAGAGCCTGATCTC